>CAMGZU010000007.1 GCA_946183085.1 uncultured Erysipelotrichaceae bacterium | reverse complement strand
GAGCTGGGTTCAAAACGTCGTGAGACAGTTTGGTCCCTATCTGTCGTGGGCGTAAGAAGTTTGAGTGGAGTGGTCCCTAGTACGAGAGGACCGGGATTAACGGAGCACTGGTATATCGGTTGTCGCGCCAGCGGCATGGCCGGGTAGCTACCTCCGGAGCGGATAAACGCTGAAAGCATCTAAGCGTGAAGCCAACCACAAGATGAGACTTCTCATTCGAAAGAAGTAAGAGCCCTCCAAAGTTAGGAGGTTGATAGGACGGAAGTGTAAGCATAGCGATATGTTCAGCTGACCGTTACTAATAGCTCGAGGACTTAATTTCACTAATTTCTCTTTTAGAGAAGAGTAAGCTAAGTCGGCGCAATTTTAGTTCAATAGCAACTCGAAGAACTTGTTTGATAATATCCGGTTTTCAAGGAACACTGAGCATAAGAAAAAAGTCTGGTGACGATGGCGCGGTGGGCACACCTGGTCCCATCCCGAACCCAGCAGTTAAGCACCGCAGTGGCGAAGGTAGCTCATTCGTGAGTAAGAATAGCGCGCCGCCGGGCTTTTTTCTTTTATAGGGGGGTTCTTCTTAACTCGTTAAGAAAGTAGCCCTCTTCTCTTTCTTTGGTTTATAATTTTCCTATGCCGAAAATTCGTTTGATCAAACTCCGTTCCGCGATGGCGGCCCAAGACCCCACCCTCCGCGATGAGGCCGAATCCTTCCTCAAAGAACTCGACCCAAATGGCGAGCTCACCTTCACGGAAGAGAAAGATGCCTTGCCGGTTTTCTTCGTCCTTACGGGCGGCTCGGAGATGTATTTCCATGACCTTTATGCGCGTTATGACGCGCCTTACTTCATTATGCCTCTTGGGATCCGCAATTCCTTTGCGGCGTCCTTGGAGATCCAATCCTTCTTAAAAGGCCTTGGCCTACCGAGCAAATTCCTTTATGGCGACAAGAAGGCGATGTTAGAGACTCTTAAGCTCTACGCCTCCGCCTACGCGATCAAGGCCCATTTAAAGGGCAAGAAGATCGCTCTGATCGGCGGGCCATCCGATTGGCTGATCTCCTCGCAGACCGAGCAAAAGCTCATCAAGAGCAAGCTTGGCGTCAATCTCATCAAGATCTCGACGAGCGAGTTGGAGCGCGAGATCGACCGTCACGTCATCTTGGACGAAGAATCCTTCCACGCGATGCGGAGAAGGACGAGGAGGGACGACGCCTTGCGTGGCTCCTTCTACATCTATAGCGCCCTTACGGCGATCGCGAAGAAGCACAAATTGGACGGCTTCTCGCTCCGCTGCTTCGATTTGCTCAAGAAATATCAGAACACCTCTTGTTTGGCCTTTGGCTTCTTAAATGACCGTGGCATCTTGGCTTCTTGCGAAGGGGATATCCCTTCTTTGCTTACGATGCTTGTCTTAAAAGAACTCACAGGCGAGCCTTCCTTCATGGCAAACCCCGAGAAGTTCGACATCGCCAAGCAAGAAGCGATCTACGCCCATTGCACCTGCCCTTTCTCGATGGTAACGAGCTATCGATTGATGACCCATTATGAATCGGGGATGGGATTTGGGATCCGTGGCAAGTTCAAAGAGAGCGAAGTCACGATGGCCAAGTTCTCGCCTGCCCTGGACCGCTTCGTGGTCAAGGAAGGCAAGATTCTCGCCAACTTGGAAGAAAACGATTATTGCCGTTCCCAGATCCAGGTTTCCTTCGGCGAAGAGATCTCCGATTTGATCGAAAACCCCGCGGGCAACCATATGCTCTTCGCCTATGGCTCCCACAAAGCGATTCTTGACGCCTTCTTCGAACTGTTGGCCTAAGCAAGGAAGGGCTCGTTAAATACGGGCTCTTTTTCTTTTCCTCCCCTATGGGGAGAGGGATATTCCCATGGTTTCCAAATGCCTTATAAGGTGAGATAATATCAAGGCGCTAAACGCGTACATTATTTCTTATGGCAACGATTTCGAAGAAGACGATTCCCGCGAACGTGAAGCTTTCGCTTCCCGCGATCGCGTCCGTGGCTGGCGAAGCCGCGATGGAATGCTATGGCGTTGTTGGCCTTGCCCCGCGCCCCTCTTTCGTCGATTACTTGCCAAAAGCCATCCAAAAAGGCTTAGCCAAAGAAGATTACTCGAAGGGGATCTACGCCATCAAAAGCGGCAAATCTTATGAGGTCTCCGTTTATATCTACGTTGCCTACGGCGTGAAAGTCACCGAGGTCTGTTTTGAAGTGCAAAAGAAAGTCAAATACGTTCTTGAGAATACCTTTCAGATCCGTTTCGCGGCCGTCAACGTCTACGTTCAGGACGTAAAGGATCTAGAAGAAGCATGAAACATATCGACGCCGAATTACTGAAGCAGGTTTTCATCTCCGGTGCCAATAACCTGTATAACCATTATCCGGAAATCGACCGGTTAAACGTTTTCCCTGTCCCCGATGGCGACACGGGCATGAACATGAATTTGACCCTCACTTCGGGCGTCAAGGAAATCCGTAACCGCAACGACGACAACGTCTACGATCTCGCCAAAGCCTTCTCCGGCGGCCTTTTGATGGGCGCCAGAGGCAACTCGGGCGTCATCACCTCGCAGATCTTCCGTGGCTTTGCCGATTCCTTAAAAGGCAAAAAGAAGATCGGCGTCGAGGATTTGATCCTCGCCCTTCTAAACGCGAAAGAAATCGCCTATAAGGCCGTCATGAAGCCGGTTGAGGGCACGATCCTCACCGTCATCCGCGAATCCTCCCAGGCCGTCAAAGACAACGAAGATAAATTAGATTCCATTGAAGATGTTTTCGAATTCCTCCTCCAGGAAGCGAAGAAATCTTTGGATCATACCCCAGAGCTCCTTCCGGTTTTGAAGGAAGTCGGCGTCGTCGATAGCGGCGGCACGGGTCTCTGGCGCATCTTCGAAGGCATGAACGCCGCGGTCAAAGGCAAGATGATCGACCGCGTCGAGAACGTCGAATCCCCCGCGGGCAGCGACGTCATGCAGATGTTCGAGAAAGGCGACCATGGCTATGCCGGCGCCCAGCTCGAAGAAGAAGAGGCCTATGGCTATTGCACCCAGTTCATCTTCCGCCTTGGCAAAAAAGAAGACGGCAAGAAGAAATTCGACGAAGAGAAGTTCACCAAATACCTTGGGGAGCATGGCAAATCCCTCGTCGTCGTGAGCGATGGCGACAACGTCCGCGTCCACATCCATACCTTGAAGCCGGGCGATATGCTCAATTACGCCCAAAACTTTGGCGAATTCCTCTCGATCACCATCGAGAACATGTCCGAGGAGCATCATAACATCTCCGAAGGGCGCGCCGCGACCGATATGGCGGGCAACATCGAAGCCCATAAGGCCAAGCAAGAAGAAAACAAAGAAGAAGACGATCGTCCCTTGGCGGAGTTTGGCATCATCGCCGTGAGCTCTGGCCCTGGGCTAGACGAGATCTTCCGTGAGCTTGGCGTTGGTGAAATCGTCTCCGGCGGCCAGACCATGAACCCCTCGACCGCGGACTTCGTGGAAGCCATCAAGCGCATCCACGCCGAAAACGTCTACATCCTTCCCAATAACTCCAACATCGTGATGGCGGCTTCCCAGGCTTGCGAAGTCCTGGATCCTTCGATCAACGCGAAAGTGGTGCCTTCCAAAACCATCCCGCAGGGCATTGCTTCCTTGATGCAATTTAACCCGGATAACGACCCCGAAACCATCTTCCAGGAGATGAAGAGCGCCCTTAAGAGCGTCCTCTCGGGCTCGGTTACCTACGCGATTAAAGACACCGACATCGACGGCGTCCACATCACCAAGGACTATTACATGGCGATGGAGGACAAGAAGATCGTCTCCTGCGTCAAATCCCGCAAGGACGCGATCCTCGACCTCATTGAATCGATGATGAGCGAAGACGCTGGCGTCTTGACCGTCTATTGCGGCGCGGACGTTGACGAAGCGGAACGCGAAGAAGTCGAATCGATCCTCAACGAGAAATATGGTGAGGACGTCGAAATCGACGTTCGCGATGGCGGACAGCCGGTCTACAGTTACCTCGTTGGCTTAGAATAAGAAAAACAAGTGAGGAACGCGCAATGCGTTCCTTTCTTTTTGCTACAATAAGCGAGATGAAATTAACGACGTCTCCAAGACTCAACTATCTCCTCGGCGAAATGGGGATTTTTTCCTATTTTCAGGCTTTGGAGCATCTGCCACGCCGCTACGAATCCTTCCTTTATAGCGATCCCTCGCGCTTGCATCACCTTGAAGACAAAGAACGCGTCGTTCTTTTTGGCAAGGTGATCACCACCCCAAAGACCCTGCGTTTCCAAAGGCTATCCAACACGACCTTCTATTTCCGGGATGAGTTTGATAACGACTACAAAGTGGTCGCCTGGAACCGTCCTTATCTCTCTAAAATCCTAAACCAAGAGGATTCCTTCACCTTGCAAGCCTCCTACGACGCGAAGAAACACGAATTAAGCCTCCTAAACCTCAAGAAGGGGAGAATCCCCAAGGAAGAGGCTTTGGTGCCCGTATACTCGCTTCCCAGCGAATACCCCCAGCATTCTTTCTCCCAGCTCATCCAAAAAGCCTTAAAGGAATGCGATGGCAAAATCTACAATCACGTCCCCGCCATCTTCCGGAGCAAATACAAGCTCATCAACCGTTATGACGCGTTGAAGAACACCCATTTCCCCTTGGACATGGAATCGATCCGCCAGGGGTTAAGGGTCCTCAAATACGAAGAGGCGCTTCTCTTCTCCTTAAAGAACCAGATCATCCGCAAAGAGAACAAGAGCTTACTCGCCAAAGGCAAAGGCTATTTGGACCGGAAGAAGCTTGAAGCCTTTATCGCCTCTTTGCCCTATCAGCTCACCAATAGCCAAAAGAAAGCGGTGGAGGAATGCGTCTTGGACATGGAGGCGGATTCGCTTATGTACCGCTTGCTCCAAGGCGATGTTGGCAGTGGCAAGACCTTGGTCGCCGCGATCCTTCTTTACGCAAACTATCTAAGGGGCTCGCAGGGCGCGCTGATGGCGCCGACCGAAACCTTGGCCAAGCAGCATTACGAAACGCTTAAGAAGACGTTTGAGGGCACAAAAGTGAACGTGATCTTGCTCACGGGCAAGATGGATAACGAAACCAAAAGGGGCAACCTGAACGATTTGGAGGATGGAACCGCCGACATCGCGGTGGGCACTCATTCCCTATTCTCCAAAAGCGTCCATTACGCCAAACTCGGTTTGGCCATCATCGACGAGCAGCATAAGTTCGGCGTGAACCAAAGAACCTTGTTGGCCTCCAAAGGCGAAAATGCCGACGTTCTTTTGATGTCCGCCACCCCGATTCCCAGGACCTTAAGCCTCACGATCTATGGCGATTTGGATGTCTCGACCTTAAACGAATTCCCATCAAAAAAGAGGGATATTGCGACGAAAATCGCAAGAACAGCCTCAAAAACCGTGCAAAAAGACGTGCAAACTTCCCTGGAATCTGGCCACCGCGTTTACGTGGTCGCCCCGAAGATTGAAGGGGATGAGGAAGAAAGCAACATCTCGGTGAAGAAGGTCTATGAAACCTATGAGAAGCTTTACCCCAATAAGGTCGCCCTTCTCCATGGCCGGCAAGACGAAGAAGAAAAAGACGCGGCGATCATCGCCTTCAAAACTGGCTTATGCCCGATCCTCGTGTCCACGCAGGTCATCGAGGTTGGCGTGGATGTGAAGCGAGCCGATTTGATGCTGATCTATGAGCCAACCCATTTCGCCCTTTCCTCGCTCCATCAGCTCCGTGGCCGCATCGGCCGCGATGGCTCGAGTTCGAAGTGCTATCTCCTTTACGATGGGCGTGATGAAGAAGAACTCGATAAATTGAATGTCTTGGTTCAAACCGAAGATGGTTTTAAAATCGCAGAAGAAGATCTTAGGAGAAGAGGTCCTGGCGAGCTTCTTGGCGTGAAGCAATCGGGCCTCCCGGATTTCCATTTCGTGAACCTCGTGAAAGACTTTAAGATGCTGGAATGCGCCAGAGACGACGCCTCTTACATCTTGAATCACGCCCAAGAACCTCAGTTCGCTTATATCCTCAAAGCGGCCGAGGAAGAAATCAAAGAAAGTTCGACCATAAAGGAAAGGTCTAAATAAGACCTTTTCTGTGTTATCATTTCCCAAGGCGTCATTAGGAGCCTCTTTTATGATTACGTTAGCAGTTGACATGAGCAGTGGCGATCTTGGTTCGAAAGCCGCTTTAGAAGGCGTTCGTTTGTTCCAAGAAAAGCACCCCAACGAAGTCAATTTCCTTTTGGTAGGCAAAAAAGAAGAGCTTGAAGGCGCCCAAGGCGAGATTGTCGATGCCAAAGAAGTCATGCCGATGGAAGCGGGCGTCCTCGACGCCTTAAGGAACAAAGAGAGCTCGATGTTCAAGGCGGTCAACTCCGTCAAAGAAAAGAAAGCCGATGGCGTCATCTCTTGTGGCGGCACTGGTGCATTCTTGACCTGCGCGACGGTGCTGCTCCGGAAGATCCCAGGCGCCGAACGCGCTTGCTTGGTCGCGCCCTTCCCCACCCGCATCAAGGGGAAGAAGGTCGTGATTCTGGACGTTGGGGCCAACAACGAGAATAGCGGCAAAGAAATTGCCCAATTCGCACTCATGGGCTCTCTCTATTCTCGGTGCGTCTATAACGTGAAAGACCCGAAAGTCTATGTGCTTTCCAATGGATCAGAAGAAGGCAAAGGCTCCCCGGAAGGGCAAGAGGCTTATGCTCTCCTCAAGGAAAGAAAAGACATCAACTTCCAAGGCAACCTTGAAGCACGTGACGTCTTAAATGGCGATGCCGACGTCGTCGCGACCGACGGCTTCTCTGGCAATACGCTGCTAAAAGGCACCGAAGGGGTCGCGAAGATGATGAGCGAGATGATGAAAAGCGCCTTTCAGCGCAACATCTTCTCGAAGCTTGGCTATCTCTTATCCCGCAAGGGCTTCAAAGACATGAAAGAGACCATGGATTACAAATCCGTCGGCGGCGCGATGCTTCTTGGCGTCAATGGCGTCGTCGTGAAGGCCCATGGCAATTCGGATGGCGTGGCGATCTTCCACGCGATCGAAGTGGCCTACTCTCTTGTCAAAAACAAATTGGTTGACCAGATTAAGGAGGGATTATCCCAATGAGCGAATTCTCCCCGATTTACCGTAAGTTCGGCTTTTTGCCGCACAACGAGGAACTCTATGTCCTCGCTTTTACCCATTCTTCCTACAATGGCATGGCGGGCACCCGTCACCAGGATTACGAAAAACTCGAATTCTTGGGCGATTCCGTCATTGGCATGGTGACGAGCGAGCTTTGCTACAAATACCATCCCGAGATGGGGCAAGGCGAGCTTAGCGTCCTCAAAGCCCAATTCATCCGCACCGCGAGCGAAGCGGATTATTGCCGGAAGCTTGGCTTAGACAAATTCATCCGCGTCGGCGTTTCCTTCCAAGGGAACGTGAGCGATTCTTTGAACGTCTTAGAAGACGTCTTCGAATCCTTCATCGGCGCGCTTTTCCTCGATCAAGGCTTAGAAGTCACCTATCGCATCGTCCGCTCGATCTTCGAAGAAGACATCAAAAACGGCAAGATCCACCAAGAACAGAATCCGAAGTCGCTTCTTCAGGAATGCATGCAGGCCGATAAGAAAGAATCGGTCACCTATGCGATTGTTGAAGAACGTGGCCCAAGCCATGACAAAGAGTTCGTTGCCGCCGTCTATTTCGAGGGCGAAGAGCTCGGACGTGGCGTTGGCAAGAACAAGAAAGCGGCCGAAACCGCCGCGGCAGCCGATGCCTTGAGCAAGATGGCCGCCAAACCGCAAGGAGACGAAGAATAATGGGACTTTTCTCTTTCTTAAAGAACAAATTCAGCAAAAAAAGCAAAGACGAGACCACCGAGAAATACCAAAAGGGCCTCGCCAAAAGCCGCGCGAACTTCGCCTCCAAACTCGATAGTCTTTCGAAACGCTACAAAGAGGTGAACGAAGAATACTTCGAGGAGCTGGAGCAGATCCTCATCGAGAGCGATGTCGGCGTCGAGCTTTCTTTGCGCCTCATCGAAGAACTCTTGGAGAAATCCAAGCAAGAGAAGATCACCGAGCCCTCAAAGATCAACGAGATGATGATCGACGAGATGTTCGTCTCCTATACGACGAGCGGCGAAGCGATCGAAAACGAAATCCATTTCCAAAAAGACGGTCCGACCGTCTTATTGGTCGTCGGCGTGAATGGCGTTGGCAAAACCACGTCCATCGCCAAATTGGCTTATCGTTATCAACACCAAGGCAAGAAAGTCCTTCTTGTCGCGGGCGATACCTTCCGCGCGGGTGCGGTGGAACAACTCAAAGTCTGGGCAGACCGCTTAAAGTGTCCGATCATCGTTGGACAAGAAAATGGCGATCCCGCTTCGGTGGCTTATGACGGGGCCAAATACGCCATCCAGAACAACATCGATCTTGTGATCGTTGATACGGCTGGCCGTCTCCAGAACAAGAAGAACCTCATGATGGAGCTTAGCAAGATCGACCGCGTCTTATCGCGCGAGATCCCAGGCGCGCCCCACGAAGCGTTTTTGATCGTCGATGCGACGACCGGACAAAATGGCGTCCTCCAGGCGAAGGCCTTTAAGGAAGTCACGGAGCTTAGCGGCATCGTCATCACCAAGATGGATGGCACCTCCAAAGGCGGCATCATCCTCTCAATCCGCGACGAGCTCGGCGTCCCTGTCCGCTTCATCGGATTAGGCGAGAAGATGGAAGATCTTGAGGAATTCGATTTAGACAAATACCTCTATGGCCTCTTGGTCGGAAAGGAAGAAGAATGAGCCGGGAACTCCTAGAAAACCGTGAGCATCTTCTTCGTCTTTTCACTGCCTATGGGTCTCTCTTAACCGAGAACCAAAGGGCGATCGTCGACTCCTATTTTTCCTTTGATCTGTCGCTTAGCGAGATCGCGGAAGAAGAGGGGATCTCGAGAGCGGCGGTCAGCGAAGCCATCAAGACCGCGACCACGAAAATGGAGGAGTTCGAAGAGAAGCTTCACCTCGTGGAACGGAGAAGCAAAATCAGCATAGAAGGGGACCGTATTTCCAAAATTAAGGACCCCGTTGAGCGTTTAAACGCATACGAAGCATTACTAAAGGAGATCGAAAATGGCATTTGAATCGTTAACCGACCGCTTTGGCGCCATCTTCAAAAAACTGCGTGGCCAGTCGCGTCTCACCGAGAAGAACATGGATGAGATGCTCAAGGAAATCCGCGTCGCTTTGCTTGAGGCCGACGTCAATTTCAAAGTCGTCAAAGCCTTCACCAATGACGTCAAGGAAAGGGCCCTTGGCCAAGATGTCTATAACAAGGTCAACCCAAGCCAGATGCTCGTTAAGATCTGTCATGATGAGATCGAAGAGCTCTTAGGCAAAGACAACACCGACATCGCTTATGCCAAAGGCCATCCGACCGCGATCATGCTGGTTGGTTTGCAAGGCGCTGGTAAGACCACCTCGGCTGGTAAGCTTGCCTATCTCCAAAAGAACAAACTCGGCAAGAAAGTCCTTCTTGCTCCCTTGGACGTCTATCGTCCCGCCGCTATCGACCAGTTAAGGACGATCGCCAAGGAGATCGATGTCGATTTCTTTGAAGTCGATCCCAAAAAGAGCCCGGTCATCTTAGCGAAACAAGCCCAAGAGAAAGCGGTGAACGAAGGCTATGACGTCGTCATCTTCGATACCGCGGGCCGTTTGGCGATCGATGAGGTCTTGATGGATGAACTCAAGAACATCATCAAGGAAACCCATCCAGACGAAGTCCTCTTATTGGTCGACGCGATGTCGGGTCAAGACGCGGTGAACGTCGCCAATACCTTCAACAATGATCTCCGCCTCACGGGTCTTATCATGTCGAAGTTAGACGGCGATGCCCGTGGCGGTGCCGCTTTGTCCATCAAATACCTGACTGGCATCCCCATCAAGTTCGCCGGCGTTGGCGAAAAGCTCACTGACCTTGATATCTTCTATCCGGACCGTATGGCGGACCGCATCCTTGGCATGGGTGACGTGGTCACCCTCGTCGAAAAAGCCAAAGAGGCGATCGACGAGAAACAAGCTGCACGTGACGCGAGAAAGATGTTAGATGGCGAATTCACCTTGGATGACATGCTCCGTCAGATGAAACAGGTCCAAAAGATCGGCTCGCTTGGCTTCATCGCCAAGATGATCCCCGGCATGCCGAAGCTCACCGATGAGCAGCAAGAGGCAGCCAACCGCGAGATGAAGAACTTCGAAGCGGTCATCAACTCGATGACGCGTTACGAAAGAGCGCATCCGGAATCTCTTCGCTTCTCGCAGAAGAACCGCATCGCGAAGGGAAGCGGCAAAACCAACGCGGACGTGAATCGCGTCATCAAGAAATACGAGCAATCCAAAGAGATGATGAAGCGTCTCAAACAATATCAGAAATCGGGCAAGATGCCCCCTGGCGGCTTAGGCGGTATGGGCGGCATGGGTGGCCTTGGATTCTAAGGCAAACAAAAAGGTCGTGAGTTTGAATTCACGACCTTCATTTTTTGATGAACTTATGGCCTTTCTCTAAGGCTTCTTTTTCCCAATTCGGGGTTTCGCCTGATTCGGCTTCTTTGAGGAGCTTGATGTCTCTTTTGGAGAGGCTTAGTTTCTCGAAGAGGTCTGGCCTGTACTTCTTTGTAAGAAGTAAGGACTCTTTCCTCCTCCATTTAGCAATGGCTTCGTGATTGCCAGAGTAGAGGATGTCAGGAACCGTTTGGCCTTCGAAGTCATAGGGTTCGGTGTATTGGGGATATTCCAAGGCGTTGTCGTTGAAGGATTCGTCTTGGAGGGATTCGGCGGTGATCGCGCCATCCAGCAAACGGATGACGGAATCGGCGATCGCCATCGCGGGGATCTCGCCGCCGGTTAAGACGTAATCGCCAATGGAGACGAGCTCGTCGACGTAGGCGTTTACGCGCTCATCGATGCCCTCATAATGCCCGCAAACGATGAGAAGTTCTTCAAGGTTTGCGTATTTTTTGGCCAATTTCTCATCGTAGGTCGCCCCACGGGGAGACATGAGAATCTTATGGGTATTCGGGGCGCTATTGGCGCGGATGGCGTCCACGATCGGCTGGCATTTTTCGATCAGTCCAGCGCCGCCGCCGACCGGGGGAGTATCCGTCCTTCCATATTTGTCTTTGGTGTAATCGCGGATGTTCACGACTTTGATCTCGGCGACGCCTTTGCCTAAGGCCCGCTTCATGATCGAATTGGTCGTGAAGCCCTCAAACATCTCAGGGAAGAGCGTGAGGATCGTGATTCTCATAACATGCCCTCCACGACATGGATCTCGATGGTCTTTTTCTCAAAGTCCTCTTCGCCGATGAACGTTTTGACGTAGGGGACGAAGAAGTCTTTTTCTCCCTCGCGGTGGATGCGGAGAGTCTTGGTGGGGGCATAGGACAAGACGTCGGTGATGACGCCTAAGGTTTCTTTGGTTTGCGAATCGATGGCGGTGCAGCCCATCAAATCGGAGACGCGGACGTAGCCTTCGGGGAGCGGGGCGGCTGCTTTGTCGATTTCGACATAGAAGTTACGGTAGTTCTCGGCCTCGTTCATCGAGGTGATGCCATCTAAGCCGAGATAGTAATAATCGCCCGAATCGCGGAAGGTTTTGACCTTCATCTTGATCCGTTCGTCGGTTTTGGGGTTATGGAGATAGACGGTCGTGCCTTTTTTGAAGCGAGAGGAAGCGAAATCGGTGATTGAAAAACAGACGACTTCGCCTTTTAGCCCATAAGGCTTACGGATTTCTCCCAAACGCACGTATTCCATAATTGCTCCTCTATTTTACAAAAAGAAACGGCGGGGCGTTATTCCCCGTCGCTTTCTTTTTCTTCTTCGAAACTTTCGAACTTGAGATGGATTCGGACGTTGGTGTCGTCGGCCTTCCCAATGATGGCAACCGCTTCTCTAAGGGCGTTGGCGACGGCGCCGCGCTTGCCGATGAGGCGAGCGGTGTCGTCATCTTCCGCGACGATGAGCACGGTGACATCGCGTTCCGTGCTTCCAGGGAGCTCCCGGATCATAACGGCATCCGGTTTCTCGATGAGCGGATCGATGAGGGGGTGAAGCAAGGCCTCAAAGTCTCTCATCGTTATTCTCCTTTGGCGGCAGTTTTCTTAGCGGCAGTCTTTTTCGCGGCCGGCTTGGCTTCTTTCGGAGCGGCAGCCTTCTTCGCCGGTTTCTTCGCGCCTTTTTTCACTTTGCTCTCGGCGAACTTGGCGATGAGGCCTTTTTCGCTGAAGAGGGCACGGACGGAATCCGAGGGCTGAGCGCCTTGGTTGAGCCACTTAAGAGCAAGCTCTTCATCGATCTTGGCGGCGTTTTCTTTGGCCTTCGGGTCGAAGGTGCCGATCTGCTCGATGTAGCGGCCATCGCGGGCGAAGCGGCTATCGGCGGCAACGATGCGGTAGAACGGATCCTTGTGGCGGCCGATGCGGGTTAATCTGATTTTGACGGACATGGTGAATCTCTCCTTTTCCGTGGGAGATGATACAAAAGCCCTCTTATGGTGTCAAGGAAAAATGCTTAACACCTGAAGCGTAGAGTTAGATTTTTAATCTACAAAGAAGAGAATTCGCGGGGATTCTGTTGAAATCATCGCTCAAAATCATTACTCTTCCTTTAAAAGGAAACCAACGAAAATGGATTATTTGATTTATAACCGTCTTGCCGACAATGGCCACGCCGAAGAAGACGCCAAGAAAGTCTTCGAAGACCTCAAAGCCAAAAACTGGACCATCGAGCTCGTTTGCTCCAACGATAAACCCCTCGCCGAACTCTTCAAAACGATGAAGGAAGAGGATCGTGCGATCCTTCTTGGCGGCGATGGCACCTTGAACTACTTGATCAATCACATCGAGGAAATCCCGGCTGTTCCGCTCTTCTTGCTCCCTTCGGGCACGGGCAATGACTTCTTCAACGACGTCAAAGAAGACAACAAGCGCGACGATGGCCTCATCCCCCTCAATCCCTATCTCGCGAACCTTCCGAAGATCGACGTGAATGGCAAAACCTATCGCTTCATCAATGGCATTGGCTTTGGCATCGACGGCGAATGCTGCGTGAAGGCCGACGAAATGAAAGCCGCCGGCGCGGAGAAGATCGATTACTCCTCCATCACCCTCAAGCTTCTCTTCGGTCCGTTTGTCCCGCGTATTGCAAAATGCAAAGTCGACGGCGTCGAGATCCCCGAACTCAAGAAGACCTACCTCGCCTCGGCGATGAATGGCCGTTACTATGGCGGCGGCATGAAGATCGCTCCGGAACAGAAGAGGAACTCCGGCCACTTGAGCCTCGTCGTGATCCACGGCAAAGGCAAACTTGGCACCTTTATGATGTTCCCAGGCCTCTTCAAAGGCACCCACGTCAAGAAAAAGAAGAACACTCTGGTTAAGACGGGCAAGGTCATCGAAGTCGAATTCGATACCCCATGCGGCCTTCAGATCGACGGCGAAGTCGTGAAGGACGTCAAATCCTACAAAGCCTATCTCGACTAAATTCAAGGAATCAGGGGGCGGAATTCCGCCTCCTTTTTCTATAGAAAAGAATTTGTGCTTGCTTCTTGCTCTCCCTTTGACTAATATTCTTTTCGCGTCGAATGACGATACGCAGGCTCCGCTGTCCGGTCACTGGAGTATGAACCTGAAGAGAAACCATTTGATAGGAGGTAATATCTCATGAACACCAATCTCATCGAAGAAATCACCGCCCGTCAGCTTAAGCAGGATGTTCCTTCCTTCTCCTCGGGTGATACCGTCGCCGTCTCGGTCCGTATCATCGAGAACAAAAAGGAACGTATCCAGGTCTTCGAAGGCGTTGTTATGCAGCGCCGCGGCCATGGTGTTGGCGAAACCTTCACCGTCCGCAAAATCAGCTCTGGCATTGGCGTGGAGCGCACCTTCTGCGTGAACTCGCCGGCCATCGCGAAGATCGAGGTCGTCCGCCACGGCAAAGTCCGCCGCGCGAAGATCTCCTACATGCGCAAGCTCTCTGGCAAGGCTGCTCGTATCAAGAGCGCCGACTAAGTCAGAACTTAGTAGTGACATGGGTCCGATTGTATCGGACCCTTTTTTGTTCGATAATAGGGGCCTATGGAAGAGCAGGTTCGCCAAGAACGCCATGTCGCTGCCGACGTCATCACGACGATCGTCGTTTTCGTGCTTCTTGCGATCGCTGGTTTGGCGCTGGCCCTTGCCCTCAACGCCATCACGGGGACGAATGGCTTAAGCGAAAACGCCCAGCAAGCCGCGGCAGAGAATCCCGAGGCGAGAACCGCGGTGGCCATCGCCGGAACGATTGGCCTTGCGGCGCTGATGCTTGGCTATCTTTTTGGCCTAATCATCACCTTCATCTCTTCCACCGCGAGCCTATTGACTTCTTTGTTTTCGCTTCGTCGCTCTCCCAGGAAGCCAGTCCGTATCATCGGCCTTGCAACCGCCATCTTATCTGGCCTTCTCCTTGTGGCGACGATCGTCATCTTCATCCTTGGAATCAATGGGGTCTTCACCCATCCCGCCCAATAAGCCATGCCCGACAATTATTTGGAGACAAACAACGAGCTCTTGGGGCCTCTTACCGAAGGCAAACCCAAGAAAAAGAGGAACCCGTGGGGTGTTGTTTTGCGCGTCTTCCTCCTTTTGGTGCTCATCGTTTCTTTGTCGATCACGGCCTTATTGCTCTACGTAAAGATCAATTTCCCGGACTCCATCTTCGTCCAGGGTTTATCGATGTATCCTTTGCTCAATTCGACCGCCTTAAGGGCGGAGACCCAAAGCGATGGCTCCATCGTCTATAAACCGCTTTTCGCCAACGACAATGGCACTTATAACCTCAACCGCACCAACCACGATGGCGACATCGTCGACTACGGCTATAGCGATCCTCGAGAAGGAACCCTCAACTCGTTAAAACGATTCGACATCGTGCTTTCTTATTACCCCGAAGACTATGGAAGCGATGGCAAGCTTCTTCCTACGGCGGACGCGAAGATCAAACGCGTGATTGGCTTGCCTGGCGAAACCGTCCGTCTCGATATGGACAATAGCCCCATGGCTCGATTGAAGATCAATGGCGAGGTGGTGGAGCAGCCGGGCAATACCTTTGAGAACTACAACCGTGCTTTCTTATCCGCCGGCATTGAGACGAGCTATCCGGCATCCATCTTGGATCCTTTGGCCTTAAGCTGGACGGGAAGAGAAGTCAAACTCGGCGAAGACGAATATTACCTTGCGGGCGATAACCGTTATGGGAGCGCCTCGAAAGATTCCAGGACGATTGGTCCCGTGAAACGGAAGATGCTCAAAGCGTGTTTTGCGATGGTCATCGCCCAAGCGAAGATCAAAGAGAACGGAACGCGTTGCGATTTGATCTATTCAAGCCTAAAGTGGCCTTGGCAGGTGCAGCCTTTATGAAACAGCAAGCGATCCATTATTTCCCCGGCCACATGAAGAAGGCCTTAAAAGACATCCAGCCTTATGTGAAGCTGGTGGATTTGGTCGTTGAGGTCGTCGATAGCCGGGCGCCGGTCTCCTCCCGCAACCCTTTCTTAAAAGAAATCATCGGGAACAAGACCCATATCCTTTTGCTTTCGAAAAATGACTTCTCGGATCCCGCCAATACGAAGGCATGGGTGGATTCTTTCGCCAAAGAAGGATTGACCGCTTTTAGCGGCAACCTCAAGAAAGACCGGATTCTCGAAACCTTGAGCAAGGTGAGCGAGCCTCTTTTCGTGGAGAAGCGCGCCAAAGAGAAGAAGATCGGCATGAAGAAGCAGCCGCTTCGCGTGATGATCATCGGCGTGCCAAACGTCGGCAAATCCACCTTCATCAATTCCTTGAAAGGCAAAGGACGTGCCAAGGTCCAGAACAAAGCAGGCTTAACCCGTTCGGAGCAATGGATCTCCGTCAATAGCGATTTCACCCTCTTGGATACTCCAGGGGTCTTGCCGATGAATTACGCGGACCGTGAGAAAGCCATCATCTTGGCTTTGCTCGGCACGATGCGTGAAGAAGTGTTGCCCCAGGAAGAGCTTGCTTCTTATCTAATCGATTATCTAAAGCCCCATTATCCAAACGCCTTAAAAGAACGTTTTGATATCGAAGACATCTCTATTTTGGAAGACCATGAAATCTTATTGGCGATCGCCAAACGCCGTGGCCTCTTAGAAGGCGGCGAACCTTCGTTAAACAAAGCGAGCTATCTCTTGCTCAAAGAATTCAAAGACGGCGTCTTGGGCCGTTACTCTTTGGAGTTCCCCGATGCTGGATTATGAAGACCGCTTCTATAGCGACGAGATAAGTGCCATCGTGGGCGTCGATGAAGCGGGAAGAGGCCCTCTTGCTGGACCTGTTTTCGCCGCGGCCTGCATCTTGCCCAAGGGTTATCACAATCCGGGCATCAATGACTCTAAGAAACTCACCGAGAAGAAGCGGGAAGCTCTTTTCGAGGAGATCAAGGAGAATGCTCTTTCCTATGGCATTGCCTCGATGTCGGCGGAAGAGATTGACCAATTTAACATCTACGAAGCGACCAAACGCTGCATGAAGAAAGCGATCGCCCAGCTCAAGATCCCTTATCAAATGATCATAACGGACGCGATGAAATTAGAAGGTTATGACGTCCCACTGCTGGCGATGGTCAAAGGAGACGCGAATTGCGAGAACGTCGCCGCGGCCTCGATCCTCGCCAAAGTGAGCCGTGACCGTTATATGAAAGAACTTGAAGAAAAATACCCGAATTATAAATTTTCCGTGCACAAAGGCTATGGCACGAAGCAGCATTTGGAAGAGCTAAAAAAGTTCGGCCCCATCGAAGGAGTTCACCGCAAGACCTTTGGGCCGGTCCGCCGCTTCTACGTCGAGCAATTGAAACTTTTTTAATACCAAACCCCAACTCTCCGCCTATTAGTTAGTGGAGGGTTTTTTATGACCGGAAGAGACGTTCTCATTTCCTTGTCGCTCGAATTTGATGGCGATTGGGACAAGATCATGGAGGCGGTGCGGAGCAAAAGGGTGCCGGACTATAAGCTTTGCGAATCCTGGAAGAAGAAGGTGCGTTCCAGGGTCGTGACGATGTTAGACGCCGATTATCCCCATGCTCTGCGCCAAGCGCCGAAGCCGCCCATCGTCTTGTTTTATTATGGCGACCTCTCGCTGATTCAAGATCCTTACGAATGCGTGTCCTACGTTGGTTCCCGTGAGGCAAGCGATTATGGAATCAAGATGGCCAAGACGATTTGCCGCGATTTGGCCAAAGAAGGGGTCAGCGTGGTGTCGGGCCTTGCCATTGGGATCGATAAGGCGGCCGCGGAAGGGGCCTATTCTTATGGCAGGGCGGTGGCCGTGATCGGAAATGGCATCGATTATTGCTATCCCACCGAACATAGCAAACTCCAAAAAGAAATCGGGACGAAGGGCCTACTCATCAGCGAATACCCAAACCGCGTGAAGCCTGACCCCAAACATTTTCCAATGCGGAATCGAATCATCGCCGCCTTGAGCCAGCTCACCGTCGTCGGGGAGGCGGGGGAGCGATCTGGCACCATGATCACCGTCGGGCAGGCGCTAAGCATCGGGAGAGACGTCTGCTGCATCCCTCAGCCCGCGGACAAGCATTCCTTCTGCAACATCCTCATCCAAGAGGGGGCGTATTTGGTCCAGAATGCGGATGACGTTCTCTATCTGTTGGGTTACGCCAAAAAGAAACCGCTTCCTTAAAATATTTTTTCGGCCCTTATAAATATCCTTATTTATATATAGGGGCGGCTCAAAAAAGGGCGTTTGACAACTGGATTTAAGTCCTTATAGTGTTGTGCCGAAACCGAGATTATGAAGTTAGTTATCGTTGAGTCCCCACACAAATCCATCACCATCTCCCGTTACCTCGGAGAGGGTTATAAGGTTCTTGCTTCGCAAGGCCATATTCGTGATCTTTCGAGCCACGGCAAAGGTGGCCTTGGCATCGATTGCGAGCACGGTTTTAAGCCCGACTGGGTGATCAGCGAAGACAAAAAAGACATCGTCAGCAAGCTTCGCAAAGAAGCGAAAAAGGCCGATGAAGTCTTGCTTGCCACCGACCCTGACCGCGAAGGGGAAGCCATCTCTTGGCATCTTTCTGAGGTCCTTGGTCTTGATTTGAACACCACAAAAAGACTCTCTTTCCACGAAGTCACCAAACCGGCGATTTTGGAAGCCATCGAAAACCCGAAGACGATCGACATGCACCTCGTCGAAAGCCAGATGGCGCGCCGCATGTATGACCGGATCATCGGCTTCAAGCTTTCTTCTTTGATGCAGAAAAAGGTCGGCGCCCAAAGCGCGGGCCGCGTGCAGTCGGCGACCCTCAAGATGATCGTCGATAACCACAAAGAGCGCCTTGCCTTTAAGCCCGAAGAATACTGGACCATCTCCGTCATCTTGGACGTCAATGGCCAGAAGTTAGAGGCCACGCTTGCCAAAGTCGATGGCAAAGCCCCGAAGATCAAAAATAAGGAAGAAGCGGAAGCGATCCTTGCCAGGATCCCCGCCAATCTCCCTCTTTCGTCTTTGACGAAGGCAAAGAAAAAGATCGAGGCGAAATACCCTTTCACCACCTCGACCATGCAGCAAGAAGCCTACAACCGCTTCAAATTCTCGACCGATCGCACCCAGCGCATCGCCCAGCATCTTTATGAAGGCGTTGAAGTCGCGGGGGAGAACGTCGGTTTGATCACCTATATGCGTACCGACTCGGCCCGCATCTCGCCCGAGTTCTATAACCGTCACGCCAAACCCTTTATCTTGGAGACTTGGGGCCAAGACTATCTTGGCAACGTCAAGCCGGTGAAGAATTCGGCGAACGCCCAAGACGCCCACGAAGCCATCCGTCCGACTGGTACCCATCGTACCCCTGAGATGGTCGCGCCTTATTTGACCGCGGAGCAGAACAAGCTCTACCGCTTGATCTATGCCCGTGCGATGGCCTCGATGATGAGTGCGAAGATCGTCGAAGAGACCAAGGCCGTGTTTAGCGCCAATGGCTTAGACTTCACCCTTTCGGGACAGCGCACCCTCTTCAAAGGCTACGAAGTGGTCTATGGCCAATTCGAAGACGACGAATCCAAATCGCTCCCCGAGATGATCGAGGGCAACGAATACAAGGTCGTTGAGCCCAAGGATGAGCAGAAGTTCACCCAGCCGCCGGCAGCCTATACCGAAGCCCGCGTCGTCAAGCTCATGGAAGAAAAAGGCATCGGCCGTCCGTCGACTTATGCTTCGACCATCAAGACGCTCATCAACCACAAATACATCACCAACAAAGGCGGCGTCACCACGCCGACCGAAGAAGGCATCCATATCACCGAAGTCTTGAGCGAATATTTCCCCGAGATCGTTTCTACCGAATACACGGCCGACATGGAAAACGAGCTCGACAAGATCGAACGAGGCGATGACACCTGGCTCAACGCGATGAACGAATTCTACGATCCCTTCATGGAGAAGCTTGGCGAAGTCGCGGAGAAGATGAAGAAGGATCCCGCTGAGAAGGTGGGCCGCCTTTGCCCGAAGTGCGGCGGCGAACTCGTCTACAAGAAATCGAAGTTCGGCACCTTCATCGCTTGCTCGAACTTCCCAAAGTGCAAATACATCGAGCCCGAGAAGCCGAAAGAAACGGGCGAGCTTTGCCCCGAATGCGGGCATCCGCTTGTGGAAAAGAAATCGAAGAGGGGAACGACCTTCATCGGCTGCTCCAACTTCCCGCATTGCAACTACATCAAGCCCGATGAAAAGAAAAAAGTGGCCGTTGTGCGCAAGAAAACGACCATCACCGAAGCCGATTGGGTCAAACCCTGCCCCAAGTGCGGCAAAGGCCATTTGATCGTGAGGCACAGCGCCAAAGGCGACTTCCTCGGCTGCACCAATTTCCCACGCTGCCGCTACACGGAAGACCCAAGCAAAGGGGAAAAGAAATGAAGATCAACGTGATCGGAGGCGGCCTTGCCGGAAGCGAGGCTGCCTATTTCTTATTGAAGAAGGGCTATGAGGTCCATCTTTACGAACGCCGCCCCAAGGTGAATGATGGCGCCCACGAGACGGGCGATTTCGGTGAGCTTGTCTGCTCGAACTCCTTAAAGAACAAAGAACTGACCAACGCCTGTGGTTTGCTAAAAGGCGAGATGAAGGAGCTTGGCTCCATCATGATGGAAGCCGCGGAAGTCTCCGAAGTCCCAAGCGGCAATGCTCTTGGCGTCGACCGCCATCTTTTTAGCGGTTATATCACCAACAAACTGAAATCTTTCCCGAATCTTGTGATCCATGAAGAAGAAGTGGAGACGCTTCCCGAAGGCCCGACGATTCTAGCGACCGGCCCCTTAACAAGCGGCAAGCTTCTTTCGCATTTATCGGAGGTTTTGGGAAGTCAGAATCTCTCTTTCTTCGACGCATCCGCGCCGATCGTGAAGAAGAATTCGATCGATTTTGGCAAAGCCTATTTCAAATCCCGTTACGACAAAGGGGATGCCGATTACATCAATTGCCCCTTCACCAAAGACGAGTATTACGCTTTCGTCAAAGAGCTCGTGAACGCGGAGAAAGCCCCGCTTCATAGCTTTGATACCCAATACTTCGAAGGCTGTTTGCCCGTCGAAGTCATCGCAAGCCGTGGGGAGAAGACTCTTGCCTTTGGCCCATTAAAACCAAGAGGGCTTGAACGTCCCGATGGCTCCCGTCCTTATGCGGTCGTTCAACTCCGTCAGGACACCAAACTCGGTGACTACTACAACATCGTCGGCTTCCAAACCAATCTCACCTATCCCGAGCAACGTCGCGTCTTTCGGATGATCCCGGGTTTGGAGAATGCGGAGTTCCTTCGTTATGGACTGATGCATCGGAACTCCTATCTGGATTCGCCCAATCTCTTAAACGAAGACCTGACCTTAAAAGCTATGCCCAACGTCTATGTGGCAGGGCAGCTTTCAGGCGTGGAAGGTTATGTCGAAAGCGCGGCGATGGGGATCGCCTCCGCCATCTATTTGGACCGCAAATTGCGGGGAAAACCCTTCAAAGGATTCCCAAAAGAGACGATTCTTGGGGCCTTGATCGACTATATCCTTCATGCCTCAAGCAAGCATTTCACGCCGATGAACGCCAACTGGGCATTGATCCCTGGCAGCAAGAAAGATCAACGCGAAGAAACTATTATGCGAAGTTTGGCTTTGGTAAAATCGTATTGGGATTCCCTCGATGAATAGACCCGAAAAAGAGTACCTGGACTACCTCGCCTATCAAAAGAAATATTCCCCGAGAAGCGTCGATTCCTACCAAAGGGACCTCGACAAGTTTTTCGTCTTTCTTGCCAACGAAGGCATCGCGATGGATGACGTGGACGAGAAGATCGTCCGGAACTTCATCGCCTTAGAACGAATGAACGGCATCTCGCCTAGAAGCTGCCAAAGAAGATTGAGCGCCCTTCGTGGCTTCTACGATTTCTGCGTTGAGCATGAATACGTCAAAGAGAACGTATTCCGCTTCGTGAGTTCCCCGAAAGCGGAGATCGCCTATCCCAAAGTCTTATTCGCCAACCAGGTCGCCAAACTTTTCCAAGAAAACGCAAAACGAGACGATGAACTGGTGGCAAGAGACCAGGCCATCTTGGAGCTTTTGTATGCGTCGGGCATGCGTGCTTCCGAGCTCGTCGCCATGAAGGCGATGGACATCGATTACCGCTCGAGAAGCATTCGGGTTACCGGCAAACGCAACAAGACGAGGATGGTCCCTTTCTCCAAAGAAGCGGAAGGGGCGATGAAAGAATACGCGAAGAACCTTAGGCCTTTGTTATCGGCAAAGAATCCGAACGTGCTAACGAAATCGGCATTCTTTTTGAATGCACGTGGCGAGAATATGACGGTGCGCGGCCTCGAATACATCCTCAAGCAAATCGAGAACAAAACAGGGGTTCGTTTGGGCTTACATCCCCATGAACTCCGCCATTCCTTTGCCACCCATCTCCTGGAGAATGGGGCGGATCTCCGCCTCATCCAAGAGTTGCTGGGCCATGACTCTATCAACACCACTCAGGTCTATACCCACGTCTCCCAAAAAGGGCTCAAACAGCAATACGACAAGGCCTTTTCCCGCATCAAAAAGAAGTGAATTTGCTCTTTTCGAGCGAAAGTTTTTGCCTCCTACGCACGTAATGTGTATACTTTCACTCGGCTCTCTTTAGAGAGTTAATACGCACCCCATGGATGGAACGCCTCGTTCCGATTCGGGCGAAACAGCTTAAAAAGCGAATCGGTGGTCAGTTCTTCGAAGTGGGGGAGGCTCAAACAAATGGAGGTCACCAAAATGAGTGACGAAATCAAGGAAGCGGTCGCCGAAGAAGCGGTCGCGGAAAATCCTCAGCCGACCATGGCCGAGGTCATGCATGATCCCAACGCCCCGATCATCACCATGAAGAAGCTTCTCGAAGCCGGCGTCCACTTCGGTCATCAGACCCGTCGTTGGAACCCGAAGATGGGTCGCTTCATCTACGGCGCCAGGAATGGCATCTACATCATCGATCTCGCGAAGACCGTTGAGCGCGTCAATGCCTCCTACAAAGCCCTCAAGGCGATCGTTGCCGAAGGCGGCAAGATCCTCTTCGTCGGCACCAAACCCCAATCCCAGCAAATCGTTATCGATGAGGCGGTCCGCTCTGGCTCGTTCTACATCACCAACCGTTGGTTAGGCGGCACCCTCACCAACTTCCGCACCATCCTCCAGAGGACCAAACACCTCCGTGACTTGGAAGCGATGGAAGCCGATGGCTCCTTCGAACGTCTTCCGAAGAAGGAAGTCGCCGTCCTCAAGAAGGAACTCGCCAAGCTCCAGAAAAACCTCGAAGGCATCAAAGAGATGCGCCGCGTCCCGAACGCCATCGTCCTCGTTGACCCGACCGTCGAGCATAACGCCGTCGCCGAAGCCAAGAAGCTCGGCATCCCCGTGTTCGCCATCTGCGACACCAACGACGATCCGGATCTCATCGACTTCCCGATCCCGTCCAACAACGACGCTTCCAGCGCCATCAAGCTTCTCACCGGCGTCTTAGCCGATGCGATCGTTGAGGCCCGTGGCGGCGTCACCGAAATCGCCTACACCAAAGACGAAGGCGCCGAGGCCACCATGGTTGACGCCATCCGCGTTGCCGATATCGCCAACGAACAGCGCAAAGCCGCCATCCGCCAGGCCCGCAAGGAGCGCGAAGAGCGCTTCGCCAAGATGCAGGCTGAGCGCCTTGCCCGCCGTCAGGCCTTCAAGGCCCAGAAGGAAGGCGAAGCCGCGAGTGAAAAGCCGGAAGAAGAGAAAACCGAGGAGAGCAAATAATGGCTGAAGTCACCATTGATTTGATCAAGGCGCTCCGTGACCGCACTGGTGCGGGCATCATGGACTGCAAAAAGGCCCTCATCGCCAAAGACGGCGACATCGAGGCCGCCATTGACTACCTCCGTGAAAAAGGCATCGCGAAAGCTGCTTCCAAAGCTGCTCGCGTCGCTGCCGAAGGCTTAGCCGCCTTCCGCGTGAAGGGAGAGAAAGCCGCCATCGTCGAAGTCAACTGCGAAACCGACTTCGTCTCCTCCTCCGATAAGTTCCACGAACTCGTTGAGAAGGTCCTTGATGTCCTTCTTGAAAAAGAGCCGAAGACCGTTGAAGAAGCCAAAGAGCTCACCGCTCCCTTCTTCACCGATGCGACTGTCGCGATGGGCGAGAAGTTCGACCTCCGCCGCTTTGAGGTGATTCACCTCACCGCTGGCCAGAGCGTTGGCTCCTATTCCCACATGAACGGCAAGATCGGTGTTCTCGCCATCTTCGATAAAGACGCTGGCGAAGTCGCCAAGCCAATCGCGATGTCGATCGCCGCGAACAATCCTTCCTACATCGCCCTTGAAGATGTTCCCGCCGCGGACCGCGAGCGCGAAACCAACATCGCGAAGAACGAAGTCGCCGCCGACCCGAAACTCGCCGGCAAACCGGAAGCGATGCTCGCCAACATCATCAACCGCAAAGTCGACAAGGTCCTCTCCCAGAGCTGCTTGGTCCTTCAGGGCTACATCCTCAATCCGGAAGAGACCGTCGGCCAAGTCCTTAAGGAAAAAGGCCTCTCGCTTGTCAAATTCGTCCGCTACCAAGTCGGCGAAGGCATTGCGAAATAAGCAATTCCCACTAAGAGCTCCTACGGGGGCTCTTTTTTTGTTGCTACATAAGAAAAAAGAGACAACGGATTGCCTCTTTTTTGACTTTTTGCGATTATTCCGTCTCGTATTTTGGATAGAGCGCGGCGTATCTTGCTAACGCCTCTTCGGTCCTAGGATGGATCATTTCATGACGATTTAAGGACGCCATCTTCTCCATGTCGATTTCGTCGAGCGCAAAATCAAAAAGGGAGATGTTGTCCTTGATGTGGCTCACGTTTTTGGAGCCGGGGATGACGATGAAGCCCATTTGGACGTGCCAGCGCAAGATGATCTGGGCGATGGACTTATGATGCTTTTCGGCGATCTCTTTGATGAGGGGGTTTTCAAGAAGAAGCGCTTTGTTCCTCACCCCGCCCAATGGGAACCAAGACATGATCTTCATGCCTAAGGGGTCGGAGACCTTTCTTAGCTCTTCCTGTGGGAAAAGAGGATGGCATTCGACTTGGTTGACGTGGGGGAGGATCTTCGCGATTTTTAAAATCTTTTGAAGCGGTTCTCCTTCAAAGTTGGATAATCCGATGGCTTTGATCTTTCCTTCTTGATAAGCCTTCTCTAGGAGGCGATAGCCGGCAATATAGTCTTTGCAGGCGTGGTGGAGGAACATCAATTCGACGTGATCGAGGCCAAGACGTTCCAAACAATCCTCCACCGCGTGGGGATTCTCGTATTCGGTCGGCCAGATTTTCGTGGAGACGAAGATCTCTTCGCGGGGAACCCCAGAGGAGCGAATCCCTCTTCCGACGGCCCTTTCGTTACAATACATCGCGGCCGTATCGATCAGGCGGTAGCCCATCTTTAAGGCCTCTCTCACCGAGTTTTCGGCGTCAGGAGGCTCCAACAAAAAGGTTCCGATTCCAACGGAAGGGATCGTAATCCCGTTGCTGAGTTTGTATTCGATCATGGGGGAGGTTCCTCCTATGGCTAATCATAGTTTACCCGAAAGAGGAGGAGGCCGCATTTTTTGGTTTCATTAAGCTTATTAAACTTTTTTGGCTTTTGAAGTTGCCTTGCTTCTATTTCTATCTTTCGCGCGTTGCGCTAGAATACATCTACTATGAAAAGCGTCTATAAACGAATCGTCTTCAAGGTGAGCGGCGAAGCTCTCGCCGATGAAGTCGGGCATCAGATTTACGATGACAAAAAGCTCAATATGGTCGCCCGCGTGGTCAAAAAAGCCTTAGACGCCGGTGCTACCGTTGGCCTCGTCGTTGGGGCTGGGAACATCTGGCGCGGTCGGCTAAGCGATCGGATCGGCATCGAGCAAGCGCAAGGCGATTACATGGGGATGCTTGGCACCATCATGAACGCGATGGCTCTCCAAAACGCGATCGAACGGCTCGGGATCGACTGCCGCGTCATGAGCGCGATCAACGTCCCACAGTGCTGCGAATCCTATTTAAGAAGGAAAGCGATCAACCATCTTGATAAAGGACGTGTCGTCATCTTTGCCGGCGGAACCGGTAACCCCTATTTCACCACCGATACCTGCGCCACCCTTAGGGCGTTAGAGGTCGGGGCCAACGCCATCTTAATGGCGAAAAACGGCGTCGATGGCGTCTTCGATTCCGACCCCAGGAAGAATCCGAACGCCAAAATGTATAAGCATCTCACCTTCCATCAAGTGGTGGAGCAAAAGCTCGGGGTCATGGACCTCACCGCGGTGGCGATGCTCGAAGGCAAAGATTTGGAGATCCGCGTCTTCAATATGGACGACGAAAACAATTTCATGAAGGTGCTCGAAGGCGAAGACATCGGCACCACGATCAGCAAGGAGTAAATCTATGGATCAATACGCAGTTGAAGCAAACACCAAGATGGAGAAATCCATCCAATCCTTCCAGGGCGCCCTTTCCAAATTAAGGAGCGGCCGCGCCAACCCGGCGATGCTAAATGGCATCCAGTGCGAATATTATGGCGACAAGATGGACATCACTTCGCTTTGCTCCATCTCGATGCCAGAACCCCGCCAGCTTTTGGTGAAGCCCTATAGCCGCGATGACCTCAAGACCATCGCCGCCGCCATCGCCGCCGCTAACCTCGGCGTCAACCCGATGACGGAAAGCGACTGCATCCGCATCGTCGTGCCGCCCCTCACCACCGAAATCCGCCAGCAAATCGCCAAGCAAGCCAAGGCGCTTTCCGAAGACGCCAAAGTCTCGATCCGTAACATCCGCCGCGACTACCTTGATCTTCTTAAGGAAGACGATGGCATGTCCGACGATTACAAAGACCGCGTCGAGGAAGACATCCAGAAATGCGTCACCGAGGCGAACAAGAAGATCGACGACATCCTTGCCGCCAAGCAAAAAGAGATTCTCACCATCTGAGTTCCCCAAAGAGCAAGACGAGCGCCACGTGCGCTCGTTTTTCTTTCTTTTTCGCTTAATAAGCGAATGGTATGTTTTTTGGACAGGGTATCAATTTCTCTTTTTTGCCCTCTAACGGAAGCATAACTCCGTTATATAATGGTCTAACCATGGCAAAGAAAGAAACGTTCCAACTCAGCAAGAAACTCGATCATGTCGCCTTCATCATGGATGGCAATGGCAGATGGGCAAAGCTCCATGGTTTGCCCCGTCATTTGGGCCACAAAAAGGCCTGCGAGGGCTTGATGGCGATTTATGACGCCTGCCGGGAGTTCCACATCAAGGTGATGTCGCTTTATGCCTTCTCCACCGAGAATTGGAACCGTCCGCAAGACGAGATCGACCATCTGATGGGTTATCTCGAGGATTTCTTCAACAAGAACATCGACTATCTTTGCGAGCACAAAACCCGCGTCGTCATCTCGGGCGATATTTCCCGTTTGCCCGTTTCGACCCAAGAGGTCTGCAAGATGGCGATGGACCGCACCAAAGACTATGACGATTATGTCTTCAACGTCTGTTTGAACTATGGAGGACGCGATGACATCGTTCGAGCCGCCAAACTCATCGCGAAAGAAGTCAAAGAAGGCAAATTGGCCTTAGAGGACATCAACGAGGAAGTCTTTGCCAATCACCTTTACACCAAAGGGTTACCGGACGTCGATTTGATGATCCGCACCTCGGGGGAGCAGCGCCTCTCGAATTATCTTTTGTATCAAAACGCCTACGCCGAATTCGTCTTCACGCCGACCAAGTGGCCGGATTTCGATCGAAGCGAATTCATCAAATGCTTAGAAGAATACCAAAACCGCAACCGCAGATTCGGAGGTCTCAAAAATGAGTGAGGAAACGAAAAAAGAAACGCCCGTGCCCCAAGAAGAGGAGCGACGCACCCATAAAGTTGGCCTCATCGAAGTGAATGAGGTCTCGACAAAGGCGAAGAAATCACTGCTTTTACGCACCATTTATGCGGTTGCGATGATCGCCGTTTTGCTTCCCGCCCTCATCTTTGGCGGGTGGGTGTGGTTCGCCTTCATCTCCTTGGTCTTCATCGGCGCCACCCACGAGATCCTCTGCGCGGTTCAGAAGAAGATCCCATGGTATTTGGCGATTGTCTGCTATGTCTTCATGGCGGGCATCGTCTATTGGGCGATCGCCAAGGATAACGTCGACGCTTTCTTCGCCGCCCGTCTTTCCGGCGAGCATTTTATGCCCGATTTGGCACGCCACACCAATTCGCTTTACGTTTCGCCCATTTGGATGGCGATCATGATTGCGGTCTTCTTTTTCCTCTCGATCGCCTTAAAGAATTTCACCTTCTCCGACATCACCTATATCTTCTTGATGCTTTGGATGGTGGGGCTAGGCTTACAAGCCGCCCTTTACCTCCGTTACGTCCCTTTCATCCAAGACGCGCGGCCGATCGGCGATTCTGGCTTCTTCGATTATTGGCAATCGATTGAACTCATCGTTTTCTTGGCCGTTACCATCTACATGAATGACACCTTCGCCTATTTGGGCGGCATGCTTTTCGGCAAGCATAAGATGGCGCCGCGGGTCTCTCCGAAGAAGACCTGGGAGGGATTCTTCTCCGGCTGGGTCTTCGGCGCGGCTTTCGGCGCGGCGTTTGGGCTCATTTGCTCGCACCTAGGATCCCCGATGCTCGCCGGCGTCTTCGACATGGAGCATTGGTACATGATCGTGATCGCCGCCATCTTGCTGCCTTTATATGGCGTGCTTGGCGATCTTAGCTTCTCGATGGTCAAACGCCATTTCAATTTCAAGGACTACAGTCATCTCCTTGGGCCGCATGGCGGGATCTTGGACCGCATCGACAGCGCTCTCTTTGGCCTACTTGGCTTAGCCACGGTCGTCATGACCTTCCTCTATTTCAGCGGTTTGATTCATTAAGCGATATGCGCAAGATCCTTTTGCTCGGGGCTTCGGGTTCGATCGGAAGCCAATCGCTCGACATTCTTAAGGGCGACCCAAAATCCTTCCTCCTTACGTCCTTCAGCGTAGGCAAACGGGTGGAGATTATCCCGGATATTTTGCTGTCCTTCCCTTCGGTTAGCCACATCTGCGTCCAGAAGGAATCCGACTATGACGTCTTAAAGGCCCAATACCCCAGCATCCATTTCTATTTCGGGGATGAGGGGTTGCGGCAGATCTGCGAAGAGGCCGATTACGATATGGCGGTCAACGCCCTTGTTGGCTTCGCGGGCCTTGTTCCCTCCATCACCGTCCTTCGTCAGGACAAGATCTTGGCCCTTGCCAACAAAGAATCCCTCGTCGTTGGCGGGCGGATCATCAAAAAGCTTTTGAAAGAAGGGCATGGAAAGCTCTATCCGATCGATTCGGAGCACGTCGCGATAGCCAAGTTGCTCTCACGGGTCAAGCCCGAAGAAGTGGAAAAGATCTTGATCACCGCGAGCGGTGGTTCCTTCCGTAACTTGAAACGCGAAGAGCTCGCTCAGGTGACGCCCGAAATGGCTCTCGCCCATCCGACTTGGAGCATGGGGGCAAAGATCACCATCGACTCCGCGACGATGATGAATAAGGGGTTTGAGGTCATTGAGGCGATGGTCCTCTTTGATTACCCCATCGAGAAGATCGAGATCTTGATGCACGACGAAAGCCACGTGCATTCGCTTCTCAAACTCAAAGACGGCACCTTGTTGGCGGACGTCTCGGTCCCCGATATGCATGGCCCGATCGCCTACGCCTTACACGAGACCCACGTGGAGTTTGAGTTAAAGCGCGTCCACAAATTAAGCGAGCTTGGACCCTATCACTTCCATAAATATGACCCCCATCGTTATCCCGCGCCGATGATCGCGGTGAACGCCTATCAAAAAGGCGGGGACTTAACGACCATCCTAAATGCCGCGAACGAGATGGCGGTGTACGCCTTCTTGGAAGGAAAGATCCCCTTCTTGTCCATCGAGAAAGAAGTGGAGAAGGCTTTGGCCAACATCCCCTATGACGGCGGCGAGCCCTCGCTCCGGCAAATCCTCACCTTAGATGCCCTTACGCGGCATTACCTCCAACAACGATTCGAAAGGAAACGATAAATGCTGCAGACGATCCTGAACATCTTAATCATGCTCGTTATGCTTGGCGTGTTGATCTCGCTTCACGAAGCGGGCCACCTTGCCATGGCAAAGCTTTTCCGCGTTTATTGCTTCGAGTATTCGATTGGCTTTGGCCCCGCCTTTCTTCATAAGAAACGCAAAAACGGCGAAACCTATTTCACAATGCGCGCCATCCCGCTTGGAGGCTATGTCTCCATGTATGGCGAAGAAGGCGCCGCGCCCGAGGGCATGGAACTCCCGCCCAAAGAACGTTCCTTGGAAAGCAAGAAGTGGTGGCAGAAGATCCTCATCATGGTGGCTGGTGTCACCGTGAACTATGTTCTTGGCCTTGTCCTCATCTTCGTCGCCGTCTCCGCTTTCACTTGGTATTACCGTGGCTATTCCTATTCGGTGACCAATAGCAGTGGCTCCGTCGTCTTAAATGGCGCGACCTGCCCGATCTCTTTCTCGGAAGGCGAATACAAATCCTATTTCGATGCCGCTACGCCAGTAGAAGGCGGCACCAAATACGAAGCCAAAGATTACGCCCTCTTCTTGGGCGTCACCATCGAGGATAGCTATTCGCTTCTAGATGGCGAGGTCAAGATGTATGACGGGACGGGCGCCCTTTATGGCGAATACGCTGCTGTCTATAACCCGAGTGGCTTAACCAATGACCATTCCTTTACGGGCGATATCACCCTCTATGCATTAAAAAGAAATGCAACGGGTGGTCTAATTTCTCGCAGCGACACGATGGATGGCTTCTATCCTTATGAGATCGATTTCTCGGCTTCGGGCCGCTTCCAAGTCCAAAATCTCACGAAAGACGACCACTATTCGATTGACCTCGACTTGATCAATCTCCCGATCTATGGCGTCCGCACGCCTGAGATGAGCGTGCAAGAAGTCTTTAACAAAGCCTATGCGAACCGCTTGATCGTCCAAACCAAGATCAGCTCGAATCCGGGCGCTTGGAAAGACATCGGCCTCACCATGAAGGCGATCGGCGAAAAGAACTCCTGGAACGATGCTTGGGCTTCCTGGGCCCATTATGTCCCATGGGCAAGCGGGGCGATCGTCCAAGGCTTTGCCTCGATCTTCACCCAAGGATTATCCAACGTCACCGGCATCATCGGCATGACCGCGGAGATCGGGACCGTCATGAGCATGGGCGGGGCTTCGTTGCTCTTCCTCTATGCCGGATTGATTTCCATCAACTTGGCTTTCTTCAATTTGCTGCCTTTCCCTGGCCTAGATGGCTGGCAAATCTTGGTGGTCGCCTTTGAGACCATCTCCCATAAGAAGATGCCAGAAAAAGCCAAAGGCATCGCCAACATGATCGGCTTTGGCATCTTGATCGTCTTGGCCATCGTCATCGTCATCAAAGACATCGTGGGGTTAGTTGTATGAACCAAAAGATGTTACGCTTCCTTACCTCCATCAAGATCGAAAACCCTGAACGGTTCGACCTTGATTTCGATTTGATCGGGAGAGATCCCTTCCGTCCCGACCATTGGCAGTTCGAAATTGTCAAAGAGGCCCCTTGGTCTTATGAGGATTTGGATGAATTCCAGACGGCCTTAGGCAACATCAATTATGGTTATTCCCTCCGCTTCTCCTATAAGAACGAGCCGACCGTCAAAGACGCGATCGCCTTACTCGAAGGCTGGCATCTTTCCAATTATCGGAAGCCCGCCATCTATAAGGTGAGCGCCCAAAAGAAGGCGATCGTGCTTTCCTTCTCCTCCAAAGAAGAGATGGCGGAGCACAAAAGGGAAATCCGTGACCTTAAGAGCTTCCTGAACTTCTTGAACTACAACTTTGAGGTGGTGGGCGAAGTCGCCATCCCGAGCGTCGAAGAAGTCGACAAAACCCTCGAGGACGATCCTTTCATGGTCGCCCCCATCAAAGAGGAAGTGATCACCCCCAAAGCGGATGGCATTCCAGACGTGGAACCCACTCCAAAAGCCAAGGAAGCTCCGAAAGAAGAGCCTAAGCCGGAAATCAAAGAAGAAAAAGCTGAGGCCAAAGAAGAGCCCAAACAGGAAGTATCCCCAAAAGAAGACGATATCCCGGAGGAGCTCGCGCCTTCTTTTGACGCGGACCGTGACGAGGATTTCGAAGAAGAACCCATGGAGCAAGAAGCCCCGAGCGAAATCCAAGCCCGCGAAGAAGAAAACGAAGAAGCCCTCCGCAAAGCCCAAGAAGAGCTCATCGAGGAAATGAAGAAAAACGAAGAGCTCATGATCGAGGAAAGAAGAAGGCAGAAGGCACGTCAAAGGGGGAACTACAAACCCTACGACGCCATCTCGCCGCTTTTCGCCCTCAATATGGGCGCGCACCTAGACATCGACTGCAACATCTTCTCTGTTGAGGTCCGCACGACAAGACGCAACCCGATCTATACCATCGGCTTAGAGGATGGCGAGAACGCCATCTATGGCGTCATCTTCATCGGCCGTTCCTTCAAAGAAGAAGACGTGAAGAAACTTAAGGTCGGAAGCCGTGTGCGTATTCGGGGTGCGATCGAAATCTCGAGGTTCAACAACGAGAAGCAGATCAACATCCATTACGCGGATCTGCTGCCGCCGAAAGAAAAAAGACAGGATCCTTATCCCGAGAAGCGCGTCGAGCTCCATCTGCACACCAAGATGTCGACGATGGATGGTCTAGGCGATATCGAAGATTACATTGCGACCGCCCAACGCTTTGGCATGAAGGCTTTGGCCGTCACCGACCATGGCGTCATCCAAAGCTTCCCGCCCGCCGAAAGCGCCAACAAATCGTATGCACGTAGCCACAATTGTGAGCCGCTTAAGATGCTTTATGGCTGCGAGCTTTACATGTTCGATAAGCCAAAGCCTGTCTTCAATAACATCTCCGATCAGCCGCTCTCCCAAGCCCGTTATTGCGTCTTCGACTTTGAAACCACGGGTCTTTCCCATACCTATGATCGCCCGATCGAATTCGGCGCCGTCATCATCGAGAATGGCTTCCCAGGCAAGACCATGCAGCTTTTCATCGATCCGGAGATGGATCTAAGCGATTCGAAAGAAGCTCTTGCGATCAACCACATCACGGAAGATGACCTAAGAGGCGCGCCGAACGCGGCGAAAGCGGCGAAACTCATTCACGACTTTATCGGGGATGCTGTCCTTGTCGCCCATAACGCGGTCTTCGACGTTCCTTTCTTGAATTGGGTTTTGGCCCAAGGCGGCTATGAGCCAATCAAGAACGTCGTCATCGATACCCTTCCGGTCGCAAACTACCTCTTCCCGGAGGCCGGCTCCATGGCCGAAGGTCATTTAGCGACCCGTTTGAACGTCCGCGAAGAAAAACGCAATGGCAATGGCTTCCACCGCGCCGATTATGACGCGAGGGTCCTTGGACAGATCTGGATGGCGATGATGCCTTATCTTCAGAAGCATTTTGGCAAAGAGAATGTCTTAATCAGCGACCTTGCCAACCTTCATAGCGACGATCAGCGGTTCTACCGCCATATGCGTACTTACCATGTCTGTGTCATCGCGAAGAACAAAGAAGGCTTAAGAGACCTTTATAAGATCATCTCGGAATCCGAGACGACTTATTTGGCGGGCGCCTCGGGCTTCAACCCGCCGCTTCCCAAAGTCCCGCGCGAGTTCTTGCAAGAGCATCGCGCCAATCTTTTCGTGGGCTCGGCCTGCTTCAATGGCCTGATCTTTGAGAATGCCTTAAACGGCACCCAAGAGTCTTTGGAGAAGGAGATGGCCTTCTACGATTACGTCGAAGTCCAACCCAAGGAAAACTACTCTTGGCTCATCAACTTGAAGAAGCTCAACGAAGATCGATTGATCGAGGTTTTGCGGAGAATCATCGATACCGCAGATAAGATGGGCAAGATGGTCTGCGCGACGGGCGATTGCCATTACGTGAACCCGGAAGACAAGATCTTCCGCGATATTTACATCGCCGCGGAAGGCCTTGGCAAATCCGTCCATCCTTTGATGAGGGAAAGAAGGAAGGAGAAACCGCCCTTCCCCAACCCCGATCAGCATTTCCGCTCCACCCAGGAGATGATGGATTCCTTCATGACCTGGCTGCCCGAAGAGAAATGCAAAGAGATCATCATCACCAACACCAACAAGATCGCGGACGCTTGCGAGCCTCTTCAGATCTTGAAGGATAAGCTTTATAAGCCAGACGCCAACCTCCCTGGCTCGGCGGAGAAACTCCGTGAGCTTTGCTACGACACCCTTCATGAGGTTTATGGCGAGCATCCCGACGAAAAAGTCGTCAACCGCCTCGAAGAAGAGCTTCAAGGTATCATCGGCAACGGCTACGCGGTCACCTATTGGATCGCCCACCTTTTGGTGAAGAAAGCCGCGGAAGATGGCTACTTCATCGGCTCCCGTGGCTCGGTCGGCTCTTCTTTTGCCGCGACCATGGCGAAGATCACCGAGGTCAACCCGCTTGCGCCGCATTACCTTTGCCCGCATTGCCATCATTTCGAATGGGCGAGCGATAGCCCTGAGACCAAAAACATCCGTTCGGGTTTCGACCTCCCCAAGAAGAAGTGCCCGGAATGCGGGGAAGAGATGAAGCGCGATGGCCAATCCATCCCGTTCCAGGTCTTCCTTGGCTTCCACGCCGAAAAAGTCCCTGACATCGACTTGAACTTCCCGGCCGACTATCAGGCCAGGGGCCATTTGTATACCCGTGAGCTCCTTTCGACCAAAGAAGAGAATGAGAGCTATGCGAAGCACGAATTCGTCCATTCGCCGCACATCATCCGCGCGGGGACGATCGCGGCCGCCGAAACGAAAAACGCCTTCGGTTACGTCAAAGGCTTCTTGCAGAAGCAAAAGCTTCAGGAAGAGCTGAAGAAGAACCCCTCTTTGCCGATCGATCTCCAAAAGCAGATCCTCAGCGCGCCTCTTCCTCCAGAAAGAAGGGCCTATGCCGCTTATCTTGCCTCCCATTGCACTGGTGTCAAACGCACGACGGGCCAACATCCCGGCGGCATCGTCGTCATCCCGGCCGACATGGACATCTTTGATTTCACCCCCTTCCAACACCCCGCAGACGATCCGGAGGCAGAATGGCTGACGACCCATTACGAATTCGCGAGCATGCATGACTGCGTTTTGAAGCTTGACGAGCTTGGCCACGTCGACCCCGTCGCTCTCCGCATGCAGTGCTTGTTGACCAACATCAATTTGGGCAAAGTCGCGGATGAGATTCCTTGCGATGACCCCGCCGTGCTTTCGCTTTTCTCTTCGCCAGACGCTTTGAAGATGAAGAGCAATCCACTTGGGTTTAAGACCGGCGCGGTAGCCCTCCCCGAATTCGGCACGCCCTTCGTCCAAGGCTTATTGGAAGAAGCGCATCCAAAAGACTTCAATGACCTCTTGATCATCTCGGGCTTAAGCCATGGCACGGACGTTTGGAACTCCAACGCCGAAGACCTCGTCGTCAAGCAAGGCAAGACCTTGCAGGAAGTGGTGGGATGCCGCGATGACATCATGAACTATCTCATTGATGAAGGCGTCGATGCATCTTTGGCCTTCCAATTCATGGAGACCGTCCGTAAGAACAAAGACCGCTGCAACGCGAAGAAGATCGAGAAGATGATCCCAGAGCTCGCTGCCAAAGGCGTTCCTGATTGGTATCTCGACTCCTGCCGCAAGATTCAATATCTATTCCCGCGTGCGCACGCCGTCGCCTACGTTATCGGCGCGGTCCGCGCGGGCTGGTTCAAGATCTATCATCCGCTCGCCTTCTACGCGACCTACTTCACGACGCGCTGCGACAAATATGACATCCAGCTGATGAATGGCGATTTCAACGCGCTCGTGGAACGGACCAAATGGCTCAATGAGCACAAAAACGATCCGGACTTCAAAGACACGGACAAGGAGCTCATCAAAGCCCTCCAGGCGGCGGTGGAGATGAGGGACCGCGGCTACAACATCGGCAACATCGACCTCATGAAGTCCTCGGTGGAGGATTGGGTGATCGATGAGGCCAATAAGCAACTCATCCCGCCCTTTAAGGTCATCCCTGGCTTCCCAACCTCCACGGCCATCGGCATCGTGAAGGCGAGAAAGAAGGGCAACTTCTTGTCGCGGAGAGACCTCAAAGACCGCGTCAAAAAGGAGTTCGATGACACCGATCCCGCTCATCCGACGCCTTGCTCGATCGGCGACACGGCCGTGAACACCTTGGCGGAGCTCCACGTTTTGGATGGCCTTGGCGAGACGAATCAAATGTCTTTGTTTGATTTCGGTTTCTAAGGGTTATATACTATCGCTCGCGCGGCTTTGAAAACCACGCGAATTCGGGACGTAGCACAGCTTGGTAGTGCGCCTGGTTCGGGACCAGGAGGTCATGGGTTCAAGTCCCATCGTTCCGACCACTTGAAAAGCATGCCCTAAGGAAAAACCTTAGGGCTTTTCTTATGTGGACCGAAGGGACAACTTAAAACCGCCTGCTATGCGGGCGTGACCAGAACAAGCGGTGGCGTTGATGCGAAAAGACCTCCGGGGGCATACAATGGCAACGTCCAATTGTCCTCGAATGCCCGGAGGTCTTTTCAATTATGCCACATAAGAACGACGAGGTGTCGAGCCTCTCGCACACGAAGTGGGACTGCAAGTACCACATAGTGTTCACACCGAAGTACCGGAGGAAGGCGATCTACGCCAAGCTCAGGAGCGACATCGGGAAGTACATACGGAGGTGCTGCATGTACAAGGGGGTCGACATAGTCGAGGCCCACGCGATGCCCGACCACATACACATGCTTGTGCGGATACCCCCGAAGCTGGCCGTGTCCAGCTTCATGGGGTACCTGAAGGGGAAGACGAGCCTCATGATCTTCGACGAGC
>CAMGZU010000006.1 GCA_946183085.1 uncultured Erysipelotrichaceae bacterium | reverse complement strand
GGCATCATGCAGAACGAATGGGCGGGCGCTCAGGCCTTCTCGTCCTTCGACACCTACCTCGCTCCGTTCGTCAAAGTCGACCACCTCTCTTATAAAGAGGTCAAGCAGTGCATCCAGAGCTTCATCTATGGCGTCAACACGCCATCCCGCTGGGGCACCCAGGCGCCGTTCACCAACGTCACCTTGGACTGGACCGTCCCGAACGACATGGCCAACCTCAACTGCATCGTCGGCGGCAAGGAAATGGACTTCAAGTACCGCGATTGCGTCGAAGAGATGGCGATGATCAACAAAGCCTTCATCGAGACGATGATCGAAGGCGACGCGAATGGCCGTGGGTTCCAATATCCGATCCCGACCTACTCCATCACGAAAGACTTCGACTGGAGCGACACCGAGAACAACAGGCTCTTGTTTGAGATGACCGCGAAATACGGCACCCCGTACTTCTCCAACTACATCAATTCCGACATGCAGCCAAGCGACGTCCGCTCGATGTGCTGCCGTCTCCGCCTCGATCTTCGCGAACTCCGTAAAAAGAGCGGCGGCTTCTTCGGCTCTGGCGAATCCACCGGCTCGATCGGCGTCGTCACCCTCAACATGCCGCGCATCGCTTACCTTGCGACCGACAAAGACGACTTCTATGCCCGCCTCGACCATTTGATGGACATCGCGGCCCGTTCCTTAGACGTCAAGCGTAAGACCGTCACGAAGCTCTTGGATGCTGGCTTATACCCCTACACCAAGCACTACCTCGGCTCCTTCCACAACCACTTCTCGACCATCGGCCTCGTCGGCATGAACGAAACCTGCCTTAACGCCCGCTGGATCAAAGCGGACCTCACCCACAAAGAGGCTCAGGACTTCACCGTCGAAGTCCTCAACCACATGAGGGAACGCCTCTCCGACTATCAGGAGAAATATGGCGATCTCTTCAACCTTGAAGCGACCCCGGCCGAATCCACCGCCTACCGTCTTGCCAAGCACGACAAGGCCCGCTTCCCGGACATCATCACCGCTTCCAAAGACGGCGAGACCCCCTACTACACGAACTCCTCGCATCTTCCCGTCGGCTACACCGAAGACATCTTCCAGGCCCTCGACATCGAAGACAAGTTCCAGACCCTTTATACCTCTGGCACCGTCTTCCATGCCTTCCTTGGCCAGAAGCTTCCGAACTGGCAAAGCTGCATGAAGCTCGTCCGTAAGATCGCCCAGAACTACAAGCTCCCCTATTACACCATGTCCCCGACCTACTCGGTCTGCGCGGAACATGGCTACCTCCAGGGCGAGCAGTGGAAATGCCCGATCTGCGGCAAAGAGGCGGAAGTCTATTCCCGCATCACCGGCTACTACCGCCCGGTCAAGAACTGGAACGCCGGCAAGGCTCAGGAATTCAAGATGCGCCGCGTCTATCGCCCCGAGAACTCGGTCAAGAACGTCGTCGAAGGCGCTGCTTGCTCCCTTGGCGAAAAGCACAACGTCGAAGCCCCGAAAGTGACCCGTCCGCTTCTCTTCACCTCCCCCACTTGCCCGAACTGCAAGATGGCGAAGAAGCTCTTAGAGAAGGATGGCATCTCCTACGAGAACGTTGACGCGATCGATCAGCGCGAGCTCACCGAGGCCTATGGCATCAAACAGGCCCCGACCCTCCTCGTACCGGATGGCGATTCCTACAAGGTGTTCGAGAACGCCTCGAGCATCCGTGGCTACATCGAGACCGTCAAAGGCTCGAAATAAGCCCTATCACAAGAACTAGGCCCCTCGTCATTGAGGGGCCTTCTCTTCCTTAAAGGAGACATTTATGGAAACCGATATCATTATCGTCGGCGGCGGTCCTGCCGCGATGACCTCCGCCCTCTACGCGCTTCGCGCGGGCAAGAAGGTGCTGTTGCTGGAAAAGGATAGCTTTGGCGGTCAGATCGCCAAAAGCCCGCGTCTAGAAAACTATCCGACCATCAAAAGCATCTCGGGATTAGAATGGTCCGACCACGTCTATGAGCAAATCGAAAGCATGGGCGCCGAATTCGACTTGGCTGAGGTTCTCTCCATCGAGAAAAACGGCGACACCTTCACCGTCAAGACCGATTATGGCGACCACACTGCGAAAGCCGTCATCCTCGCCACGGGCGTCGAGCCCCGCAAGCTTGGCGCGCCAAACGAAGAGAAGTTCCTCGGCAAAGGCATCTCCTATTGCGCGGTCTGCGATGGCGATTTCTTCCAAGGCCAGGACGTCTGCTTGATCGGCGACGCCAACACCGCTCTCCAATACGCCCTTATGCTCGCCCAGAAGTGCCATTCCGTCACGATCGCGACCCTCTTCGATAAATTCTTCGCCGACCAGATCCTCGTCGATGCTTTGGCCAAAGTTCCGGACATCACCTATCACCACAACCTCAACACGGTGGAGTTCTTGGGCGATGAAGAGCTTACCGGCGTCAAATTTCAGGACACCAAGACCAAAGAAGAGAAGATCATCGAGTGCAAGGGCTGCTTCATCGCGATCGGCCAAGTCCCCAACAACGACCGTTACAAGAACCTCGTCGACCTCGAGAAAGGCTTCATCAAGGTCAATGACCGCATGGAGACGAAGACTCCGGGCTTATACGCCGCCGGAGACTGCCGCGCCAAAGAGATGCGCCAGGTCGTCACCGCGGTGAGCGATGGCGCGATCGCCGCCGTGAACGCCGCCAATTATCTCAATACCTTAAAGTAAAAGAAAACGCGGGAACGTTGTACGAATTTGCTACAACGCCCCGCGTATTTTTTATTCGTAAGAGCGAAGCTTCGCGTGCTTTACGTAGGGTTTGACGATTTCTAAGAACCGTTCCGCCTTCTCTTTCGGGATGGAGTGATAACCGCGCTCAATGCAACGCTCGGAATCGATATAAAGCTGCAAGGCATAGCGTTCCGCGCCCTTGATCCACTCGCCGATTTTCTTCATATCTTCCTCGTCATGGAATTCCTCGATGATCGTCGTGCGGAACTCATAAGGGATTCCCGAAGTAAGCAGAAAGGAGACCGACTCTTCGATCTTGGATAGGTCCATCTTCTTCAGGCCACAGGTCAAAGGATACTTCTCTTTGGCGTTTTTGATGTCCATCGCGAAATAATCCACCAAGCCTTCTCGGGCGGCTTTCTTCAGAAGCTCGGGATTCGAGCCGTTGGAATCGAGTTTGATCTTATAGCCGAGCGCTTTGATCTCGCACATCTTCTCCAAAAGATCCGGCATGAGGGTCGGCTCCCCGCCGGTGATGCAGACGGCATCTAGCACGCCCTGCCTTTTCTTTAGATATTCCAAAATTTCTTCCCACGGGATCTTAGGAGCTTCTTCTGGATGAAGGACGAGGTCGCTATTTTGGCAAAAAGGGCAGCGGAAATTGCACCCCGCCATAAAAAGAGTCGTGGTCAGATTGTCGTCGTAATCGACGAGCGATAGTTTTTCCCAGCCGGAGAAATCCATGGCTTATTTGCCGAACTTCTCGTTGTAGCGTTTGATGGAGCCTTCGATGACTTTTAAAGCCTCATCACGTCCTTTTAAGCCCGGGACGAGGGTTTCTTTGCCTTCCAAAACCTTGTAGGTTTCAAAGAAGTAGGTGATCTCTTGAACAATGTGGTCCGGAAGATCGTGAATGTCATCGTAGTTCTGATAAAAAGGATCATCGGGGCAAACCGCCAAGATTTTGACGTCGCGCATACCCTGGTCGATCATGTCGATCATGCCGATCGGCTTGCCGCGGACCAGCGTGGAGGGAACGATGCGCTCGGACGTGATCAAAAGAACGTCGAGCGGGTCGTTGTCTTCCGCATAGGTGCGCGGGATGAAGCCGTAGTTGTGCGGATATTGGGTAGACGTGTAAAGGATGCGGTCCAAACGGAGCAAGCCGGTTTCCTTGTCGAGCTCGTATTTGTTCTTTGATCCTTTTGAAATCTCGATGTAGGCGAGGAAATCCTCGGGGGTGACCCTTTTTGGGTCAATGTCTTTCCATGGGTTCATTTGTTTACCTCGGTGAATATTATACTTGCTAGTTCAACTAAAGGCGCTAACCTTTTAGCCATGAGCAAGAAAACCATTTATCTCGCCGGCGGCTGCTTTTGGGGCGTCGAGGCCTACTTCAAACAGTTAAACGGTGTCCTCAAAACCACCGTTGGCTATGCCAATGGCTCCACTGCCTTCCCCAAATACGAAGATTTGAAGTCTGGCAAAGCCGACCATGCCGAAACCGTGAAGATCGACTATGACGATGAAGTCATCTCTTTAAGCAAACTCTTGGAGCACTACCTCCGCTTCGTTGACCCCTATTCCGTAGATCAGCAAGGGCATGACAAAGGCCATCAATACCGTTCTGGAGTCTATTACACCGATCTTTTGGACGCCGTGACGACCGAAAACTATTTCTCCGAGCATTTGGAGCCGAACTACGCAATCAAAATCGAGAAGCTCTGCAACTTCTTCAAGGCCGAAGAATACCATCAGGATTACCTCACCAAGAACCCGGGTGGCTATTGCCACGTCAACTTGAATCTCATCAAAGGCGACGAAAAGAAGAATTAAGCATGTCCTTTTTATGCCACAGGACCATCTGGAGTGCTTTTTCGTTGCTTTCTCTCGGGCTTCCATTATGATGGGCTTAAAGATAAGGAGATACTTCCATGGCTGAAAAACCAAAAAAGTATAAGTGCCTCATTTGCGGTCAGATCGTTGAACCCAATGAAGACGGCACCTGCCCCATTTGCGGCGCGGGCGAAGATATGCTCGTCCCCGTCGACGATGACGGCAATGAAATCCCCCAGTAAGGGGGCCCCAACAAAAGGAAAGGCAGGGTCGACCCTGCCTTTTTTCGTTGTCTTTCTTCTTTAGAAGGCCCAATTGCCGTCTTTGAAGATCTGGACCTCTTTGCCGTCTTCGGTGGTGCCGACGATGCAAAGATCCTTCGAGCCGATCATGAAGTCGACATGCGACATGGATTTGTTGATGCCAAAGCCATGGAGCTGCTCTTCGGTGTACTTCTCGAACTCAGGATAGAGGTTGGTGAAGCCACGGCCTAACGCCAAATGGCAGGCGGCGTTTTCATCGAACAAGGTGTTGTAGAAGAGAAGGCCCGTGTTGTTGATGGGCGAATCAAAGGGCACAAGCGCGCATTCGCCAAGATAAGCAGAACCTTCGTCAATCGTAAGGATCGAGCGGAAGGCCTCTTCGCCGGTCTTCGCGCCGCAATCGACGGCCTTGCCCTTTTCAAACTTCACCCAGAAATCGGTGACGAGCTGCCCTTGGTAGGAAAGGGGCTTCGCGGAATAGACGATACCTTCCGCTTCGCCTTTCATCGGGGACGTGAAGCATTCTTCCGAGGGGATGTTCGGCTGAAAATAGGTGCCCTGGAGGGTCTTTTCGCCGCCGCCCAAGAAGATGACGCCCGGGATGAGGCCGACGGTAAGGTCGGTGCCATTGGAAGAGGTGTAATGGAGTTTGCGGAGCTTGAGGGAATTGAGATAGTCGCAGCGCGCCTTCAAATCTTCGTCATGCTTCAGCCAATTCTGGATGCCATTGCCATCGATGGCGCGGGCGGTGGAGAGGATCGCTTCCCAAAGCTTTTCCATCGCGACGGACTTTCTTTCGCCCGGGAAGACTTTCTTCGCCCAAGCGGCGGAAGGGACGCCGGCGATGCACCACTGGTATTTGTTCTCCCTCTTTTGGCGGTAGGGATAGAGGACCTTCATCTTCTGCTGGCGGATGAAGGCGGCTTTTTTGGCGTCGACGCCATTCATGCCGTCGGGGTCATCGCTGTCGAGCCAGAGCAAGCAGGGAAGCTCATCGGTCTGCCAAGCGGCCATCGCTTCTTCAAAGGGAAGCACTTCGGATAAGGCTTTGGCTTTGCCTTTTTTGAGGGCGATCTTGTTCACGGCCTCGTTGGTCCAGTTGACGACGACGCGTTTGGCGCCATCGCGGTAGCACTCTTCCACCACCAACGCGGCGAAATCCGCGATATCGGTGTTGGCCTGAATGACGACCGACTGGCCTTTCTTGAGGGCAATGCCGCTCTTAACGAGGAGTTCGGCATACTTTTTTAGAATACTTTTCTTCATAGTTCTCCTTAGTTGGTCAAAGTGTTAACACTATAAACCGCATTTTCTTTTTGAAAAGAAAAAAGAGCCAAATGGCCCTTTTTTGCTCTGCGTTTTGGCTTATTTGAGCGAAGCACCAACCTTGAAGGCGTCCGCGACGACGTCGCCAAGGGCAACGTATTTGCCATTCGCCCCGTCAAAGGCGATGAACTCGCACTTCGCAACATCGAGCTTGCCATCTTTGAGGAAGGCTTCGTCGACCGAGACGTTCACGATCGAGCCCACGAGGGTGCCGTCCTCAAAAGAATCCACGGTGCATTCTAGGGTCACCGGATACTCCTCAAAGATCGGCGCGTTGACCTTGCTCGCCTTCATGGCATGAAGACCCGCCTTCTCGACTTTGTTGGGCACCTGATTGGCGCTCACGATGCCGACGTAATCGGATGCAACAACCGTCTTTTTCGTCGCAAAAGCCACAGTAAATGCTCCGTTTTTTGCAAAGTTTTCGGTGGTTTTGTGCTTCGAAAGGCTCACCGTGACCTTGTTGGTGTCATAGACGCCGCCCCAAGCCGCGTTCATCGCGTTGGGCACGCCTTTCTCGTCGTAAGTGCCAAGAATCAATACCGGCATCGGGAAGAGCCAGGTTTTGGCTCCCAAATCTTTTCTCATAGTCAAAAACTCCTTTGCTCTATTTTAATGCTCTTCCCAAACGGGAAAAGAAAAATGCCTGAAGGCATTTAGAATTCGATCTTCAGCGAGAAGCGGTCGGAAACGACATAGAAGGCATTCCCTTTCTTCCCATAGGTGACCTCCACCTCTTCGCCCAAGCGGATTTCTTTCTCGTAATCGATCTCAATGGCCTTCACCGGATGCTTCTTCCAAAAGGAAGGCGGCAATAAGCTTTGGGCGAAATCGAGATAATGCGTGTTGGACATATGGCCATTGAGGTCGCAATTCGCCCACGTGGCGGTTAAGGCGGCTTTTTTGCTTAAGGAAGGCACGACGAGCGGCTTAGGGAAGGGGAGTTCTCCCTCGCGGTGCTCGGAAGGGATCTTGATGCCATAGTCGTCGGCGAAGATCATCTTGCGGGAACGCTTCTTGATCAGGCCCCAGATCGCGACGCCGCGAATCAAAGTCTCTTCCCCCACTTTTAATTCATAGAAACGCGGAAACAGCATCCGCATGGTCATTCCAGGCCAGGAAGCAAGCGTCACGTGCTCATCGTATTGGGGCAGACGGGCAATCTCGAAACGCTGCCTTCCGATGACCCAAAGAAGATCGCGGTCCAACGTCATCTCCCTGCCCATGCCAAGCTCGGTCGTATGGGCGATCGAGGCTTCTTGGGCAAAGGAAAGAAGCTCCGACAGCTTGAGCCTTTGGTCCGGCCCCACCATCGAAGCGAGCATCGTTATGTCTTTGACGTAAACGCTCATTATTTCTTCTTGGCGATCGCTTTTTCGATTTCGTTGAGCATATCCGCCAAGGTCTTCATCTTATCCCAGCGGCGTTCGGGGATCTTGATGTCGAAGGCGGCTTCGATTTTGCACATGACGTAGACGAAGGTCATCGAATCGAAATTGGCCTCGGTATTGATGCGGGTCGTTTCATCGATCTCTTTGTCGGCGAATTCGGGAAGGTTGTCCTTGATGATTTTGACGACCTTCTCTTTGATTTGGTTTCTATCCATCGTGATGCTCCTTATTCTGGCAACTTGATTTGGTAACGTTTGATCTTGCCCGCGCTGTTTCTTGGCAGGGGCCCTTCTAAATATTTTACGGAGACAATCTTCTGTCCTCTAGAGAGGCCATCATTATATCGCTCCACTTTCTCTTCGATTTCTTGGCTGGGGACGCCTTTCCCGACGGCAAGGACGACATGGTGGCTCGCATCTTGAAGGAGCGCGATATCCTCTAGCCCCAACAAGGCTCTTAGCTTCGCCTCATGCTCTGGCAAGAACATCTTCGTGCCATCGTCCAAGGCCAGCATGTCTTTCTTTCGGCCTTTTAGATGAAGGAGGCCCCGTTCGTCAAACTCTCCAAAATCCCCGGTCTTGAGATAGCCGTCTTCGTCAAAGGAAGCGGCCGTGTCTTCCGGATGGTTGAGATAACCCTCAAAGACGGTCGAAGGGGCCTTGACGAGAATCTCGCCATCCTCGGCAAGCTTCACCTCGTCATCGGGAACGATCGAGAAAGCACGTGGGTCATCTCCCAAAGACAAAGCCACGCCCGAGCTCGTTTCACTCAAGCCATAGCCATAGCTCAGTCGGATGCCCATCGAACGAATTCCTTGCAGCACAACGTCGTCGCAAGGCCCTGCGCCGATGAGGATTAATCTTAGTTCAGGGTTAAAAAGGCGCTTGGCGGTCAAAAACGCCGCCATCTGGGGCACCAAAGAGACTGCCGTCGGCTTAAAGAATTGGAAATCGGAAAAGAGAGACCGAAGGCCGCGTGACAAAGCAATCGAAGCCCCGCACTCCCAAGCCCATAGCCAAGAGCAAACAAAGCCAAAGACATGGGAAAGTGGCAAAGCGCAAAGCAATTCGTCCTTGGGCTCTAAGGGAAGCAAGCTCGCCCCGTTATAAGCGGAGGAGCAAAGTCGCGCCTGATCTAAGATCACCGCCTTCGCCGAAGAAGTCGTGCCTGAGGTAAAGAAGAGAATCTTCCCCCCGAGGTCGTTCTTCTTGGTCTTCGAAAGCAAAGGCCCAAAAGCCTCAACCACTTCTTCCGGACCAATGAGCGCATCCACCCCAGAGGCGATCAACTGCTCTTTCAATACCCCTTCCTCATCCATCGGATTGAAAAGGGTGATGGTCTTGCCAAGATCGCTCGCCTTCAAAATGGCGAGCAACGTGTTCAAATCCCCCGAGCAGAAAATCCCAAGGTTGTTCCCTTTAGGAACGTTTGTTTCCCGAACGCGTTTCAAAACCTCGCCAAAAGAGAGGGAAACCAGGCTCCCGTTCCGCTCAAAAACAATGGCCTTTGCCGAAGGATCTTGGGCCTCGACGATTTGGAGAAAGCGTTGGAAACGATTCATACGCTCCATAAGCATAAACCCAATTAATTAAATCACATAATTATTACCGAAATACCGATTGAATCGCATTGCAAGCGCTTTCATACACGCATACAATTACGTCGAAATCCATAAGGAGAAATAAATGGACAAAAAGACCAGAATCGCCATCATCGGCGGTGGACCTGCCGGTTTATCGGCAGCGATGTATCTCGAGAAAAAGGGATACAAGAATTACGTGGTTTATGAAAAAACCGACCACGTGGGCGGCAAATGCCACTCTCCGGTTCATGATGGCAAGCGCTACGAAATGGGCGCCATCATGGGTGTTCCCTCCTACTATGCGGTTCACGACATCGAAGAATTCGCCGGCGTCACCCATGACGGCCCGAAACTCAACCGTGCCTACAAGAACCTCGATGGCAGCATCGATCACCGTTTCGACAAGAAGCTCACCCGCATCCCCCACCTCCTCAAATTGAAGAGCCAGGTCAAGAAGATGGGCCGCTTGCTTGAAACCAAGTACAAAGGCTATGACATCTGCGGCCACCTCGGCGTCTCCGAAGGCCGTTACGAAGGCTTCGCGGTCACCCCGGGACGTGAGCCCGTCAAAGGCGTCAACCCGAACCTCAAGGACCTCGCCCTTCCGTTCAACAAATTCTGCGAAATCAACGGCGTCCCCCTCGTCACCGAGATCTGGATTGGCCCGTTCACCTCGTTCGGCTATGGCTATTTCGATGAAATCCCGGCCGCCTATGTCCTCAAATACCTCGACTTCCAGACGATGATGAACTTCGTCAACGTCAACCTCTGGACCTGGAAAGATGGCACCCAGTCCATCTACGAGGCCCTCAACAAGAAGATCGCCCACCCGGCCCTCCTCAATTCCAAGATTGAGAAGATCGTCCGCGATGGCAAGAAAGTCACCATCACCGTCAACGGCAAAGAAGAGGTCTTCGACAAACTCATCATCACCGCCCCGCTCCAGTGCGGCACCATCGAGAACCCGATCGCCCAAGGCCTCGACTCCTACCTCGACGTCACCGACAAAGAGCGCGAACTCTTCTCCAAGATCGACTTCGAGCGTTATGACACTCGCGCCTACATCGTCGAGAAGGGCAAGTATCCGGACGTCTCCTACTACATCATGAGGAACATGGAGCCGGATCGCCTTGGCCACTGCATGGTCTACTATCGCCGCTGGGTCGATGAACCCAACCAGCCGATCGTCACCTACACCCTCCGTAAGCACCGCGACATCGGCAAAGAGAGCCTTGAAGAATACAAAGCCCGCCCCGAAGTTCCCTATGAAGAAGCCCAAAAGCTCGTCATGGAGGACGTCAAAGGCTTCGGCGCTCCGGCGGAGCAAAAAGATGGCAAAGACAACGTCATCTATGATGGCCGTTGGTATTACTTCCCGCACGTCTTCCCCGAAGACTATGCCGCGGGTTGGTACGAAAAGGTCGAGGCGATGCAGGGTGAGAACAACACCTTCTACGCTGGCGAGATCATGAGCTTCGGCGACATGGACGAAACCTGCGAATATTCGCACGACTTAGTCGAGAGATTCTTCTAATCTTCGTTACCTCATCAAAGGGGGCAGCCCAAAACTGTCCCCTTTCTTCGCTTGAAAGGAACCAATATGGCTCAAAGGAAAAAGTACTTCGACGACCATTATGATGTCGTCATCATCGGCGGGGCCTTAGCAGGTCTAGCCTCCGCTTTGACGCTCGCAAACAAAGGCAAAAAAGTCCTTGTTCTCGAACAACACAACCTGCCTGGCGGCGTTGCGACTTCGTTTGTCCGCGGTGGCACCGAAATCGAAGCCACCCTTCACGAAATGATGTCCATTGGCACGCCAGAATGCCCTTTGAAGATCCGCAAATTCTTCGACGAAATGGGCGTTGACATCGAGTGGCTCCGCGTTCCCGAAGCCTTCCGTCTCGTCGAGCCGGGACTTAATGTCTTGGTCCACCCAGGCGACCATGGCAATTTCGAAACGCCCGCCAAAGAGATCGCAGATGCCTGCGATGACAAAGACGGCTCCGTCTACAAAAAGGTTCTTGACCTCCTTAATCTCTGCAACCGCGTTTATAACTCCGTCAACGAACTCTCCATCCATCCCATGAGCAAGGTGATGATGCTCTTAAAGCATGGCGACTTCGTCAAGACCGCCGGCTATAGCGCGAAAGAGGTTCTCGATACCTTCCATCTCCCGCAAAAAGCTTTGGATGCCCTCTCCGCGTATTGGATTTACGTTGGTTCGCCCTTAAGCGAACTCCCCTTCACCATCTATGCCGTCCTTATGGCGGATTATCTTGGCTATGGTTCTTATGTCCCCGCCAAATTCTCCCATGAGATGGGCTTAAAGATGGCGATGCGTGCCGAAGAAATGGGCGCGCAGATCGAATATGGGCAGCGCGTTGATAAAATCCTCGTCAAAGATGGCAAAGTCACCGGCGTCCGTACGGCAATGGGCGAAGAAATCAAAGCCGATTATGTCATTTGCTCCGCCTATCCCAACACCGCTTATAGCAAAATGATCGAGCCTAAGAGCGAAGTCCCCGAGGGCGCGATCCAATTCGTTAACGCCAAAGATGTCGGCGTCACCTGCTTCTCGGTTGTCCTCCTTTTGGATGACGACGCCGAGAACCTTGGCATCAAAGATTATTCGACCTTCTATGCACCGGAAGGCCTCGATACCGACAAGATTTGGGAGAATTACGCGACCGAGGGCCCTTGGAAATACATCACTTCCATCTGCACCAACATCGCCAACCCCAACGCGACGCCGAAAGGCTCTTGCATCTATTCGATTACCGCGCTTCCTCAGCCAAAAGCCTGGTTCGGGGTTACCGAAGAGAATTACGACGAGATGAAACGCAAGAACGCCGAATACTTCATCGAGATGGAGTCCAAGCGCCTTGGCGTTGATTTGAAAAAGCACATCAAGGAAATCGTGATCGAAGCTCCGTGCACCATCGCGCACTATACTGGCGCGTGGAATGGCTCGATTTATGGCTACCGCCACACGATGGACGACCACATCGTCGCCCGACTCCAGATGGGCGAAAAGGAAAATTACATTTGGGGCTTGGCCTTCGCCGGTGCCCACGCGATTTCCGGAGATGGCATGTCGCCTCAGGTCACCAATGGCCGCAAAGCCGCGAAGACCATTCTCGAATTTATGGAAGAAAAGGAGGGCAAATAAATGAAAGTAAAAGGATTCCTCAAGGACGTTGGAGGCGCTTCCCGCGTCACCAAAGCCCGTCAAAAGAGTTGGGAGAACGCTTCCAAAGAAGTCGTGACCCGTGATCCGATTGGCGAAGTCGCAAGGCTTCTTCACCCCGGCCGCTTCGAAGTGACTCTGATAGAGAAAAGGGACGCATCCCCCACGGCACGCACCCTCCGTTTCTCTTCTTCGACTGGTCATTTCCCTTATTTCTACGCCGGGCAATTCCTAACCCTCCAAACCAAGATCGGTGATTCCCTCATCACCCGCCCTTATTCCATCTCTTCCTCGCCGGAAGATACCCGCGGCAAAGATCCCTTCGTTGAGATCACCGTCCGCAAGAGCAAGGGCGATGGCTTCTTCTGCGATTATCTATATGAGAAAGCCAAGGTCGGCGACAAATTCTTGGCGGAAGTCGGCTTAGGCGAATTCCACATCGATCTCATCCGCGACGCCCATGACGTCGTTTGCTTGGCGGGCGGAAGCGGCATCACCCCCTTCCTCTCGATGGCCAAGCAGATCAAAGCCGGCAAGCTCGATGTCAACCTCACCATCCTTTATGGCTCGGTGAGCGAGAAAGACATCATCTTGAAGGATGAGCTCGAAGCCTGCGTGTGCGACAAAGTCAAAGTCGTCCACGTCCTCTCGGGCGAGAACCCCGGCTGGAAGGGCGAAAAAGGCTTCTTGACCGCCGAACTCATCAAGAAGTATTCCGCGAAAGACACCACCTACTTCATCTGCGGCCCGCAGGTGATGTACGAATTCCTCCATGCCGAGCTCAAGAAACTCAAGGTGCCGGCCAGGAGGATCCGCTTCGAGGTCTTCGGCCAGGCCAGGGACATCACCAAGTTCGAAGGCTTCCCGAAAGAGAAGGCCGATAAGACCTATCAGCTCACGGTTGTGATGGGCGTGCATAAGGAAACCATCCCCGCCAAAGCGAGCGAATCGATCCTCGTCGCCTTGGAACGGCATGGCATCGCCCTCCACAACTCCTGCCGCTCGGGCGCCTGTGGCTTCTGCCGCTGCCGCGTCTTAGAGGGCGAGACCTTCGTCTGCCCCAATAACGATGGCAGGCGCGCCGCGGATAAGGACTTCGGCTACTTCCACGCCTGCTCGACCTATCCGCTCTCGGACTTGACCGTCCGCCTCCCCATCGCCGAATAAAAAGGAGACATAGATGAGAACTGTTACCATCGAACGCAAAGAAAGCCCCTTAGGACAGCCCGTGGCCTGCAAAGTCTTAGCCGACGAAAGGCCGATCGGCGAACTCAAGGCCGAAGAAAGCAAAAAGTCCTACCCCATCAGCAAGGGCGAGCACGCCATCCAAGTCCAAATCGAAGGCGCGGATGGCCGCCTTTACCGCTCGAACTCGTATTTCGCCACCGGCGGTGCGAGCTTCGCCCTCTACCTCACCATCTCGGGGACCAAACTCACCTTGGTCTATGACAAATAAGGAGAACCATTATGGCTCAAGAACAGAAACCAATCCTTTGGCAAGGCAAGCCCGTCGCTGACGGCGACAAGCCCCTCCGCCCCAAAATCGTCAAAGTCGCCAAGATGATCGGCGGCCCCTCGGGCATGATGAACAAGATCGACGCCAACGCCCCGGAATACTATTCCTTGGCGGGCTCGGTCTCCGACGAAGAATGCGACTTCATCCTCGCGATGGGTCTCCGCAAGATCCGCACCGACGCCTATCTCGCCAAGAAGCTTGGCTGGGACATCAAGAAGATCCACGAGGTCGGTGACCACCTCGGCTATTTGGGCACCCTTCGCGTCGACTATTTCGAAGAGGATGACCATTACGAGTATTTCTGCCCGATCTTCGCGCCGGGCTTGCTCGAGATCATGGTCGTCTCGCCCAACGCCGCCGAACACCCGGAAATCCGCCGCGCCTTCAACCAGTACACCCATGACCGCTTGAAGACGATGGGCCCGATGATCCCGGATGGCTATGGCCTCATGAGGGTCATCCCGATCGAACGCGCCCTCCCCAAAGGCGAAAAACCGGATCCCCGTGACACGCTTTCCTATTATCTCGACAAATACGACTACTATTCCGTCGGCACCTGCTCTTGCCGCGCTTCCCGCACCACGATGGGCGAAGGATGCGGCCACTTGGCCAACGATCGCTGCATCAAGTTAGGCAAAGCCGCGAAATACTTCGTCCGCACGGGCAAAGACCGTGAGATCTCCCGCAAAGAGCTTGAGGAGATCATGCATAACTGCGAAGAAGAAGGCCTCATGCACTGCATCCCGAACATCGAGAGCATCAAAGACGGCAACACCACCGCGATCTGCGACTGCTGCGGCTGCGCTTGCTTTGGCCTCCGCCCGGTTGAGGAATTCAAAACCAACGACGCGGTCGCTAGCAACTACCGCTGCGAAATCACCGCCGCCAACTGCGTGGCGTGCGGCAAATGCGTCGAATACTGCCCCGTCAACGCCGTCCGTTTGGGCGTGAAGCTCGACGAGAAGAAAAAGACCAAAATCGCCTTCAACAAGGCCCTTGGCTCCCACACCATCCGCGTCGCCAAACGCAACCCGGACTACCGCTTCAACCGCCAGAACGTCGTTCCCGAAACCGGCACCGCGCCCTGTAAGACCGCCTGCCCCGCCCACATCGCCATCCAAGGCTACATCAAGATGGCGGGCGAAGGCCGCTACAAAGAAGCGCTCGCCCTCATCAAGCACGAGAACCCCTTCCCCGCGGTCTGCGGCCGCATCTGCAACCATCCTTGCGAGCTTCACTGCACCCGCGCTTCCGTCGACCAGGCGGTCGCGATCGATGACATCAAGAAGTTCATCGCCGAGCAGGAACTCAAACCCGAGGGACGCTTCCTCCCCTGGAAACGCCACGACTATCACGATAAGAAAATCGCGATCATCGGCGCGGGTCCTGCGGGCTTATCCTGCGCTTATTACCTCGCGCAAGATGGCTATGACATCACCGTTTTCGAAAAAGAAGACAAGCTCGGCGGCATGATGACCTTAGGCATCCCCTCCTTCCGTTTGGAGAAGGATGTCGTCAACGCCGAGATCGAGATCATCAAGGAGATGGGCGTCAAATTCAAAACCGGCTGCGAGGTCGGCAAAGACGTCACGATCCCCGAACTCCGCAAGCAAGGCTATAAAGGCTTCTTCGTCGCCATCGGCGCCCAGCTCTCCCGTAAGCTTGGCTTAGAAGGCGAAGACCACCCCGAGATCCTCGGCGGCATCGACTTCCTCCGCGACGTCAACCTCGGCAAGGGCAAGAAGCTCTCGGGCAAGGTCGTCGTCATCGGCGGTGGCAACGTCGCGATGGACGTGGCGAGAACCGCCCTCCGCCAAGGCGCCGAAAAAGTCGACCTCTATTGCTTGGAGTCCCGCGAGGAGATGCCTTCGGCCAAAGAAGAACTCGCCGAAGCCGAAGAAGAAGGCATCGTCATCCACAATTCCTGGGGCCCGAAAGAACTCGTCATCGAGGACAAGGTCTTAAAAGGCATCAAGTTCCGCAAATGCACCTCCGTCAAGGACAAAGACGGACGCTTCAACCCGAGCTTTGACGAATCCATCGTCGAAGAAGCCGAAGCCAAATCGATCCTCCTCGCCATCGGCCAGGCCTTCGATTATGGCAAGCTCTTCGAAGGGACCAACGTCCAGCTCTCGCCGCGCCATACCGTCCTTGCCGACCCCTTCACCTTGCAGACCACCGAACCCGACATCTTCGTGGGCGGCGACTGCTTCCATGGCGCCCGCTTTGCGATCGACGCGATCGCCAATGGCAAAGCCGCGGCCGTCTCCCTCCACCGCTACGTCAACCCTGGCCAGCTCTTGGATGCGGGCCGCGACCGCCGCGAATACCAGGCCATCAACCTCGACAACATCGAGCTCGACGGCTTTGACAAAGCGCCGCGCCAGATCCCAGCCGTCGGCCCCGTGGACACGAAGTCCTATCACGACAACCGCGGCATCTTGACCGAAGAGCAGATCCGCAAAGAGGCGGCCCGCTGCTTGTCTTGCGGCAAGGCCGTCGTCGACCCGAATCTCTGCGTCGGCTGCGGGCAATGCGTCATCAAGTGCGAATTCGACGCGGCCCACTTGGTCAAGAAGACCGGCATCTACGCGACCTCGTTCGACTCGCTCCTTGGCAAGGCCGTCGGCCACACCATCAAGCGTGGCATCAAGATCGCCGTCGGCGCCCTCAAGAGGGATTAAGCGATGCACGAACTCGGCTACGCAACCGAACTCGTCGCGACCCTCGAGGAGCTGATGGTCAAAGAGAAGCTCACCGAGATCACCGAAGTGACCCTCACCTGCGGCGAGGCGACCGGCATCATCCCCAAATACATGTACGATTGCTGGCCCGCCGCCATCGAGGGCACCAAGCTCGAGAAATGTCTCCTCAAAGTCGAAACCGTCCCCGCTTGGGGAAGGTGCCGCGATTGCGAGGAACGCTACGTCGTCTCCCTCACCCATGGGCGCTGTCCCAAATGCGGCTCGGAAGACTACGACATGGAAACGGGCTACGAATTCGAAGTGACCGAAATCCGCGGTCGATAAAACGGAAAAAGAAGATGGGTCGAAAAGCCCATCTTTTTTCCTTTTGGAAAACTCGGTTATAATGTTCCAAATGAAAACCACACAATCCGAAAATGAGATCACCCTTTATTTCGAGGGGGAGATAAACTCGACCAACGCCGAGGATGTCGATAAAGAGGTGTTCGAAGCATTGGGAAGCAATCCGCCAGAGCAGGTGACGTTCAACCTCAAAAGCCTCACCTACATCTCTTCGGCCGGCCTCCGCATCCTCCTCAAAGTCAAGCAAGCCTGCCCGAGCCTCCGCCTCGTCGAGGTCTCCAACGAAGTCTATAGCGTCTTGGAGATGACGGGCTTCGTCACGATGATCGCCGTCGACCGCGCCCTGACCGAAATCGATATCACGGGGTGCGAAAAAATCGGCGATGGCTATACCTGCGAAGTCTACCGTCTCTCTCCTGAGATGATCGTCAAAGTCTTCAAGAAAGGCATCGATGTCAGCGACATTCAGCGCGAGCTCAACCTCGCCAAACAAGCCTTTGTCTTAGGCATTCCGACCGCCATCTCCTTCGACATCGTCAAAGTCGGGGAACGCTATGGCGTCCGTTTCGAACTCTTCGCATCCGGCTCTTTGCGCGACGCCTTCCGCGATGAGCCAGACCGCTTCGACGAGCTCGTCCGGCTTTATGCGGGGCTCCTCAAGAAGATCAACGAAACCGTCCCAACGACCAATGACCTCCCAAGCGCGGACGATTTGGCCATGGAGAAAACCAAATCCGCCAAGGAGGGATTGACCGAGGAGGAATTCGCCAAGCTCCAAAAGCTCATCGGCGAAATCCCCCACGCCAAAACCTATGTCCATGGCGATTGCCATTTCAAAAACATCCTCATGCAGAATGGCGACTTGTTCTTGATCGATATGGATACCCTCTCCGTCGGCAACCCCATCTACGAACTCGCGGCCATCTATTGCACCTACATCGCCTTCGAGGAAGCCAAACCCGGCAACAACGAGGAATTCCTAGGCGTCTCAAAAGCGCTCAGCGAACGCGTCTTTGACGCCACGCTCCTCGCTTATTTGGGCAAAAACGACGAGAAGACCTATTGGAAGATCCGCGTCGTCGCATATAGCCACATGTGCTATTGGGTGAAGAAATACGCGCCGGAGGATACGGCGTTCTACTCCCAATGCGCCAACCGCCTAAAGGAAGCGCTCAAACACGTCGATAGCTGCCTCTTATGATCCAATTCCCTTTCAAAAGACGTCGGCGCCGTTCGACGATGATCAAGGATAACGCCCTCTTCCAAGAGGCGCTTCATTCCAACGAGATCGACGCCAACCGCCAAATGGTCCGGGTCCTCGCCTTCGCGGCCGGCCTCGTCCTTTTGCTTTGGATCTGCTATTTGACCGATTTCTTCTTGGCCGATGCCCGGCTCAAGCTTTACATCAACATCATCACCCCCATCAACTTAGCGGTCCTTCTTTCGCCGATTCTTCTTTCGCGCACTAAGATCCTTTATCACCCGGGCTTCAAGTACTTCTTGATCGGCTTGATGGTCTTCGTCGTGAGCGCCCTCAACATCATCATCCCCAAGCACGCCATCCTCACTTGGGCGGTCCCGATCACCTTGGCCAATCATTACTATTCCCAGAAGCTCGGGCGCATCGCTTTCGGCGTGAGCGCCGTCTTGCTTTTACTCTGCATGTATCTAGGCATGTTCTTCGGCGAATATGACCCGCACCTTCTCACCGCTGGCATCATCCGCATGGGGGAAGATGGCAAATTAACCATTTACGAACCTTCTTCTCCGGAAGAGCGTTATTACTTCCTCAAAGACTTGATGAACCAGGGGATGAACCGCTATTGGGACATCTTCCGCTATTACTATTTGGGCCGTTTGATTGCCCTCACCGTCTTCTTCATCACGGCCGATGCCCTCAATGCCCGCACCTTTGCTCTTTTCTCCAACGAATTCGCGACCTCCATGGAACAGGAGAAGACCAAGAGCGAGCTCAACATCGCCGCGACCATCCAGATGTCGGCGCTTCCGATGGGCGAATTCTTGGGCGAGGATTTCTCGATCTCCGCCTCCTTGACGCCCGCGAAGGAAGTCGGCGGCGACTTCTATGACTACACCCTCATCGACAACGACCACCTCGCAATCGTCATCGGCGACGCTTCCGGCAAAGGCGTCCCGGCCGCGATGTTCATGATGAAGACCATCACGTGCTTCAAAAACGCCACCAAGCCCAACAAGACCCCGAAGCAGATCATGGAAGAGGTCAACAGCCAGCTCGTCAAAGGCAACACGACCGCGATGTTCGTCACCTGCTTCTTCGGCATTTTGGATCTTAGAACCGGCGATTTCCGCTTCGCGAACGCCGGCCATAACCCCCCGATGATCCGCGTCAACGGACGTTACCTCTACCTCCCCTGCAAGCCTGGCTTTGTCTTGGGCGCTTTGGAGCCATGCCCCATCATCGAAGACAGCATCACGCTCCCCCCGAGTTCGCAAATCATCCTCTATACCGATGGCGTCACCGAAGCCAAGAATCTGGAAGAGGAGAATTATGGCGAAGCCCGCTTCTTAAAGCTCTGCGCCACCCAGCAATACTTCTCCTCCGAGGAGATGATCTCCGACATCAAAGACGAGCTCCGCGTCTTCGCCAATGGCGAGGAGCAAAGCGACGACATCACGATCCTTTGTCTCGATTATCTAAGCGGCAAGATCCACGTCGACGAATTCCGCGCCGATTGCACGATGGAAGCTTCCGCCGGGGCCTTGGATTTCATCGAGAAGAACGCCGCGCACGATGGCTTATCCCCCAGCATGAGGAGCCAGCTCGCCATCATCGTCGACGAGATCATCTCGAACGTCATAAAATACGCCTATCCCGAAGGGGAGAAGGGCCGCGTCTTCATGCGCTACGCCTATTCCGCGCTGAAGAACGAGATCAAGCTCACCTTCATCGACGCGGGCGTCGCCTTCAATCCGCTCCGCCAAGAAGACCCCGACATCACCGAAAGCGCGGACAAGCGCCCGATCGGCGGCTTAGGGCTCTACATGGTCAAGCAAATGACCAACTCCATCGAATACACCCGCAGGAACAACAAGAACTTCCTGACCATCTACAAATCCGTTAAGTGAGGTAAAAAAATGAAATACGAAAGCAAAGACTCCACCCTGACCCTCTATTACGAGGGCCAAATCAATTCGGCGAACGCCCCCGCTCTTGAAACCGACTCGCTTGCGGCGCTCATGGCGACAAAACCGGAGCGCGTCGTCATCGACTGCGCCACCTTGGAATACATTTCCTCGGCCGGCCTCCGCGTTTTGCTCCGCATCAAGCAGACCTGCAGCTCCGTCAAGCTCATCAACGTCAAACCCGACGTCTATCAGGTCTTGGAGATGACGGGCTTCCTGAACATCGTGGAAGCGAAGAAAGCCTTCCGCGAAGTCGCGGTCAAAGAAGAGCAGTTGATCGGCACCGGCTTCTGCTCCAAGGTTTACCGTATCGCCCCCGACACCATCGTCAAAGTCTTCCTCAAAGGCGGCATCGACGCCATTGAGCGCGAGCTCGCCCTCGCCAAATCGGCCTTCGTCGCCGGCATCCCCACCGCGATCACCTTCGACGTCGTCCGCGTCGGCGACCATTATGGCGCGATGTTCGAGATGCTCGACTTCACCTCGCTCCATCACCTCTTTGAGGCGGATTTAAAGAACATCCCCCTCTATTTGGATCGCTACGCGGCGCTTCTTAAGAAAATCAACAGCACACCCTGCTTGAGCAAGGAAGTCCCTAGCGCGAAGGAAAAGATTCTGACGAAGCTCGGACGCATCAAAGACCTCCTTTCGCCCGCGGAATTCGAGAAAGCAAATGCTTTCGTTAACACTCTGGCGGAAACCAACACCCTTGTGCATGGCGATTGCCACATCAAGAACATCCTCGTCGATAAGGATGAGCTCCTTTTGATCGACATGGACACCCTCTCTTATGGCAACCCCTACTTCGAATACGCGGGCCTCTACACCACCTACATCGGCTTCTCGGAGGACGATCCTGGCAACTTCGAGCGCTTCTTCAACATCCCCGACGAAAAGGCGGCCGAGATCTTCCATGAGCTCATGAAACGGCTTGGCTATGACGATGAGGCCCACCTTGCGGGCATCCGCATCCTCTCTTACATCCACATGGTCGATTGGACCAGAAGGAACCAAAAGGACAACGCGAAGCGCCTCAATGGCTGCCTCACCCGGTTAAAAGAGTTGCTTAGCAAGTAAAAAGCCGTATGATGTATGCATCTAGTTTTTAAAACGAGATGTAGACATGGCCGACGAAACGCAAATCAACATACCCCAACAAAAGAAAACGGTCCGCGACCTCAAAAAGGAGCGGACTGTTTTGCGTATGCGCTACCTGCGCGCCCGCAATGCCATCAAAGACAAGAAGCGCGAGGAGCTCGAAGACCTCCGCGACAACTACAAACTGGAGCAGCTCAAGGTCATGAAGCCCCTAAAGGCCGAAGCCTATGCCCTTAAGATCGCGAAGAAGAAAGAGCACCGCCGCGTCAACGAGCCGCCCAAGCGCCGTCTGCTCGAAGAGATCGGGAACGCCGTCACCCATGGGGTTGGGGCCATCGCCGCGATCGTCTTAGGCGTATTCATGATTATGAAGGCGCAAGGGCCTTTGGCGCTGACCGCCGCGATCGTCTATAGCGTCTGCTTCTTTCTGCAGATGCTCTTCTCTTGCCTCTACCACTCCTTCCGCCATGGAACGCGGGTAAAACGGCTCTTCCGCCGCTTCGATTATTCCGCGATTTATCTTGCGATCGGTGGCACTTTTGCGCCGATCTACCTCATTTACATGGTCGATAAGATGTGGGGCTTTTCTTGGGGCGTCAGCCTCTTTGCCATCCAATGGGCTTTGATTGCGACGGGCATCACCTTCGTCGCGGTATTTGGGCCTGGGAGGATCCGTTGGCTCCATTACACCCTTTTCTTCGCGATCGGCTGGAGCGCCATCATGTTCATCCCCCATTGGATCCAATATGACCTTCCTTTGTTCGTTTGGATCATCTCGGGCGGATTAACCTATACCTTGGGCATGATTCCTTTTGCGGCCTTACGAGGCAAACCCGTCGCCCACTTCATTTGGCATTTCTTCGTCTTGACGGCCTCCGTCTTAATGTGGGTTGGCATCTACCTCTACATCTTCTAAGGGCTATAATCTTGCCGATGAGCCACATCCACGTCGTCTTATTGGAGCCGGAGATCCCTCAAAACACCGGCAACATCGCCCGCACGTGCGCCGCGACTGGCGCCTCTTTGCATTTGATCAAGCCCCTTGGCTTTTCGATCGATGACAAACACATGAAGCGGGCTGGGCTCGACTATTGGGATTCCTTGGATCTTCATGTTTATGAGAACCTCGAGGAGTTCTACGAAAAGAATCCGAACGCCCTCGTTTATTACTTCAGCAAAAAAGCCAAACACGTCTATAGCGAAATCGATTATCCCGACGACGTCTATCTTTGCTTTGGCAGAGAATCCGTCGGCCTACCAGAAGAACTCTTAAAGAAAAACGAAGACCGTTCTTTGCGGATGCCGATGAAGGAAGGGCTTCGTTCGCTAAACCTCTCCAACACGGTCGCGATCGCCGTCTACGAAGTCTTAAGACAACGAGGCTTTCCCAGCCTTGAGCGGGAAGGAAATCTATAAGAAAAGGCCGCCACGCGGGCAGCCTATTTTTCATTCAGCAGCTTCGGGCTGCGCTTCGTCTTCGGGAAGCGCCTTGCTCGGATTGTATTTCCAAAGCGGGATGTATTTGGAGACCTGGGCCAAATAATATTTGTATTCCGGGTATTTGGAAGAGGAGACAGCCTCGCCAAAGGCGGAGCTCCCCATGAAGAGGAAGACCAAGAAGAGCGGGCCGATCATCGTCCAATGGAAGATGGCGTAGGTCGTCACTTTCGCGCCGATCGCGAAGAGATAAAGCGAGAGCCAGACGCCCTGCTCGCCCAAATAGTTCGGGTGGCGGGACCTTCTCCATAAGCCAGTCGTGTTGAAGCCTTTGTTGAAAGGGGCAGGAAGATCTTCGAGGCGGAGCCCTTCGCGGAGCATGCTGTTCTTGGTGGTGTGGAAGGCCATCTGCTGCTCGTCGGCGGCAAGCTCCAAAAGCAAGAAGCCAAGGGAGGCGAAGATCGCGACATAGTCGATCACGCCAAGCGGTTCCAACGATCCCATGCAAGCAAGGGCGGGCAAGCAGGTCGCAAGGACCAAGGCGTTTTGATAGATCGAGATGAAGAAGAGGTTGAAGAGGGCCCAAGCGATGGGGTTCTTGAGGTATTTGTTCTGACGGAGGACCTGCCAGCGGTAATCCTCTTCCCCTTCCCAGAATTTGAGGCGATACGCGCCTTTCCTGGCGAAATTGACGGTGAGGCGGATGCCCCAAAGGGTCACGATGACCGCATAGATCACCAAGCGGGGATCCATGTTGCCTTTGGCGGCGATCACCCAGACGTAGGCAATCGGCAAGATGCTCCAAAGCTTATCCATCTGCGAGTTGTTGTGGGTCAATTGTCCCACCACGAAGCAATAAAGGGCGCTCGCGGCGCAGATGATCACGAGGATGAGCAAGGTCTCTTGCTGAAGCGGGCTGAGATTCGGGAAAGAGAACACAAAGCCAAGAATCGATAGCGCGACGACGATCGCCGCGGCAAGGACGGTGCCTAGATACTTTTTCATAAACGACTCCTAAAACGACAAGTGAGGCTATTTTAGAGGAGTCGCTCTTTTCGCGCTACTAAAAAGCGCGGGCACGCTCCTGCGCATGTTGTTTTTATGCGTGAAACCCTATTTGGTTTTTACCTTTTCGAAGGCCAAAGAAAGATACTCTTTCTCGGATGTGTCGGACTTTGTTTTCCCGATGAATTCAGAAGCCAACCTTTTCCTATAGAACGCGGTTTTTTGTTTATAATAGCCGGGAAAAGAGGATTTCTTTATGAAAAGAAAACTGCTGATGCCCTTCGCCCTTTCCCTGCTTCTCGTCGCTGGCTGCGCCAACCAAGAGAACGAGCCCGCTTTGGAATACAAGGACGTTCCCATTTACGTCTGCTCTACCTCCGTCGCAGATGAGCAGGGCGTGATCGATTTGACCAAGCAAGAGAAGCAAACCGTCCGCTTGGCCTTCTTGCCTTCGGAGCCCTTCCTCCCCTACATCCGTCTATCGGATGGCTTCCGCATCTTCCTAAACAGCATGGACAAGTATCTCCAAAAGGAAACGAGCACCGCGGACGCTTATTCGATCACCTTGGCAAACGGGGAAAACCGCTATAGCTTTTCCTTCAACCGCAAGGACAAGGAGATCGCCATCAGCGGCGACATCGCCTCGCTTTCCAGCGAATTGAGCGCGGACGTCTCCTCCAATGCTCTCGACGCGAAGTTCGACGAGGCCGTCATCCAAGGAGACGCCAAGAAGCCCTACGCCCTCTCTTACAAGAACACGGGCTTCCAAACCCACGCAAAGGACAACTCCTTCTTCGTCCCTCTTTCTTTGGCGTCGAGCATCCTTAAAAGACAGATTGGCTATGGCCTTTTCTTCGACTATCAGTCCGTCTTCGCCTTCAGCGATTCCCTCTTTGTCCCCAAAGCCCGTTTTAACGACGGAACCGGCACGCCGCTGACCCTTGCCCAAAGGATGGCCAAAACCATCGAGAAGAACCAATGGAAGGAGATGCCGCTCTCGCTCCGTCAGAACAACCGCGACGCCCTAACCTTCATCTTGGAGAACTATTATGGCCTCCGCTATTCCCTCGGGATCAATTCGATGTACGACTATCTCGCTTCGACTTCCTATTACGAAAACCTGATGGCGGATGACCCCCTCACCAGAGCCAACGCCCTCCAGCAGCTCCTCCACCGTTTCCAGGATGGCCACACGGTTCTTGTCAGCTCCGCCCAAGCCTGGGGCGAGAAAGCGAGCCAAGACATCCCACAGTCTTTGCGCGAAGAACGCTTTGGCATCGAAGAGGCCTTAAAGAACGTCAAGGAAAAGGTCTATAAGGAGGAAGGGATCAAAACCACCGACGTCCGCTATAGCAAAGACGGCAAAACCGCCGTCGTGCCTCTGCTCAAATTCGAGGCTCATGAATCTGCCTTGGATCCCAAAACCAGAAAGCCCGCGGCGACCGAGGCCGAAATCTTGGCGGCAGACACCTACTTCCAAACCAAAAAAGCGCTGACCGAAGTCAAAAACAAAGGGGGCGTTGAGCGCGTTATCATCGATATGTCGATCAACAATGGCGGCGATTCCAACACGATGGCCAAGCTCCTTGCCCTCATCTCCAAAGACAACAAAGGCACGCTCTATTTCCATGACATGCTGACCGAGGCCGTGAAAAGTGTGAACGCGCGTTTGGACATGAACCAAGATGGCGTCGTGGACGAAAAGGATAAGACCTTCGGCAAAGACTTCACCTTCTATCTCCTCACCTCGCCCTGCGCCTTCTCCTGCGGCACGGCCTACCCCTTCCTCGCCTCGCATTCTGGCTTTGCCAAAATCATCGGCGTCAATCCCGGCGGCGGCGAATGTGCACTGGGCACCGACACGCTTCCGAATGGCCAAAGCTTTGCCCACTCCTCGATGCTCCGCATCTGCTATCCGACGAAAAACGGCCTCCTCTATGACGAAGCTGGCGTGAACATCGACACCGACTTCCGCTACGACCAGTTCTATGACCTCGAAAACATGGTCAAGGAACTCAGCGAAGACGAAAAAGACGAATAAATCAAAAAGAAGCCACCCAGTCGTGGCTTTCTTCTTTATAGGGCTCCTATTCTTTGACGGCGTCTTCTTTTCGTAACGCCACGATCCCCATCACCAAGAGCCAGACATAGCAGATGGTCTTCGGAAGCATCATAAGGCCAAAGAGCGTATTCACCACCGTCAGGGTGACCGTCATGATGTAGAAGATAAAGCTCAGCGAGATGGCGATATAAGCAAGCTTGAAGGGCTTGTCTTCTTTGTTCCATTTGAAGCAAAGGATCACCATGAGAATCCCCATGATGACAAAGGGAATGTTGCGATAAATCCCCCAAAGATAAGGCGCGTCCTTGCTGGTCCAATCGTTGAAGGGCAATAAGCACAAGATGATGCGGACCGCCGCTAGGACATAAAGACAGACATCCAGAGAAAGCGGCGTCTTCTTTTGGTAACGGAGCTTGAAGAACCAATAAAGGATCAGATAGAAGATCGTCATCGTGATGGAGGTGACGAGCTTGCCGATGCCCAAGGCGGCGTAGATGTTCTCGCCGCCTAGCTCCCACGAATTGAGGATGCGCGGGATCAGGTGAAAGGAGTCGCCAAAGACAAGAACGAGGCCCATGACGCCGAATAAGACGTAAGGGATGCGCTTCTTGCTTTTCACGAGGATGAAGATCGAGATTGCTAAGCCGACGAGGAGATAGGCGATCTCAAACGCCGGTTCCATGATTTTCTGCATAAGGAAGCCTCACAAAGTGCCTACATCATAACGAAAGGAAGGGAAGAAGAGCAAAAGAAAAGCCCTTCGAAAACGAGGGCGGCGTCACCTTCCCTTAGTTCGAGCGGCGCCGATCGCCGGTCGTTTCGTAATAATGAGCCTTGTCGGCGTACATCATCTCGTCGGAGACCTTCACCATCTCTTTGATGGATTTGTTCTCTTTGTCGGAATAGCAATAGCCGATGGAGCAGCGATAGCGCGTGCTCCCGACGTAGCGGCGGATCCTTTCGATCACGAGGTCTACTTCCTCCATCGATGTCTTGCGGCAGACAACCATGAATTCATCGCCGCCCAAACGGTAGACCGATTGGCGGATGGTGACGGCCCTTGAAAAGCAAGACGCCAAAGTGGTGAGAGCCAAGTCGCCTTCTAGGTGTCCTTCGTTGTCGTTGATGGTCTTCAAGCCGTTCATGTCAATCGAGATGACCGCGGTGATGTCTTTGGAGTTCTTATGGATCTCAGCGTAGAAGGATTGACGGTTTAACAAACCGGTCAAAGCGTCCTTTGTGGTCAACTGGAGAATCAAAAAGACGTAATAGACGAATAGGCCGATCGCGATGGTCGTGCAGAAGATCTTCGAATAGTCCTTGCCGACGATGAAAGGGAGAACCAAGCCAGAGCCAAAGGTGAAGGCCAAAAAGACGATCGGGATGATCTCGGAAGGCCGTTTGTTGCTTTGGAGGACCAAGACGATGACGAGGACGACGCTATAGACGGCAACGCCGATATAAGGCAGATAACCAAGGGCGCCACGCTGCATTTCGCCTGCATCATCGATGAAGAAAACGATGCCCGTATAAACGGAGACGATGTTGAAGACGGCAAGAAGCGCGGCGGGAAGCAAAACATACCAACGCGCCCGTTTCACCAACGCGAAGAGAATGAGGCCGAGAATGAAGGGGGTTGCGCTATAACGGATGGCGATCATCCAAGCGCGAACCGAAGGATATTCGTTGATCTCCATCAAATGGAACTCGGTGTAAACGATGATCGAAAGGAGGAAGACGGCGCCGATGAGGATGTACATGCGGTGGACGGTTTTCTTGTCGAGAAAGACCGTGATTTTGAGCATGATGGCGAAAGCGATGAGCACGAGGATCATCGCCCAGTTCTGCAAAAGATATTCCAAGACCACGTTCATCGCTTAAAAATCCGACACAAACCGCAATTAGTATAGACCTTTGCCAACAAAAAAGCGGCGCGTTTTCCCTTTTCGCACCGCCTTTTCGCTTAATTCATCTCGAGCTTTGGCTCGTCGTCCTTGATGAGGTTGTTGTCCTTCTCTTTCTGGACGTTGAGGTTCTTGCTGGCATCCGGAGCTTTTTGCGCTGGAGCAAGGTCATCTCCCATGATATCCACCTCTTGGGAGCTGATGATGAGTCCGACTTTGCCGTTTTTGAGGCCGGTGTCGATCTCGATGTTGATGTCTTCGCGGAGCCCTTCTTCTTGGGCGTCGAGCTCGTCGCAGACGTCGATCGTCGCTTGGGCCAAGGTGCCGCGCTTCAAGGAGGTTCCCTTCATATCTTCCAAGGAGTTATAACCTTGGCGCCTCTGGTGTTGCCGGTAGGCTTCCGCCTTCGGGCGGAGGACGTCCTTCTTCAAATAGTTCGGATGCTCGGGGTTATTGAAATCCTTAAAGGCCTGGATGAAGTCTTTCCATTCGGGCGAGGTGTTGCGGAAGATGTTCCTCTCCCACCAGCCGCCGACGCGATCGTCGGCAAGCCGATCGGCGCTGAAGGTGGCTTGGTTGAGTTTGGTCGCGATGCGGGATTGGAACTTCTGGGCGTATTTGTCCTGGAAGACCCGGTTGACGGATTTGAGTTCGAAGATCTCGTCCTTGCTCCTTCGTTCGAAACGGACGTTGGGATTGTCCATCTCAAAGATCTCCTCGGGGCTCACCTCGGTGCGCCTGCCTGTTTCCGGATCGGTTAAGACCGTTTTGTATTTGGTGAAGAACTCCGGATCGTTGGTTTCCAAGCCATAGTCTTTGAATTTCTGAAAATAGTGGGCTGGGGTGTCCATCGGGAGGAGTTGGCCGAAGACGACCTCGTTAAGATCGGGTTCGCCTTGGTTCATGAAAATCGGGGCGGTCATCGCAAGCGCGGCCTGCTCCCTCGTGAGCTTAGGGCAAGCCATGCCATCCAAGCCGCTATGTTTGACGGTGTTGCCATATTCGTTGAGGGTTTCGAGCGGCTTCTTCAAAGAATTGACGGCATTGCGCATCGCCGGGGTGGTGTGCGCTTCGCTATTGGTGAGGACGGCGGAGATGACAAAGGCGTTTTCGCACATGCTGCTGTTCTCCATGTAGAACTCGCCCATCTTCTGGGGATCGTCGCCCATGTTGATCATCTGCTGAGGGTTGATCTTGAGGAGTTTGTTGAATTCGCGGTAAACGATTTTATCGGGGTTGGAGATGTATTCCTGATAGAGCTTTTCGTTATAGGCGTTGCTCTTTTCGCTGCCATCGAGTTTCAAATGGTATTTGAAGGTGCGGGCCATCGGGTTGTCGTTGACGGTGCTCTCGCCATACTTGTTTTTCAAATTCTTGATGATCAATCGGCGTTGGGCTTCCCTGGCCTTATGCTCTTCGAACATGCGATAAAGCGCGACTTCCTTCGGGTCGTTCATTTTGGCGATGATGGCGTCATCGTCGTATTTGAGGGCGCCGTTTAAAGCCTTGTTGAGCTCGTCAACGATATAGTGGTGACGGGCGAGAATCGCCTCCTTTTCGGCTTGGGTGAGCGGTTTGTATTCCGGCATAAGAGATCCTCCTATTTCGTTATGACATAGTTATAACCGATTGGGTGCAACGATTCTGCCACACCCAAAAAGAGCATCAGGCTTCTTTTTCTTGCGCTTTATCGAGATAGGGACGATTCAAGAAGGCGTCGGCTTTGGAAAGCCATCTTTCGTTAAGAAGGGCAAGAGGCTTCTTTAAAAGAAGGGCAATGCTGTAGCGGTAGGCAAGGAAGCAGAGGAAGCAGAAGACATAGACCCCGATCGTGAAGGCGATCGCATAAAGCGGGAAGATCGGCTGAGTGAAGAAAGAGAGATCAAAAACCCTCTTCCAAAGAAGGTCGCGGATGAAAGGATGATCGTGGACGAGATAAACGGTGAAATTCGCCTGATAAAGAAGCGGGAGGACGGTCCTGCTGTCCACCCGGATATCTTTGAAGGCGTAGAACAAAGCGAGCGCCATGACGATCTGAAGCGGGTTGTTGGCGCGGAGAATGGCATAGAAGCCGACGAAGCCTTGCCCATTCACGAAGAAATAGATGGAGAAGGCCATGACATAGGTGACGATGCAAATGGCCAAGCCCACGAAGAAATTGATCTGGAGCTTTGGGGCGTATTTCCGCAATAAGGCCGCTAAGAAATAAAGCATCAGCATCCGGAAGACCAGGGTGTAGTCTTCGCTGAGGACACCCACAAGCGGGAGCACGATCCACAAAGCGAGCATCACGACGATCACGGCCAAATGAATCCAGAGATTGATCTTTGCGATGATCCAATTCCATAGAGGCGAAAGAAGATACATCACCAAATAGGTCGTCACAAACCACCACACGACCGTAGAGACCGGGAAGAAGAGGTTCAGGAAGAACATCGGGGTCGGCTCAAAGAAACGCGTGGCGAGGCCGATTAAGCCAAAAACAAGCGAGAAGAAAATGGCCTCAATCAGAAAGGAGATGACTTTGCCAAGACGAAGATGCGTGTTCTCCGAAAGAAAGTAGAACGAGGTGAAGAAGAAGACGGTCGTGAGGATCTTGTCTAAGCCATAGAAAAAGCCCGCGTAAACCCCATGGGCCGTGTCACCCATGTTTTCGACGCCAACGCCATATTTGACCAGGTGAAAAAGGATGATGAGCGCCATGCAGAGCACCCGCAAAAGATCGAGTCCACCGTTTCTATTTCTGTTTCCCATCGCGTTTTAAGACGGCCAGATAATTCTCCAAATAAATGTCGTATTGGATATCAAGCGGAAGGCCGGAAGCGGAGTAGCGCTTCGACAAGAGCTCGATGATGTCCGTCGGAATGTAGATGTCATCGCCCACATAGTAATAGGCCGCCTCGACTTGGGCGAGGTGGGCGATCGCATCGCTCACGCGCGGATAATCGTAATCCGGCGATTCCAGATAATAACGGGCGATGACGCGCTTCACGTGGGCATTGGTGAGGTTATGGAGGAAACGGAGAAGCTGCGATAAGCCAAAAGCCACGGCCAAAACCAAGACCAAAGAGACGGGCCATGGCATGAAGGCGTTGGTCATGTAGTGGTCGCGCCACTCCTTCACCACGAAGACCATGATGAAATAAAGGAAGGCGTAAAGCGTGACGGGGATCAAAGTGAAGAAGGACCGGCGGAAAGAGATATGAGCGTCGGCGATGAAACGAGTGAAAAGCAACGTGATGAAGATCGGGTTGATCGTGTGCATGAAGAGGTTCGATTTGAGGAGCATCGTCGTGACAAAGCCCTGGGTCGCGGAGATGAGGGTGGCGGCGGTGATAAACGTCAAGAAAACGCCCTCTGCCCCAACGTACATCAAAGTGACGATCCACTCAGGGAGTTTGTATTTGTTTCTCCGCAAGCCGTCAATCTGGAAAGGGAGGCACGCAAAAGCGGCCACCGCGGCGATCACGTTGGAGATGGTCGTGAACATCCTTAAGGTGCCAAGCCCAGCCTCTGGCGTCTCTTCGTTATAGACGTCGGCAATGTTCATAACCACCGTGACCGCGGTCAAAACGATGACCAGCGCGCAAATGCTGAGGCCGGCGATGCAACGCATCTTGTTGATGGCCCTCGCGTTCGTGATTCCCCTTTGCCCCTTTTCTTTCATAAACCGATTTCGATATTTGTATAATACTCTTAATCGTGGAACAGGTACTTCACTTCTTTCAGGGGGAGATGGAAATACCCGGGATGTTCTCCTGGTTCCATATTCTCTGCCTCATTCTCATCTTAGGGATGACCTTCTTTTTGTCTTTCTTTTTCAAAGACGCGAGTGAAAAGACTTACAAGAGGATCCTGCTTTTCTTTTGGATCGTCTTGCTCGTCTTTGAAGTCTTGAAGCAGCTCGTCAAAACCTTCCATTATGGGAATCCCTCGTATTGGGAATATGACCCTTATGACTTCCCCTTCCATCTCTGCTCGATGGTTCTTTATTTCCTTCCGATTTTGATCTTCGTCAAGCGCGATGGCTTCCTCGCCGACGGGGCGATAGGCTTCCTGGCGTTTTTGATCCTCTTCGCCGGACTTGGGGTCTGCATCTACACCGACATGGTCATGACCAGATTCATCTTCATCAACATCCAGACGATGGTCCATCATGGCTCGCAGGTCATCCTCGGCGTCTTCGTCTTCGTCTGGAACCGCAAAAGGATCACCATCCACACCTATTGGAGGAGTTTGGTCCTTTTCGCCATCGTCGCCACGATCGCCGTCTCTATCAACTTGGCATTCTATCCGCAAGGGATCGATATGTTCTTCCTCAACCCCCTTCAGATCACAACGCTTCCTTTGGTGGATGTCGTTCAAAGAGAAGCCGGGTTCTTCGTTTATCTTTTGGGTTACCTCGCGGTCATCGCGGGCTTGGCCTTCTTGATGTATTTCCTAGAGACTTCGATCTACAAATTGGTTTTGAAACGCAAAAAAGAATAAACCCGTTGCTCTTTTTTCCAATAAGAGAAACCCAACAAAAAAACTGCCCGGCAAGGCAGCTTTTTTTGCAATGGTGGATGGGACCATCGACCTCCTAGGAGGCCTGTGTCCATCGCCCTTTACCCCTTTTACGGCCATAGGTTATCACACGAGTTGTCACAAAAGTGGCACACTCTCGAAAAAAGAAGCGCGCTTTTTCTCGCGCGCTTCTTCTTGAGATCAAAGTTCGTTGGGAATGACGTTCTCTTTCTCGTTGGCTTTTTCTTCCTTGGCAGGGGCTTCCTGAACCTTGTTGCTTTCCTTGGGTGCCATATCGACCGCAAGCTGTTTCTGGAAGTCATCCTGCGGAATGATGTTGTTGTTCTCGACGACGGGCTGCGGCTGATTCGCGAGTTCCTTCTCGCGCTTCTCCGCCTCGTAAGCATCGATGATCGAATCGCAGAACTCGATGCGCTTCTTGGCGGTCTTGCTCAAGTTGTCGAAATTGGTGCCTTCGGGCATCTTGTACTGCTTGTAGGCCTTCGCCGCGACATACATCGCTTCTTTGTCGCCTTTGGTGCGGCTAGTAGGATCGATGGAGGCCTTGGCGATCTTCTGAAGGGCGCTATATTCCTTGGAGGTCTTGCCACGGAGGCGTTCCCACCAAGAGCCCTTGTTGTCCGATAAGATCTTGGCCATCGTCTTGCCGGTGTTGTAGCCGCCGGGTTTGCGGTTATGCTCCGCGAACTTCTCGAAGAAGGTGTTGTTCTTGCCGATCTTATATTCCCAGGTTCTCCGGAAGCTAAAGGAGACTTCGTTGTCGCGTTCGGGGCCATCATCCAAATCAAACTTGCCGTTTTTCTTGGTATAGGCCGCGATCGGGTCGTTGATGAAATCGATGACCTCATTCCTAAGCTTCGCGTCTTGGATGCTCGCCAAGGAAAGGTTGTTCTCCCTCATATAGTCGACGAAGTATTCCCTTCCGGCGGCAAGGATCGCGCCGGAGCTCACGGAGGGATTCAAGTTCCCTTGCTGATAATACTGCTGGGGATTGCGGCCGAGGTTGGCGCGTTCGTCATTGAAGTCCTTCACCGTCTGCATGATTCTGCGGTATTCGTCCGCGACGGAGGTATTGCCATGGGTTTTGACGGCGGCGGGATAATCTTTCACTTTGCAGCCACAATCGCCATTCTCGTTGAAATAACGATCGCTCGCTTCGTAAAGGTGCTCGAACTGATCGCCGGCGGCAAAAAGGTTCTTAAGGTTTTGGATGTTCGCCCCAGTGGTGGGATCAAAGAGAACGGCGGGATCATGGCCGTACATGGTGCTGTATTCTTTGATGACGGACGATTTTATGATGTTGGCGTCTTGGTTCGCCTTGTCCGAAACGGTGTTATAAAGGAACTCCATGCCACGACCGCCCGCCATGTTATAACCATAAAGACCGCCATAGAGGTTGGATGGGCCGCAGAAAGCGCGGGCCATGCGCTTGCCAAGATTGGGTTCTTGGGCGGGGGTGATGTAAAGGAGATTGTCGTCATGCTCGGCGAGCTTTTTCGCGCCGTCAAGGTAGGTTTTATGGGGATGGTCCAAATAGTCTTTGAGGGAGGAGTTCGTAATCTGGCAGGCGGCCTTTAGCTGGGTAAAGCCGCTTAAGAAGATGACGGGCTGCGAATTCTCGAAGTCAAATTTCTCCGGAAGGTTCGGTTTCCAGTTTGTAAGGTCGCCATCGGGAACGGAGGATGGACGGCCCGAATAGAGGTTGGCCGACATGGAGATGTTATCCAAATCGAAGTTCTCTTTGATGTAATTGAAGACCTTCTCGTATTTCGCGGTCACATCTTTGACGTCTTGGGTCAGTTTGCGGATGTTAAGAAGCGCGGCTTGCTTCTCCTCGTCGTTGGCCAGCTTCGTGTAGTCGGTAAGCGCCTTCTTGAGGGTATAGTTGGCCTGGAAATAATCGGCAAGGCCATATTCCTTGTTGCCGGATTCGCCACCCTGGGCCTTCGTCAAAAGGCCTTCGTCTTGCAAAAGGGTATCCAAATTCAAGAGCTTCTCTTTGAAGTCTTCTGGATAATGAACCTCCATCGAAAGGAAGGGCTTATAATCCGAGTAGGACACGCCTTTGCTGGCAAAATTGGGGCTGATGGTCGCATCGCGGTGGGAGCGATTGACGATCTTCTTCTTGTCGAGGCCATTCTCTTCCACGAAGGTATCGAAGTGTTTGACGGCCATGACGCTACGGGCATTGGCGTTGGCGTCGATGGCGTTATCGAGAAGGTGTTCCCCCGTCTTCTCAACGAGTTCGTTGTTGGCATAGTCCAGCGTCTCCAAAACCTCATTGAGGAGCGGACCCTCTTCATAGAAGCGCCTCGCGTCTTCCTTGATGGAATCGATGACGCCCTGCATCGGGTGATTCACTTCGCGGATTTTCGGGTCGGCGTGGTCGTAGAGTTCCTCAAGCTTCTGGGGGTTTTCTTTGAATTCTTCGTCGAGCGCATCGAAGATCTTTTCAAAATCCACATCCGGGAGTTTGATGTCGCCATAGGGTTCGAAATTGGGGACATGAATCATTTTGCCGTCTGGGAAAAGGTCCGGGTGTTTGGCAAGGAAGGCCTCATAGGCCTCTTTGCTGCCGAACCACTCCGCCGACGAATTCCTCAAGCTCCGGAAAAAGCTGTGGACATGGTAGGCCTTTTGGGCCATCGGCAAGGTGTTTTTGAATTTGAGGGCTTCTTCGTAGTTGGTGTCAAAAACTTTTTTGTAGTCTTTGATCTCTTGGATCATTTTGGATAATTGGTCTCTGTAGCTCATGGTGATCCCCTTATTGTTGGGAATAGGATAGCAGTCGCTCTGCCATAGAATTGCCACACAAAAATCTTTTTCTAAAACGCGCGTGCATTATAGACTTACAAAAGAAAAACGAGGTATTTCTATGAGACTCTCTAAAACCATCATGGCGATGTGTTCGGCGCTTCTTCTCGCCGGATGCACGAACAGCAACCAAGGCGCCGCCCTCACCGTCGAAAACGCGGCATCCTACATTGATTTGGGCAGGATGAGCGACAAAGAACTTAACGGCAATTTCACGGGGACACTCATCAGCTTCAGCCTCTACCCCAACCCCGCCAAAGGAAAGCTCTTCTCCTCCGACATCAAGGGCAAATGCAAGGTCAGCGTGAAAAACTGCAAAGGGATCAACGCCGATTTCACCTTTGATTTCGATGATCCGTTTGAGGTCAGCGACGTCGAATTCCGCTTCGTCGCGGGCAAGGAAGAGGATGGCTATAAGACGATGGATTCCCTGCAAGGAAGCTTCGCCAACACGGCGAGCTACGAGCTCAAGGGCGTCTGCGTCTACAACGTCCGCATCACCGAGATCTCGGGCCACATGCTTCCATAAACAAACAACAAAGAATCAAAAAAGCTCTGATTTGACGTCAGAGCTTCTTTTTTGTTGTTGGCTTTAGTTCGCGATCTCGTTATTGGCCTCGGCTTGTTTTTCCTCGACCTTTTCGGGTTCGGCTTTTACCTCGTTCTTCACTTCCTCGACCTTGGGTTCTTCGATGTTGGCGGCAATCTCGTTTTGGAACTCCTGCTGCTTCGCCGGATCCGCTTGAGCGGGGGCTTTTTCGATCTCCTTGATCGGGCGGCCATTGATCGCGTTCTCGACGTTATCCACGTAAGGCTTCGCTTCCTTGTTCTCACGGATCGAATCGAGGACGTCCATCGCGAAAGAGGCGCGGGCCCTTTGCCCTTTGGGGAGGGCGGATAGCATTTCCTCTTTCTTCATGTCCTTCGCGTATTTGAAGTTTGGCATCAAATGCTTGAGGTAGGCCGTCGTCTTCTTTTCCAAGTCTTCGACGTTGCCGCTTAAGACGCTTTCGGTCTGTCGGAATTGCTTGAAGGATTGCTCGAAGGCTTTGTATTCCTGAGAAGGGCGGCGGAAGAGCCTGGTGAAGAAATTGCCGTTGGCTTTCTTCAGCGAGTCGAGCGCGTTTTCATCCTCCTCGGGCATTTTCTTCTCGAGGCGGGTCAAGATGTCGGTGCGGGCTTCGCTTCCTTTGAAGTGGGTGTTCTGGGTATCGGCCATGACCTCCACTTGCTTCGAAAGCATCTGGGCGTTGATCTGAAGGCGCCTCAGGTATTCCTTCTCCTCTTCGTCCTCGCCATTGGCCGCAAGGTTAACGTTTCCAAGCGCGGCGAATTCGTTCATGGCCGCGGTCGAAGGATCGCGGAGGAAGTTCTTGATGCGCTGAGCGTCCCTGGGGCTGACGTTGCCGAAATTGTCATATGGAAGCTTCTCTTTGTTGTCTTTGCGCTTCTCGCCATATTGCGCGAGGAGTTCGTTTCGCGCGACGTGGATCATCTCAAACAGCTCGCCTTTGGTCTTGCCGCCATACATCTCGTGGCGGGCGATGTAATTGATCATGTCCTGGTATTGCCGGGCTGGGTTATTGGCGTATTTCGGGTCATTGAGCAATTGAATCAATCCTTTGGTGCTGCATTTGTAGAGAGCGTTTTTCACGGAGCGGTCCATCTTTCTTTCCTCCTGAATACCCATATGATAGCGGCCACCCGTCACAAACATGCCACAGGCAAAGAAAAACCCGACTGGGTAAAACCAAGTCAGGTCAATAGATTCGGAGCGACATTCTTTTCGTTAGGCGATGTGTTCTTGGTGCTTTGCCTTAATGAGTTCGTAGGTCTTTTTGAGTTCGGCAAACTCAGCGTCGAGGTTCACTCCATCGTCATAGCGGGTGGCCTCGGTTATTTTGGAAGCCAATTGAAAGATTGGGCTTAAGGCCAGATTGCCGGCAACGCCTTTTAGGGCGTGGCTCGCGGCAAAGACGGAGCGATAATCCTTCGCCTCGTAAGCGGCGAAAAGCTTATCCACGGAATCCCCGGCGATGAATTTAGTGAGCATCCTCGCGATGAGGGCGTCGTTCATCATGATGTTCAAGGCGTCTTGGTAACTCCCGCCGATCTCCTCGTAAAACTTCTTAACGTCCATTGGTCACAAACTCCTTTTGGATGAGTTCCTCGAATTCTTTTAAGGGCAAAGGCTTGGAGAGGTAATAGCCCTGGATGATGTCGCAGCCTATCTCTTGGAGGAAATCGTATTGCTGTTTCGTCTCCACGCCTTCGGAGACCACGGTCGCGTTCAACGTCTTTGCCAAGTTGATGATCATCTTGACGATGTCTTTGACTTTGGGGTTCTTCTCCATCGCGCGGATGAACTGCATGTCGATCTTCAAGACATCGAAGGGGAGGTCGGCCAGCGCGCCGAAAGAAGAATAGCCGGAGCCAAAATCATCGATCTCGATCTTAAAGCCGCTTTGGCGGATCTTGTCGATGACCGGGATGACCGCTTTGGCGTCTTCGACGAAAGCCGATTCGGTGATCTCGATGTAGCACTTCTCGCGCGGCACGCCATTGGAGGAGATGTAGCCGATGATCTCTTCGACGAGGTTCGGGCGGTAGAGGTTCACGCGGGATAAGTTGATGGATAAGGGGACGTATTCGCCATAAACCTTCTTCCACCGCTTCATATGCTCCGCAGCCTTTTGGATGATGTAGGCGTCCAATTGGCAGATTAAGCCGTTTTCTTCGAAAAGCGAGATGAATTCGCCGGGCGAGACGAAGCCGAACTTCGGGCTGATCCAGCGGATCAAAACCTCCGCGCTGGTGAGGTGGGGCTTTTCGCCTTGGATTTCGTATTTGGGTTGGAAATAAAGCTGGAACTGCTCTTCCTTCAAGGCTTCGGGGAAGGCGGCGATCAGCTCTTCTTTGTGGAGGTTCGCCGTCTGGGCCTCATGGCTATAGACGGCGACATTCTTGCCATAGTCGTTGATTAAGGTGTCCGCGGTATCGCTCAAGCGGTCGATGACGATTTCTTTTTCCAAAGACGGGTCAACGAAGGGATAGACGGCGATTTTGAAGGACACGTTGATGTCTTTTGCGTCTTTCTTCACCGCTTCTTCTAATTTCTTTGGCAAGGCTTCGTAGTCTTCTTGGTGCTCGCAATAAAGGAGGAAGGTCCCACCGCTCTCTTTGCCGAGCAGCCCTTTGCATTTGCTGACGAAGTCGCTGAGCTCCCCCGTAATCGAAAGAAGGATTTTGTCCGCGAATTCATGGCCATAAAGCTCATTGATGAGACGGAAGCGGTTCACCGAAAGGAGAACCATGTCCTTTTTGACTTCGGGGAAGTTGGCGTCGAACTGCTTGGCGTATTTTCGTAAAGCTCGATCATCCTCTTGACCCTCGCGACGATGATGTCGGGGTTCTCATAGGGTTTTTTGATGAAATCGTTGACCCCAAGGTAGAAGCACTCTTTCTCGATGTTTTTATCGCTGGTGCAAACGATGAAGGGGATGCGCTTGAGCTCGGGGTTTTGCTGACGGATCTTCAAGACCTCGCGGCCGTCGAATGGCATGAAGACGTCCAGAAGGACCATGTCGATTTTCTGATCGCCTTTTTGGAGAAGCTCCAACGCCTCTTTGCCGTCATAGGCTTTGAGGACGTGGAAATCCTCCTCCAGGATGGTAGTAAGGATCTCGACGTTGATCTCTTCGTCGTCGACGATCAAAACGGTCCTCTTGATGGAGAAGTTGCCGCGATTCGCGTTTCGGATCTTCTTTTCTTCGCTCATGTGGTGCTCTTCATTTCATTATAAAGTGTTGGAAAATCTTTGTTCTAGAAACAAAAAA
>CAMGZU010000005.1 GCA_946183085.1 uncultured Erysipelotrichaceae bacterium | reverse complement strand
CGTTGCTACTATGACAAAAGGTTGTTTGATATGATTTCGCCAGAGGCAAAAACGATGGAAACGAAACAAATTCTATATGAGCTCAGGACCAAAAACGGGCTATCCCAAGACGAGCTTGCGGAAAAGGTTTTCGTGACGAGGCAAGCGGTTTCGCGCTGGGAAAACGGAGAGACGGTTCCCGCGACGGAGACACTGAAGCTGCTCTCTAAGCTCTTCAACGTTTCGATTAATACGCTGCTTGGCTCTCCTCATCCCCTTTATTGCCAGTGCTGCGGCATGCCGCTAGATGATTCGATCATCGGCAAGAACGACGACGGTTCCCTAAACGAGGAGTATTGCAAATGGTGCTATGCGGACGGGACCTACACTTATGACAACATGGATGATCTCATCGATGTCTGCGTTCCCCACATGGCCAAGGAAGGATTTTCCGAGGAAGAAGCTCGCGCTTATATGAAGGAAAAACTTCCCCACCTCAACTATTGGAAACGCCATGACGAACTAAGCGATCAAGGGAAGTTCGATGCCTTTAAGAAAACACTAATCGAAGAAATAAACGGCCTGCACATCGAGGGTATGCCCCCAGTAACCAAGCTAAGCGCCCTCGTAGGCTCATATGTAAACTTGGAATACCCGTTGTCTAACGGGGCGAAGGTGAAATTCCTCAACGATGAGACGACGTACCTAGGCACTCAGCTCGAGTCAGAAACCGACACGGGGTTCTGCTATGGCGTCGTGGCCAATGTGGATTTCATCCTTATTTGCACCTATGGCAAGGGAGGTTCTGATCCAAAACTTGTCATGTACAAGAAAAGATAGTTCCTGTTCTCGCGGGCAAGAACAATCATCCCCGTTGTGGATAAACGGGGATTTTTAATCTTGTTTGCAACGAAGAGGTCGGCGAGTTCGAGGCACAAGAAAAGGCCCCCGGAGGGACCTATCTATCTGGATGCCGCCGTTTGTCCAACTTTGGATAAGTGGGTTTGGACGACGACAACAGATGTGTCAGTCCATTTAAAGCGCTTTCTATTGGTATGTTGTTAAACGTTAATTACATTTTTTCGCTTCTGCCATTATCATAGTACTTATATTGGCGATGGCAGGCACTACATAGATAGGTAGTGTAGTTCTCATGATATTGTACTAGTTCACGATGTGTACTATCGCAATATGGGCAACATGGCGCAGGTTTTACAGCTTCAGTCATGCATCCTCCACCATTAACAGCTTCTAATTGTGCTTCGTTTAATTCAATACCTTCTTCTTTGGCAAGTTGAAGTATTTCCTCTTGGTTTTTACACGCCTTGACTTTAGCGATTTGTTCTTCAGTTAAACCTTTTAATAATTCTTCTTTCATTATCAAAATGCCCCTTGGTTAATTGTAGATTATCGCAATGAGTGTCACAGAAGTGTCACAAGAAAAGGCCCCCGAAAGGACCTATCTATCTGGATGCCGCCGTTTGTCCAACTTTGGATAAGTGGGTTTGGACGACGACAGGAGAAATAAAAAATGGTGGAGCATAGCGGGATCGAACCGCCGACCTCCTCGTTGCGAACGAGGCGCTCTCCCAGCTGAGCTAATGCCCCACGATTGGGCGCTTTAAAAAGCGCTTAGTAATTATAGGCAAGCCCCTTGTGGGTTGCAATTAGAACTTTGGGCGTCTTTTCGTCCCTTTTTCCGTGCATCCCTTGGACACAAGAAGAAGGCGAAAAAAGGCAACAGGAATTTTCGTTCTCCCCACTACAGTGTCTATAAAATCCCCTCTTCCTTCGACCTCGCCAAACAAATGCTTTTCGTGACCCCTCTCCCCTGTGGTTTGCCCCTTTTCTGTCAAGACTCCAAATGCATTTTTTCCTCGCTAAAGTGAAGACCCCAAGAAAGGAGAACGACATGAACGACAAGGCCCTCTACTGCGTGATTGACCTCAAAAGCTTCTACGCGAGCTGCGAATGCGCCGCCCGCGGGCTCAATCCTTTCAAGACGCCCCTCGTGGTCTGTGACCCCACCCGCGGCCCCTCGACCATCGTCATGTCCTCCACCCCTTACCTCAAGGCCAATTACAAGATCCCGAACGTCTGCCGGAGAAGGGACCTCCCGCATCTCGAGGACATGATCTATGCGCAGCCGCGCATGGCCTATTACATCGAGATGTCTTCGCGCGTCGTCTCCATCTTCATGGACCACGTCGCCGAGGAAGACATTCACGTTTATTCGATCGATGAATCGTTCTTGAACATCGGCCCCTACCTTTCCTTGGCCAAACAAACGCCCGAGGAATTCGTCCACGAAATCCAAAAGCAGATCTACGAAGAGCTCGGCCTCACCGCGACCGCGGGCATCGGGCCCAACATGTTCTTGGCCAAGATCGCTTTGGATAACGAAGGCAAGAAGCGCCCTCCTTATATCGCCCATTGGACGGAGAAAGACGTCCCCACCAAGCTTTGGTCCATCTCGCCCATTACCGAGATCTGGGGCATCTCCCGCGGCACCGAAGCCCACTTGAAGCGGATTGGCATCCGCTCCATGAAAGAGCTCGCCCATTGCGACCGCGGCTTCTTAGAGGAGGAGTTCGGCGTGATGGGGCTTCAACTCCATGACTTGGCAAACGGGATCGATCGGACGGACATCCGCCAGAAATACATCCCCAAAGAAAGCAATCTTTCCATTGGGCAGACCCTTTCCAAAGACTATTCGATTCCAGGAGCCAAGCTCTTGCTCCGCGAGATGTGCGATGACTTGGCGCTAAGGATGCGAAGCCACCAAAAAAGGGCCAACGTGGTATCTCTTTTCGTCGGGTATAGCGCAGCAACGGGCGGCGGATTCTCCCGGCAAAAGAAGCTGGAGAAGCCAAGCGACGACAACGATACCCTCTACCGAACGATCCTTGAGATCTTCGACGCCTTCATCGAGCCCTTCCCCATCCGTAACCTCGGCATCAGCTTTGGCAAGCTAAGCGACATCGCTTCCGCCGAGCAGCTCGACTTGTTTGAGCCTTATTCGCTGACGCTCGAAAAACGGAAGCTCAATCACACCATCGACGAAATCAAAAGGCGTTATGGCCAAAACGCCTGTTTAAGAAGCTCGTGTCTGCTTCCTGATAGCACAATCATCGAGCGGCATGGCCAGATCGGAGGGCACAAGGCATGAACGAAGACCGCGGCATGATGAAATGGGCGCCCTACCAATCTTTGATTGAGCAGGCGACTTCCTTGGCGAGGATGCGCCACGCCCGCAAGAAAGTCGAAAAGCCACAAATCGCGCAAGAAAGGGCCGAAGAGATCAACGACCTCCTTTGCCATTACCAGCAAGAAGAGGTCGACGCCTATTATTGGCAAGATGGCTTCATGCATCACGCTTTGGGGATCATTGAGAAGATCGATCCGGTGTTCCGCTTCCTCAAAATCGATGGTTTAACCATCCCTTTTAAGAATCTTGTGAATCTTTCTTACTGCTAGGTCTAACAAAAATCGCGCGCAGGCATTATGATTATCAAGATAACCAAAGGGAGTCTTTATGGAAGATAAATTGGACAAAGCTATGACCCATGTTTGGGCCGTTTGGAATTACATCGAAGCTGCGCTTCTTGTGGCAGCGGGCGTTATGGCCTGCGTCTTCCGCAGCAACGAAACCCTTTATTCCGTTTTCGCTTACGTCATCGGAGCCTTCGTCATCTTGGATGGCATCCTCCGCTTCATCCTTATCGTGAATAAGGTTCGTAAGAGCCAAGAATCCGCGATGCTCGTGTCAGGCTTCGAGGTCACGATCGGCATCGTCGTCATCTTGATGGAGGTCAAACAGCCCGCCATCTTCATCGACGTCATCATCAACTTCTTGTCGATCCTATTGATGGCCATCGGCGTCTTCTTCCTGGTTTATTCGATCATCGTGATCGCCAAAAAGATCGTCGAGCAGCTCTTCATGCCGGTTATGGAAATCGCCTTTGCCGCTATCTTGATTGGCGTCGGCGTCACGATGTTCGTTCTTTATCGCGTCAACGATGCGGAATTCAAGCAGGTCATCATGATCATCCTTGGCAGCATCTTGATCCTCGTCGCGATCGCGATGGCCGTCGTCACCACGATCGGCGTTCACAAGAGGGCGAAGAAACGCAGAGAACAGGAACGCCAAGAAGTCGTCAGAAGGAACGAAGAAGTCCATTTCGAGGAAGCGGCCCCCGCGACCGTCGAAGTCGTGAGCCAGGCGAAAGACAAGAAAGAAGAGCCGGAAATCTACGATGCGCCGAACGAAGAGAACATCGCGGCCCTCGAAGACAAGACGGTTCGCATCGAACACAAAAAAGAAGGCAAATAACAACGAAAGGGCGGATGAGACAATCGTCCGCTTTTTTCTTTTTTTCCCACATGGGAGAGAGTGCTACAATTGCTAACGTTATTCAGGAGAAAAACAAATGAGCGAAACAACAAAAAAGAAGACCATTAAGGCTGGCGCCATCTTGGGCCCAGTCATCGTCCTCGTCATCGGTATCTTGCTTTGCATTGGCGTTTCCGGCGCGGACATCCTCACCAAGATCATCGGCATCGTCGCCCTTCTTGCGGGCCTTGGCTTATTGATCGAAGGCTACGTCACCACCCATTCCCTTGTCTTTGGCTCGGGCATGCCGGCGTCCTTCTTCATCGCCTTTGGCGTCATGTGCTTCTTGACGACCCTGCCGTTCAACCTCTTGATTTCCTTGCTCCTCATCATCTTTGGCATCTTGCTCCTCTGCGACGGCATCGTCGTCCTCGCGGTCCGCAAGAACAAAGTGGTCGGCATCATCGAAATCTCGCTTGGCGCGATCGCCATGACCCTCGGCTTCTTGCTCTACTTCATCGCCGACTTCCAGAAATATGCCTCGTTGATCCTTGGCATCTATCTCATCGTCTCCGGCGTCTTGAGCCTTATCAAAATCTTGGCCTACAAGAAAGCCTAAGAACGACAAAAACAAAAGAGAAGGCCGCAAAACCTTCTCTTTTTTCTTTGCTTATTTATCCAAGCCCAGAAGCTCTTTGAAATGAGGAAGCTCTTCGCACCAAGCGCAGAAGACGTGCCATTCCTTGAGCTTATGGCCAAGACGCTGATAGTACATGGTCTTGAGTTGTTGGTAGTTGGTCGTCATCGTCGCGGCGAGGCAGAAGCCTTCTGGGAGCGAGGCGACGAGGACGCGCCACTTGGCCTTTTGTTCGTCGCGATGCTCTTCGTCATTTGGAATGGCGTTATATTCGGCGACGAGCTCCTTCATCCTCGCGAGGATTTGGGGATCGGTTTCGTCGACGCATTGGGCGGCGACATCGAACTTTAAGAGGCAGTGCATCGTCGATTCGCTGGAGACGAAATCGAACCAATGGTAACGCTGGGCCTCCTTCCACCAATAAAGGGGCGCGCAGACATCGAGGTGGACCAAGATGCCCTTCAAGAAGTTGTCGTGGCCTTGGCCCGTCTGGCAAGAAGCGAGCTTGGAAGCGCGCAAGAAATCTTTGTCGTTTGGCTCAGAGGCATCGATGGCGATGCGCATCGGGTTGCCCGAGGCTTTGACGGCTCTTTCTAAGCCATAGACATGGGTGTTGCTGATCGAGAAATTCATTTGTGAGTAACCTCCAAGAGATTTTCCATTAAGGCCAAGCGGGTCAATAGACCAACGCCGCCTGGGACGGGGGTCTGCAATTTGACGGGGAGAGAGGGCACGCAATCGCCATGGAGTTTGCCATCTTCGCCGCGGTTCGTGCCGACATCGACGATGAAGGCATCCTTTTTGAAGGTAAACGTGTTGTCGATTAAGCCAAGGCGGCCCACCGCCACGACGATCAAATCGGCATGGGCGAGATAGAAGGCCATATCCTCTTTCGAGGTGCGGCTATGGAGCTGAGTGACGTTGCAGTGCTTCGCGAGAAGCATCTTCGCCATCGGCTTGCCGACGATGTTCGAGCGGCCGATGACCACCGCGTTCTTCCCCACGAAGGAGAAGCCTTCGGCGTCGAGGTATTCGATGATGCCTTTCGGGGTGCAGGGATTCTGTTTGCCAAGAGGGTGGAAGCCATCGACGTCCTTTTTTGGCGATACGGCAAGCTTCACCTTGTCTTCCGAGATGTGCTTGGGGAGAGGGAGCTGGACGATCAAGCCGTCCACCGCCGGATCCTGGTTGTATTCTTCGATGCGCGAAAGAAGGGTTTCCTCGCTCGTCGAAGGATCCATCTTATCCAAGACGCAGTCGGCGCCGATCTCCGCGCCGTCTTTGAGTTTGCCGCGGATGTAAGCATCCGAAGCAGGGTCATCGTTCACCTGAATGATGACGAGTTTGGGTTTGCGGGATAGCGAAGAGACCTCTTCTTTGAGCTCCAGCTTCCGCTTGGCAACAAATTCACGAACTTCCATAGGAAAGAGTTTACCATAAGGAGAAAAATCCTTAACCACAATTCGACAAAAAAAGACGGCTTATTGCCGTCTTTGGTTTTCACTTTGCTTAAGCGCTCAAGATGGAGAGCAACAAGGCCATGAAGAGGAAGATGATGCCGAAGCCGAAGGTGAGCCAAGTGATGATTTTCTCGGATCCCCTTTCCTGCTTTTTGGCGAAGACGTTGAGTCCGCCGCCGGTGATCGCGCCGGAAGCGCCGGAGCTCTTGCCGCCTTGGAGAAGGCTCAAAATGATGATGATGAGGGAAACGATCAGGAACAATACGTCATACCATCTCATGTTTTTGTCCTCCTTCCGTAAAAGTTGCCTAAAAACTATATGCTAACCAAAGGTTATTCGCAACCACCAATTAATAGCGAGCGAAGCGATTCGATCTTCGTTCCTTCAAAATCCGGATGCTCGTTCTTCCGATCGACGAGAATCCCGTCAATCTTCGCGTTTTCCGCGCATTTGATGTCTTGAAGGGAGTCCCCGACATAGACGGCATTCTCCCCGCTGATTCCCAACTTGGAAAGAGCCAAGAGGATCGGTTCGGCGCTTGGTTTGCCATTCTTATATTCGTCGGAGCCCGAGATCGCGGTGAAAAAATCATCCATTCCAAAACGGGACAGCACGAGGCGGATGTGCGAGCTGCCATTGCCGGAGACGATGCCGATGTTTTTGCCTTGTTTTGCCAAGGCACGTACCACTTCTTCGCTCTCTGGGAAGATCTCGATCATCTTGAGGGAAGATTCATCGTCTAAGGCCTTCAAAATACCCATGACGAAGTCGACGAATCGTTCGTCGGGAACCCCGGCGAGCTTTGCCGCTTCCTGAAGCGACATGTGCATGTAGGTCAGCGCGTCCTCATCTTTGCAATCCATCCCAATCGCCTGGAAGCCCACGCGGAAAACCGGGCCAAGGGATTTGGCCGTATCGAAGAGGGTTCCATCGAAATCGAAGAGATAGGTGTCGTAGTTTTTCATGAGTTGAGGCTCGCTTTCAATTCAAACATGATGTCGCGGATCTCCGCCGCGCGCTCGAAGTCGTACTCCTTCGCCGCTTTCTTCATCTGCGACTCCAAATCTTTGATCTGCTTCTCGATCTGGCTCCGGCTCATCTTGCCGCCGCGCGAGGCTTTGACGATCTCATCGACTTCGGTCTCGGTGTTATGAAGCGGCGGTCGGATCTCTTTGACGATCGTGGTCGGGATGATGCCGTTTTCTTCGTTGTAGGCGCTTTGGATGGAGCGTCTTCTCTCGGTCTCGGCGATCGCTTCTTTCATCGAATCGCTATAGCCGTCGGCATACATGATGACTTTGCCATTCGCGTTTCTCGCCGCGCGGCCGATGACCTGAATGAGTGACCTCGTGCTTCTTAAGAAGCCTTCTTTGTCGGCATCCAAAATGGCGATCAAAGAGACCTCGGGGATATCCAAACCTTCGCGGAGCAAGTTGATACCGACCAAAACATCGAACTTCCCTTTGCGGAGCTGGTAGATGATCTGCTCACGCTCCAAGGTTTTGGTTTCGTTATGAAGATAGGTGACTTTGATTCCGCGCTCTTTGAGATAACTCGTTAAGTCCTCCGCCATCTTGATGGTCAAGGTGACCACCATGACGCGCTCGTTCTTCGCGATCCGCTCTTCGATCTGCTGAAGGAGGTCATCGATTTGGCCGATGGTCGGCTTCACTTCGATCTTCGGGTCCAATAAACCCGTCGGACGGATGATCTGCTCCGCCACTTCATGGCCGCATTTCTCGAGCTCATAATCGCCAGGCGTCGCGGACGTGCAAATGACGGTGCTGGGCATAAGCGATTCGAATTCGGAGTAATTCAAGGGGCGGTTGTCCAAAGCGGAAGGCAAACGGAAACCATAGTCCACCAACACCGTTTTGCGGGAACGGTCGCCATTGTACATGCCGCGTATCTGCGGGAAGGTGACGTGGCTTTCGTCCACGAGAAGCAAATAGTCTTTGGGGAAATAATCCAACAAGCAGAAGGGTCTTTGACCAGGCTTACGGCCATCGATGTGGCGGGAATAGTTTTCAATGCCCGGGCAGCGGCCGAATTCGAGAAGCGAGTCCATGTCTTGGGTGGTCCGCATCTCAAGACGCTCGGCCTCAAGAAGCTTGCCCTGCTTTCTCAGTTCGGCAAGACGCTCGGCGAGCTCCACCTTGATGGTCGAGACCGCCGCTTCGATCCTTTTGCGGGTCGAGGCATGGTCATAAGCCGGATAGAAAGGATAGGTTTTGTAGTGTTCAATGACCTCGCCCGTTAAGGCGTTGATCTGCGAAATCGAGTCAACGTCATCGCCAAAACAGTCGATCCGTATATACGATTCCGGGGAAGTAAGGGGCCAAATGTCGATGATGTCGCCATGGACGCGGAAGGTGCCGGGAGCAGGCGAAAGATTGTTCCTGGTGTATTGGGAATCCAAAAGCCTTTGATAGAGGACTTTGCGATCGATGGTCTCCCCAACGCGGACCTCGAAAAGAAGCCCTTGGTATTCTTCCGGATCGGTTAAGCCATAGATGGCCGCGACCGAAGCGACAACGATGGTGTCTCTGCGTTCCAAAAGCGAGTTGACCGCCGAGCAGCGGAGCATCTCGATCTCATCGTTCATGACGGCGTTTTTATCGATATAGGTATCGGTCTTAGGAACGTAGGCTTCTGGCTGGTAGAAATCGAAGTTCGAGACGAAATACTCGACGCGGTTTTCCGGAAAGAGTTCTTTGAACTCGCCATAAAGCTGTGAGGCCAACGTCTTATTGTGGACCAAGACAAGAGTCGGGCGGTTCAAGGCGGCGATGATGTTCGCGTCGGTGAAGGTTTTGCCCGTGCCAGTCGCGCCCAAAATCACCTGGACCTGCTTGCCCTTTTTCACGCCATCCAAAATCTTCTGGATGGCCGCGGGCTGATCGCCGGTCGGCTTAAAGGGAGATACGAGTTTGAAGGGTTTACTTTCCATCGTTCTCCTTTTCGTTCTTTTTGTGGAGCTTCACCGCGAGCTTCACTTTTGCGACAAGAGGATCGAAACCCTCGCCATTGATCATGGAGGCCTGGGTGAAGGTTACGAAGGCCTTCGGGTCACACTCGGCGATAAAAGCCTTGAAGGAGAAAAGCTCCCGTTTGCTAAAGGCAACGCGGAGGATTTTGCGGTCGGTTCCGGTATAGCCGCCCGTCGCATTGATGACGGTGGTCGCATGATCCATTTTCTCGTGCACGTATTGCATGATCTCCTCGTATTTCTCGGAGACGATGTCGGCGATGACGAAGGAGTTGGCGTTGACGTAGGAATACTGGACGACAAGGGCGCAGACGAGGGCGCTCAAGATGCCAATCAAGCCAAGCGGGATATCCTTCATGCAGATCATACCGATGATGACGAGCGTGCCATCGATCACGAAGGCGGAAGAGGCTTCTTTGACGGGCGTGTATTTGGCAAGGATGATCGAGACGATGTCAAAGCCGCCGGTCGAGCCGTCGCCGAAATAAGTAACGGCAACGCCCGCGCCGACGAAAGCGCCGCCAAAGATGCCGGCGAGGATCGTCAAAGCGGTGTTGTCGCCACTAGGATTGATCAACTGATTCGAGACGAAATCGGTCAGATGGAAACGGGAGAAGATGGTCAAGAAGGCCGGATACATCAACGACGCGAAAAGGGTATGAAGCGTGAACTTCTTTCCCAAGAAGAGGAAGCCGACGACCAACAAAACGATCTGCAGTCCCCAAGCGACAAGGTCATAGACCTGGAACGTCGCGCCCGAAAGGTCCACGAAGTATTGGACGATGACGCCGACGGAAAGCACGCCACCCGTGACCAGGTGAAGCGGGGTGATGAAAGCGACGTCGCCGAAAGCCAACAAAGCGCAGCCAAAAACAATGAGAACATAGTTCTTCACGATCTTCAGGACTTCGTGTTTACTTAGCTTCTTTCCGAGCATCGGCGTTCTTGGCCTCCATTTCAAGGTAAGCGGAAAGGAAGGGATCGATTTCTCCGTCCATGACGGCCTGCACGTTGCCCATTTCCATTTCGGTGCGATGGTCTTTCACGAGCTGATATGGTTGGAAGACATAAGAACGGATTTGTGATCCCCATTCGATGTTCTTCTGCTCGCCGATGATCGACTTCATCTGGGCTTCGCGCTCTTCGAGCTGACGCTGCATGAGTTTGTCGCGGAGCATCGCCATACAGTTGGCTTTGTTTTTCGGCTGGTCACGCTCGGCTTCCGAGGAGACGACGATGCCAGTCGGAAGGTGGGTGATGCGGACCGCAGAGGAGACTTTGTTGACGTTTTGTCCGCCTGCACCGCCCGAACGGAAGATGTCGATGCGGAGGTCTTTGGGGTCGATGACGACGTTGGCGACCGGGCCAAACTCCGGCACGACGTTGACGGAAGAAAACGAGGTGTGGCGTCTGGCGTTGGCGTCAAAGGGCGAGATGCGGACCAAGCGATGGACGCCTTTCTCGCCTTTGAGCATGCCATAAGCGTTATGGCCGGTGACTTTGAAGGTGACGGATTTGATGCCCGCTTCGTCGCCGTCTTCAAGCGAAAGGATGGTGTATTTGTAGTTATGGCGTTCACACCATCTGGCATACATGCGCAAAAGCATCGACGCCCAATCCTGGGCCTCGGTGCCGCCTGCGCCCGGATGGATGTCCACGGTGCAATTTAAGGCATCATATTCGCCGCGGAACAGCAAAAGATTGCGCAATTCCTTGGTATTTTGTTCCATTTCCTCTTCCATCGAGGAGATGAGTTCGAGCATCTCGGAATCGCCGATGTCGGCCATTTCGAGCATCTCATTGATGTCTTTTAGATCGCTAACGGCCTTTTCGTAGCCGCCCACTTTGCCTTTGATGTCGGACAAGCGGTTTACCACGACCAAAGCGGATTCCTGGTCATTCCAGAAATTCTCTTGGTTTTGTTTGTCTTCGAGTTCGGCAATCTCTTTCTTTAAACCTACCAGGTCAAAGAGAACCACCGAGCTGCGAGACTACTTTGCCCAGGTCTTGGGCTTTTTGTTTTAACTCGACGAGCTCTTTCATATTCCTTTTTCCTTTAAAAGCGATTAGTTGTTTTCGCCGCCTTCTCCTTTCGGAGCGGGAAGTTCGCCTTCCTTGGTGGTGGCTTCGGCTTCGACGGCACCTTCGGTCTTCACGTCTTCTTTCGGCGCTTCGCGGCGCTGGATTTTGACGTTCAAGAAGTTGAAGACGATGTCGACCGCGATGCGGTTGTTCATGTCGCGGAAGAGGTCATAGCCTTCGTTGACGTAGTCCTGAAGCGGATTGGTCTGAGCATAGGAGCGAAGACCAATGCCTTCGCGGAGATGGGCCATGGTATCGATGTGCCGGGTCCAGTTGTGGTCGATGACGGAAAGCGAGATCTGACGCTGGGCCTTATCGACTTCTTCCTGCGGCCAAGTGGCGCGCTTCTTGAGGTAGATGCCATAGAGGGCTTCGCCCAAGTCTTCACCGGCTTCATCGACCGGCGCTTCGTCATAAGCGTTGGCGGGGAAGGTGCCTTCCGGCATAAAGGCCGGCTCGACCAATTTGCGGAGGCTTTCGCCCGAAACGAGGCCATCGTCGCGGCCGTTCATGACCGCGCGCTTGGCCAAATAGGCACCCGCGGCTTTGAAGTTCTCGTGGATCATGTCCTCGATGTCATCCGCGAACAAAATGCGGTCACGGTGATCGTAGATGATCTGACGCTGCTTGGCTAAGACGTCGTCATAGTCGAGCAAGTTTTTGCGGGTATCGAAGTTCTGGCCTTCGATTTGTTTTTGGGCGTTGGTGACCGCGTTGACGAGCGTGCGGTTTTCCAAGGCTTCGTCTTGGAGTTGGTTGACGAAGAGGTTGCGGAGGCCTTCTGGGGCGAAACGGCGCATGAGTTCGTCATCGAAGGAGACGTAGAAACGGGAGAAACCCGGGTCGCCCTGACGGCCAGAACGGCCGCGGAGCTGGTTGTCGATACGGCGGGATTCATGACGTTCGGTGCCGAAGACGCAAAGTCCGCCGAGTTCGCGGACGCCTTCGCCGAGTTTGATGTCGGTACCACGGCCAGCCATGTTGGTGGCCAAGGTGATCGCGCCTTTTTCGCCGGCGTGCGAGATGATTTCCGCTTCACGTGCCTGGTTTTTCGCGTTTAAGACTTCATGAGGAAGCCCCGCTTCCGTTAAAAGATGGGAGATTTCTTCGTTGGATTCGACGGAAGTCGTGCCAATCAAGATCGGCTGGCCTTTCTCATGGCGTTCCTTCACTTCCTGAATGAGGGCTTTGAGCTTGGCTTGCTTCGTGCCGAAGATGAAGTCGACGGCGTCGATACGCTGGATCGGGCGGTTGGTCGGGATGACCACGACCTTCATGTTATAGATCTTCTCGAATTCCTCTTCCTCGGTCTTCGCGGTACCGGTCATGCCGGAGAGCTTTTTATAAAGGCGGAAGAAGTTCTGATAGGTGATGGTGGCAAGGACGGTGGTTTCCTGTTTGATCTCCACGCCTTCTTTGGCCTGGATGGCCTGCTGGAGACCATCGTTATATTCACGGCCTTTGAGAACACGGCCGGTGAACTGGTCGATGAGCTGGATCGTGCGGTCCGCGGCCACCATGTATTCGACGTCGCGGGTCATGATGTAGTTGGCCTTAAGCGCCTGGTGGATGCGGTGGACGAGTTCCTGGTTTTCGGGATCGTAAAGGTTCTTCACGCCGAACATGCGCTCGGCCTTGTCGTTGCCTTCGTCAGTCAAGGAGCAGGTCTTGGTTTTGATGTCGATCGTGAAGTCTTTGTCCTTGCGGAGAAGCTTAACGAAACGGTCCGCGACCTGATATTGGCTGGCTTGGGTGCGGGCGCCGCCGGAAATGATGAGCGGGGTGCGGGATTCGTCGATGAGGATGGAGTCGGCTTCGTCGACGATGGCGAAGGCAAGGCCACGCAAGACGCGGCCTTCCACGGTCGGGGCCATGTTGTCGCGAAGATAGTCGAAGCCAAGCTCCGAGTTGGTCGTGTAGGTGACGTCGCAAAGATAGGCTTCGCGCTTTTCGGAAGCGCTCTTTGAGGAAAGGTTGCAGCCGACGGTTAAGCCGAGGAAACGGTAGATGTTGCCCATCCAGTTCGCGTCACGTTCCGCCAAGTATTCGTTGACGGTGACGACGTGGACGCCTTTGCCAGTAAGAGCATTCAGATAAACCGCCATGGTTGCGGTCAAGGTCTTACCTTCGCCGGTCCTCATCTCGGCGATGTTGCCGCCATTTAAGACGAGCGAGCCGATGATCTGGACTTTGAATGGCTTTTGGCCGATCGCGCGCCAAGCGCCTTCGCGGGCAACGGCAAACGCTTCGTACTTGATGTCATCCAAGGTAAGGCTTCCATCGCGGAGGCCTTCCTGGAATTTCTTGGTCTTTGCACGAAGATCGTCGTCGCTTAATTTGGACATCTCTTCATCGTAAGCCATGACACGGTCCGCCTCTTTGGCGTAACGGTTCAGCTCTCGTTTCTCGAGACGAAAGATTTTTTCAATGATGTTCGACATGGGTTCTCCTAAAACGCGAGATAAAGTCTACCATTTTGTTAAATGGTAAGCAACGAAGCGTCATTTATCCCGCCTCTCCTTTCTTTTTGCCTTGCCTCTTTAGAGGCGGCGTCTTGGCCATCACGAGGATCGAAATCTTCTTGGGGCGATGCTTCTTGGCAAGCGCCAAACAGGCCTTCATTGTGGAGCCGGTCGTGTAGACGTCATCCACCAGCAAAACCTTCTTGCCACGAATGCTGATTCCTTTGTTCCAAGCGATTCGCTTCTTCACCTTTTTCCTCTCTTTCGCGGAAAGATCGGCCTGCTTCACGTCCTCGGTTTTTCGAAAGGCTTGGAGGATGGGTAAGCCAAGCCCTTTGAACATCTCCACCACATGGTTGAAGCCACGCCGTTCGTCGTGAGAGGAACTGCTTGGCGCCGGGAGCAAAGTGTAGCCCCGGTATTTGGCCTTCAGCAAAGGCAAAGCCCTGCCTAAGAACACCGGGGCCAGTTCAATGTCAAAGCAGCCTTTGAATTGGAAGAGGATCGAGGTGATTTCTTCGTTGTAGAAATAAAGGGCAAGCGAAGGGACGCCTTCGGTTTTGAACGAGATAAAAATCGGTGCCATCTTTTTGTAGCATTTCCGACAGACGCATCCATCGAATCCGAAAAGGGAAGACCAGCTCGTTTCCTCAATCTTCTCGAAACAGACTTTACAAAAACGTGTTGGAGTACTCGATTTCCCGGATCGCTTTTTGCATGGCTTTGGTTTCTTTGTCGCATAGGAAGATGACATCGCCTTTTTCTGCTCCTATCTTACGACCGACTCGCCCTGAGATTTGGATGAGCGCCGCCGAATCGTATATTGCCTGATCCGCCCCGAAGATTATGACTTGGATGCCTTTGACCGTTACGCCTCTTTCCAAGACGGCGGTCGTGATCAAATATCGGTATTTTCCTTTTTTGAACGCTTCGATAATTCCTGGGCGGTTTTCTCTTTGGGAAGAGACGTAGTTCCCACCTTTGACGAAGGGGGAGATGGCGCGGAAAAGCGCCTCGCTTTTCTCCACCGTCGGCACGAAGACAAAACATGGTTTCTTCTCTTGCCGATATTGCTTCAGCTTCTGAATGAGATAGGCGTATTTCAACGGCCCAAACTTCTTCACGACCTTCGGCACAGGGATTGGCTTTTTGTGAAAACGAGTATGAAGCTCCAATGTCATCTTCCCCTTCCCATGAAAGTCTTTGAGAACGGTCGAAGACGGGGTTGCGCTCATCATGACGCAATGGCCGCGAAGGGATCTGCGGTACATCGCGATCAATAGCTCATTCCCTTTGAAAGGGAAGGCGTCGATCTCATCCATCACGAGCAAATCAAAATAATGCGGGTAACGATAGAGTTGGTGAGTGGTTAAAAGGATCAAGTCGCCTTCGAGCCGACGGTGATGGCCTCCAAAGACACAAACGATACGGTTATCTGGAAAGGCTTCCTTCATGCGGTAATAAAGTTCAATCACGACGTCCCGCCGAGGCAAAGCGAAGCCGACGTGCATGCCTTTTGCCATGCATTCGGCGATGATGCCATAGGAGATTTCCGTTTTGCCAGACCCGCAGACGGCATGGACCAAAGTATCGATGCCATCGTGGAAATTGGCGATAACTTTGTCCGATAGTTCCTTCTGATCTTTCGACAAAGGATAGCGAAGGGCCAAACGGACGTTCTTGGGGGCAAGTTTCTTATCTTCCGCTTCCTCGCCACGAAAGGAAATACACTTCCGGCAATAGGTCTTCCCATTGCGGACCCCGAGGAATCGAGGGTCCTTATTTCCGCATCTTGGACAAACAAAAGCTCCCACATTAATTAGTAGGAGCAAAGAGGAGGTTTGGTATTGAAGAAAAGAAAGGCCTCCTACGGAGGCCAATTCGTTATTTGTTTTCGATGTCGCTGATTTCGTTTACGCGGCGCTCATGACGTCCGCCCGCGAAAGGCGTCTTTAAGAAAATGTCGACGCGGCGGAGGACGTCCTCGGTCTTCATATAAGCCTGACCAAAGGAAATCATGTTCGCGTTATTGTGCTCACGCATCTTCTCGACGACCACATCGTCATAGCCGACGCCGCAACGGATCCCTTTGACCTTGTTCGCGGCCATCATGATCCCTTCGCCCGAGGTGCAGCAGACGATGCCGAAGTCGGCTTTGCCTTCTTTGACGTCAAGCGCGGCTTTTTCGCCAAAGATCGGGTAATCCACGGAGTCGGTCGCGTTGTACGTGCCTTCGTCTAAGACTTCATGACCAAGTTCTTTTAAGTGGGCGATGATCGCTGTTTTTAGGTCAAATCCGCCATGGTCGCAGCCAATGGAAATCTTCATTTCGCTTCCTCCCAGGTCTTTTGGATGTCTTTGAAGGGGATCGGCCCTTCGCGAACCAAAGAAATCGTTTCTTCGTTTCCAATATTAACAATAGTCGACGCCAAGTTCGAGACGCACTCGCCTTGGACGATGCCCGCCACTTCGCCATCGAAGGCTTTGAGGGTCTCTGCAAACGAGGTCGAAGTCGGGTCGCCCGAATGGTTGGCGCTCGTCACGAGCAAGGGAGCCCCCACTTTCTTGATCAATTCCAGGACGAACGGGCTATCTGGAATGCGAATTCCAATCAACGGGGTGCCTAAAGTAATCCAACGGGGCAATCCTTTTCTTGCTTTTGCCAAGACGGTGATCTCCCCTGGCATATACGTTTCCATAACCGCTTTCCCTTTGGGGCCAAGCTCAACATAAGCCTCGGCTTCCTCCAAAGTGGAGGTCATCATCGAAAAAGGTTTGCTGGGTGGCCGGCGTTTGGCGGCGACCAATTTGTTGAAGGCTTCTTCTTGGATCGCGATCACCCCGATGCCGTAGACGGTTTCGGTCGGAAAACAGACGACCTCGCCCTCTTTGAGGGCTTTGGCCACCAAATCGATATCACTTTCCTGCCAGATGTTCGTTTTCATTGCTTATTGAAGATAAACGAAGAGGAAGCGGAGCCTGCCATCGAGGTCTTCCACGAATTCGTATTCGTAATTCTCTAGGTATTTCGCCATCAGCTCCGTCAAATACTCTTTGAGGTCATAGCCGATTTCAAAGCACATGAGCAAAGAGCCTTTTTTGACTTTCTTGCAGTCGCGGAAGATGTCTTCGTATACCGAGTTGGCTTTATCGAGATACAAAGCGGTGTCCGGCTCATAGTCTTTGACCGAAACCTGCACCTCATCCTTATTAAGGATATAAGGCGGGTTGGAGACGATGATGTCGAGATTCATCTTGTTGGCGATATAAGGCTCCAAAGAGCGCCCAACCAGCGTGCGGATGCCACCTCCATAGGTTTGGAAATTTTGTTTGGCAACCTCTAAGGCATCTTCGCTGACGTCGCTTGCGGTGATGAGCCAATTCCGGAAGAAGCTTCTTAAAGCCAAGGAGATGCAGCCAGAGCCCGTTCCGATGTCGGCGACGACGAGGTAATTCCTCGGATCGTAGTATTTGGTGATGCGCTCCGTGATCTGCGACACGAGCTGCTCGGTTTCAAAACGCGGGATCAAGACGCGGCGGTCGACGAAAAGCTTCCGTTCCAAGAAGGTCGCTTCGTTGATGATGTATTCGACCGGCTCTTCTTTCTTCAAACGCTCGAAATAGGTTTGAAACAAAGGAAGGTTCCGGAATTCGTCATCGCGGTTATAAAGCGTGTCGATCGGTTCGGCGTAACCTTGCACCTTCGCGATCAAGACACGGATGTCCTGCGAAAGAACGTTGTGGTTTTTCCCTTCCTCGATCGCCTTGCTGTAGACTTCCCAAACCTTAGGCATTCTCTTGCTCCTCCAGCATCTTCTGCTCCTGGTCAAAGTGGATGAGCGCGTCGATCACTTCGTCAAGCTCCCCTTCCATGATGCGGTCGAGTTTCTGCACCGTGAAGCCGATGCGGTGATCGGTGACGCGGTTCTGCGGGTAGTTGTAGGTGCGGATCTTCTCCGAACGTTCGCCCGTGCCGACTTTGAGCTTGCGTTCGCTTGCGCGCTTGGCGTCTTCTTTTTCTTGGAAGTAGGCCAAAACCTTCGCACGAATCATCTGCATAGCGATTTCTTTGTTTTGAAGCTGCGCCTTTTCGGTTTGGCAGGCAACCACAAGACCGGTGGGCAAGTGGGTGATGCGAACCGCCGATTCGGTCTTGTTGACGTTTTGTCCGCCGGCGCCTTGAGAATGGTAGGTATCGATCTTCAGATCGTTCGGGTTGATTTGGACATCGACCTCTTCGGCTTCCGGCATGACCAAAACCGTGGCGGTGGAGGTGTGGATGCGGCCGCTCGCCTCGGTCTTTGGGACGCGTTGGACGCGGTGCGCTCCGCTTTCAAACTTCAATTTGGAATAGACGTTTTCGCCTTTGATCATGAACGAAACGGAGGAATAGCCGCCCGCCGCGCCCAAAGAAGCGTCGAGAAGCTGAAGCTTCCAACCCTGCTTTTCGGCGTATTTGGCATACATCCTCATCAAATCGCCGGCGAAGATGTTGGCTTCGTCTCCGCCAACCGCGCCGCGAATCTCAACGATGATGTTTTTGTCGTCATTGGGGTCTTTGGGAAGCAAGAGGACTTTGAATTCTTCCTCCATCGCCTCCATCTTGGCGATGTTTTCTTTGCGTTCTTCCTTGGCGAGTTCGACAAGCTCTGGATCCCCGGAGTTTTCCATCTCCAAGGCTTCTTTGTTGTGGCTTTCGAGCGTCAAAAAGAGTTCGTATTTCGTCGCAGCCTCTTCGAGGTTGGAGCGTTCTTTCGATAATTTGGTCAATTTCGCGACGTCTTCCGCGATGTCGGGGGAAGCGAGTTCCTCCTCCAAGTCGTGAAAGCGTTTGAGCGTGGCATCGAGCCTTTTGCGCATGCTTTCTTCCATAGTTCGTTCCTAGCCCGCGAATTATAGCATTGAGCGAAACGCAAAGAAACTTGCTAATCAAAGATTAGTCCTAGTCCATGGCAGGCGCGAAAGGTATAATCACACTATCGAACTATGGCTTACAAAGCTCTTTACAACAAATACCGCCCGCAGACCTTCGAGGATGTCGTAGGCCAGCAAGGCATTGTCCGCACCCTTCATAACGCCATCGCAACCGGCAAGATCGCCCATGCTTATCTTTTCTCGGGCCCCCGCGGCACGGGCAAGACGACAATGGCGCGTCTTTTCGCCAAAGCGCTCAACTGCGACAAAGGCTTGGGGCAGCAGTGCAACGAATGCGAGAATTGCCGCGCCGTCACCGAAGGACACCATCCTGACGTCGTCGAAATCGACGCCGCTTCCAACAATGGCGTCGACCAGGTCCGCGAACTCATCGACAAAGTCCGTTATGCCCCGATCAAGGGCCGTTATAAAGTCTACATCATCGACGAAGTCCACATGATGAGCCAAGGCGCGTTCAACGCTCTTCTCAAGACTCTGGAGGAACCGCCGGAAGAAGTCATCTTCATCTTGGCGACCACCGAGCCTTACAAAGTCCTTCCGACCATTCTTTCCCGCTGCCAGAGATTCGATTTCTCGAAGATCGACGATCCCGATTTGAAGCGCAACCTCATTCACGTCTTAGAGCAAGAGGGCGTCGAATTCGAAGAGAAGGCCGTCGATGCGGTCGTCACCCTCGCCGATGGCGGCATGCGTGACGCCTTATCCATCTTGGAGCAAGTCCTCGCCTATTCGGGCGATAAGATGACCGAAGGCGACGTGCTCACCTTATTCGGCCTCACCTCCAACCTCCAGAAGATCGAACTCTTAAAGCTCGTCGAAGAAGGCGACGTCGCCGGCGTCCTTGGCAAACTCGAGGCCTTCCTGACGGGCGGCGTCGATATCAAGCGTCTTAATTCCAGCCTCCTCGACATCCTCAAAGACCTTTTGATCTTCCAAAAAACAGGAGACGAAGGCTTGATGTCCACCTTAAGCGAAGAAGAGGCCAAAGACCTCGCCTCCCTCATCTTGCCCAAGAAGGCGAACAAGATGATCAGTCTTCTTTTGAAAGCCCAAAACGACTTCCGCAACGTCTCGAACATCCGTTCGTTGTTCGAGCTCACGCTGCTGCAGCTTTGCTCAGTCGAGGAAGAGGTCGCGCCACAGCCGATTCCATCCGCGCCTAGACCCACCCCAACCCCAAAACCCGTTGAGGCTGCGATCGTTGAAGAAACAAAGCCAGAGCCGAAAGTGGTTCCTCAGGCCACGGATGTGCCAAGCTTCGTCGCCCCAAAGGCCCCGCTTCCGACGTTAGATCCGGAAGAAAAGAAAGAAGTTGCACCTGACTCCGTTCCGACAGAAAAAGGGATCGACGTCTCCTCCATCAAAGAATCGACCATTTCCAACGAAGGCGATTCCTACAAGCTGAGCGACGACGACGTCATCAACATCATGGTGCTTAGCAAAGATTGCCGCATGGAACGCCGCGACCTCACCAAGGCTTGGAGCCAGCTCGAAGCCCTCAAAGGCCATGAGACCGTCGGCAACTTAGCCACCTTGCTCGCCGAAGGCCACCCCTTCGCCCTTTGCAAAGAAGCCTTGCTCCTAACCTTCGACTTCACGAGGCTAAGGAACAAAGCGAACATCAAAGCCAACCAGCCCGCCATCCAGGCGATGGTGGAGCAATTGCTCGGCCGCAAGGTCTTCGTCTATGCCTTGGACCGTCACGATTGCAATAAGTACTACACCAACTTCACCAATTTGGAGCAGCTCAACCGCTTGCCCAACAAGAAAGACATCGAACTCAAATTACCGGAAGGAGAATAAAGATGAACCAAATGCAGCAAATGATCATGCAAGCGCAGAAGATGCAGCGTGATCTCCAAAAAGCCTTGGCCGCCCTCGACGAAAAAGAATTCAAAGTCTCGAAGAACGGCATGGTCGAATTGACCGTCCTCGGCTCGAAGAAAATCCAGAAGCTCGACATCGACGCCGACGCTTTGGACCCCGAAAACAAAGAGATGCTCGAAGAAGCGATCGCCATGGCTTTTGACGAAGCCATTGAGCAGATCGAAAGCGAACGCGCGGCCATCGAAAGCAAGATCACCGGCCGTGCCGGAGGGTTTGGGTTCTGATGAAGGAACTCTCCACCATCATTGCCCTAACCGACTCTTTCTCCAAGCTGCCCGGCATTGGTGTTAAGAGCGCGGAACGATTGGCGTATTCCATCCTCGAGATGAAAGAGGAGGACGTCAAAGAGTTTTCCTTAGCCCTGCAAAACGCCAAAAATTTGGTGCACAAATGCCCGAATTGCGGGCTTTATGCCGAAGGGCCGCTTTGTGATGTCTGCAGCGATCCGAGCCGCGACCACTCCGTCTGTGTGGTGATTTCCTACCCCAAAGACGCCCTCGCTTTCGAGAAGACCAACGCCTTTCATGGCATCTATCATGTCCTTGGCGGCGTCTTGGCTCCTTCCAAAGGAATCGGAGCGGAGGATTTGGACATCGACCATCTGATGCAGCGCATCGATGACGAGGGCATCCAAGAACTCATCATCGCCACCAACCCAACTCTAGAAGGCGAAACCACCGCCTTGTTCTTAGCGAGGCTGCTCGAAGGCAAAGACGTCAAGGTCACGCGCCTCGCCTATGGTTTGCCAATGGGCGCTTCGCTTGACTACGCCGACTCAATGACCTTGCAAAAAGCCCTCGAGGGGAGGAAAAAGCTATGAGTTTGTTCATCACGTTTGAAGGTGGGGAAGGATCGGGCAAAAGCTCGGTCATGAAGCTTCTTGCCGAACGTTTGGAAAAAGAAGGATACTCCGTCGTCACCACCCGCGAACCCGGCGGCACGCCCATCGCGGAGGAGATTCGCAACGTCATCCTCGACAAGAAGAACACCGACATGGATCCGCGCACCGAAGCGCTCCTTTATGCCGCAAGCCGCCGCCAGCACCTCGTCCAAAAAGTCTGGCCCGCCCTTCAAGAAGGCAAACTGGTCTTGTGCGACCGCTTCTTGGATTCCTCACTCGCCTATCAAGGCGTCGCCCGTCACTTGGGCGTGGACGAAATCCTCAACGTCAATCTCTTCGCCACCGAAGGCAAATACCCCGATCTCACCCTTTTCTTTGATTTGGAGCCAGAGATCGGCTTAGCAAGAATCGCCGCCAACGCGGGGCGCGAAGTCAACCGCCTCGACTTGGAGAAGATGGATTTCCATAAAAACGTCCGCTCTGCCTTCCAAGAGTTGGCGAAGCGTTTCGCCGACCGCTACGTCGTCATCGACGCCTCCCAATCCTTTGAGAAGGTCTTCGAGGACGCCTACCAAGCCATCAAAACTCGTTTATGAGAGTCTCCGCCTATTTGAAGAACAAACAGCCGATCGTCTACCGGACGTTTTCGAACGCTCTTTCAAAAGGCACCGTGACCCATTCCTACCTTTTGATGGGTGAAGAGGGCACGCCGCTAAAGGAAACCGCCCTCTATCTCGCCAAATCGCTTCTTTGCGACCATCCCGATCCCCTCGCGGACGAGACCTGCGTCACCTGTGAGCGCGTCGACAAAGAAGAATACCCCGATCTTTTGGTCTTAGATGGCAGCGAGAAGAACATCAAGAAAGAAGAGATCCTTTCGCTCGTCAACGATTTCCAAAAGACCCCGATGGAACGCAAAGGGGTCATGATCTACATCGTCAACATGGTCGAGAACATGTCCATTGAGGCCGTGAACTCGCTTTTGAAGTTTTTGGAAGAACCAACCCCGAATACCTACGCTTTCTTGACCACGAGGAATGAGAGCAAAGTTCTTCCGACCATCATCTCGCGCTGCCAGACCCTCCGTTTGCACTTGGTGCCCCGTTACGAAGTCATCGAAGAGGCGATCTCTTTTGGCGTTTCCCAAAACGACGCCGAGATGCTCGCCTTCTTCTATAACGATGGCTCCTTGATCAAAGAACGCTCGGAGAGCAAGGCCTATCAAAACGCGAAAGCGGCGTTTGACCGCGCCATCGAAGGCTTGGATGAAGGCCCTTCCTTTGCCCGCTATACCTTCGAAAAAGACGTCACGTCCGCTTTGCTCGACAAGCCAAGCGCCCGTTTCTTTTTCGACATGCTCTCTGTCTTTTTCCAAGATCTCGTCGCGAAAAAGGTCGGAGATGCTGTCAATTTGACCTCGTATGATAAGATATTAGGCGAACTCAGCCAGAGTCTTCCTCATTTAGAGGAATCCTTAATCGCCATTATGACTTTGCGTGGCGACATTGAGTTAAACGTCAATATGTCCCTGCTTCTGGGGCATTTGGTAAATACCATCACCAAGGAGTGATTCGTTTATGGAAGACAAATCCTATTTCCTCGGCGTCAAATTCGCCGGTACATCCAAATCCTATTATTTCTCGACCGAGACCGATGATTGGAACATCGGCGATTTGGTCGTCGTCGAGACCATTTCCGGCTTGGAGATGGGCACCGTTTCCACAAGACCCATGGATCAAGCGCTCTATAAGAGCAACCTCGCTTTGAAGCCGGTCCTCCGTCGGCCGAACCAAGGCGACATGGATGACTATAACTTCAATTTGGAGCAGGCCAAACGCGCCATCCGCATCGCCCAAAAGCAAATCGAAGGCTATGGCCTCCCGATGAACCTTTTGGAAGCCAATTACACCTTGGATGGCACGAAGGTCACCATCACCTACACCGCGGATCAGCGCGTGGATTTCCGCGAGCTCTTAAAGACGCTCGCCCCGCAGCTTCATTGCCGCATCGAACTCCGCCAGATCGCCCCGCGCGATGAGGCGAAACTCATCGGTGGCTTGGGCACGTGCGGCCTCCCGCTTTGCTGCTCGACCTTCTTGGACCAATTCGATGGCATCTCGATCTCGAGAGCCAAAAACCAGATGCTGACCCTCAACATCCCGAAGCTTTCTGGCGCGTGCGGCAAACTCATTTGCTGCCTTCTTTTCGAAGACGATATGTACACCGAAGCCAAGAAAGCCTTCCCGCGCCTTGGCACGCCCGTCAAACTCGACGATGGCGACTACACGATCGTCGGCATGAACATCCTTTCGAAAGAGATCAAGCTCTCGGGCAATTCCCAAATCCGCTTCATGTCTTTAGAAGACGTTGAGGACGCCATCAAGGGCATCAAGCGCAAACCCAAAGCCGATTTGGAGATGGCCAAACCCACCTTCAAGAGCGACCTCGTCGCCGAGGAAGTCTCGCACGCCCAACCCGAATCGCGCGAAAACCGCAACGACCGCGACAACCGGAACAATGGTGGCAATCGGAACAACAACCGCAACTTCAACCGCCATAACCACAACAATCGAAACAATAACAACCAGCAGCAAAACGCCCAGAACCAGCAAAACGATCAAAACCGCCGTCCTGGAAATGGCAACAACAACCATCGGCATCACCACCATCACAACAACCAGCGGCCGAACAATAACAACAAGAAGCCGAATGGAGGCAATTGATGGCCGAACGCGAACTCAACTTCGAAGGGAAAAGCCCTCTTCTCTATTTGATCGCCACCCCCATCGGAAACCGCTCCGAGTTTTCGCCGCGCGCCATCGAGCTTTGCAAAGAAGCCGATTTTATCGGGGCAGAAGATACCCGAAACTCCAGGGCCTTCTTGCTTTCCTATGGCATTGATAAACCCTTTATCTCCTGCCATGAGCATAACGAAGAAGAAGCCGGGGAAAAGATCGTCTCCCTTCTAAAAGAAGGCAAGAAGATCTGCTACATGTCCGACGCAGGCTATCCCGCGATCTCCGATCCCGGGGAACGCCTGGTGCGGCGCTGCATCCAAAACGGCATCAAGGTCTCCACCGTTTCCGGTCCTAACGCCGGATTGAATGCCTTGGCGGCCTCTGGCCTCCCGACCGACCATTTCTATTTCGAAGGTTTCCTCCCCAGCAAGCCAAGCGAAAGGAAGAAAGAGCTCGAAGAGTTGAAAGGCCGCAAGGAAACCATCATCTTTTACGAATCGCCTCACCGCATCGAAAAAACCCTGAAGGATATGGCGGAGGTCTTAGGGGACCGTAAGGCCTGCTTAGCAAGGGAGCTCACCAAATCCCACGAGGAATTCATCCGCGCAGGACTCGAGGAGCTCGCGGCGTTGGATCCCGTCACCTTACGCGGCGAAATGGTCATCATCGTCGAAGGCGCCAAGGAAACGAAAAAAGGTTTGGAAGAGGAAGATATCCTTTTCCTTCTCAAAAACGCCTTAAACGAAGGCTTAAAGTCCAAAGAGGCCATTTCCAAGGTCGCGAAGGACAACAACCTTCCCAAAAACGCGGTCTACGATCTCTATCTAAAACATTTCAAATGAGCAAGCAAAAAGGCGGCTCGTCGCGGAACGGGTCGCCTTTTTCTTATTTTTCGATGGGTGAGGCTTCTTCGCCGCGGAGCCCGGCGACGTCGCTGACTGGAATGGAGAAGGCGATGCCTTGGCCCTTGGAGTCGATGCCCGCTTCTTTGTTGACGGCGGCGAGGACAGCGTCACGAATCTCGCTCTTCACGAGGATCATGACAATTTCCTTTTCCGGGGTGATGACGACGCCGAAGAACTTCTCGATTTCTTTGTTCCCGGTGCCGCGGGCGCTGATGATGGTGCCGCCTCGGGCGCCAGCCGCGCGGGCCGCGTTCATGACGAGGTCGGTGAAGCCGTTGTTCACGATGACGAGAATCGCTTCGTATTTCTTGTTTTCGGGCATATTTTTCGGCGCCTCCTTGCGCTTCTTCTTGATGGGTTTGTCGACGACTTGGATGTTGGCGAGCATCTTGTAGACGGAGACGCCGCATAAGGCCGTCAAATCGATGTAGTAGGCAATGCCTCTAGCAAAGGGCGATACCTTGAAGCGTTCCAAGAGGGCCGTTTTGTAATCGGGCCACATATCTTTCTTAAGAAAGCCGAAGACGATGTGCTTGCTGGAGTCGCTGACGCCGAGGGCTTGGGCGACGTCGCTTGGCGCGGTGCCTTCGCCATGGGTGATAAACCAGCAGGCGCTCCCGCATTTCTTCAAGCGGTCGCCGATGGCATTCGCCTGTCCGCGCGGCACGACGGTAATCGTAAAGCCAAGCGGAACGAGATGGTGATTCTCTTCGTAGGGGGTAAACGCGGTTTCTTTCGTTGCTTTTGCTGCTTGTTTCGCCATGATTACGCCTCCTCTCCAAAATGGATGATCTGATCGTCGTTTGGCTCAACGATGCGAGCACGGGCACGGTGATAGAGCATCGCCTGCTTCACTTTGATGTATAAACCCAAAAGCTGCAAGACGATAAGCGGCATCATCGCGACGAGGGCGACCAAGCCAAAGCCATTCGTATAGACCTCCCCACCGGTCACGCGCTCTACCCGACCCGAGTAGATGCGGTGACCCGATTCGATGCGGGAATAGGCAAAGCCAACGCAGAAAGGCAAAACGAAGGTCGAGGTCATCGGACCGGAAGCGACGCCGCCAGAGTCGAAAGCGATGGCCGTGTAGATCTTTGGGACGATGAAGGAAAGGGCAAGCGACAAGACATAGCCAGGCGCCAAATAGTACATGATGTCAAAGCCATAGTAGGCGCGGAGGATGGCCATGACGACCGCCATGGAGATGGAGATGGCGAGAATCGCCAAAACCGTCGCTTGGCGGATGGTTCCTTCGGAAACCGCCTCGATCTGCCTGGCCAAAACGTGGACGGCGGGCTCGGCCAAGACGCCAAATAGACCAAAGAGAGCCGCAAAGACGAGGGCGATCGGGAACATCTCCGTGCTTTGGCCAAAGCCGAGGCCGATCTTCTGGGCGATCGGACGGAAGCCGGCATCGACCGCCGAAAGAAGGGCGACCAAGCCAACGTAAGCGTAGATAAGGCCGATGAGGATGCGGACGACTTTCTTCGCAGGCAAACGAAGGAAGATGGAGTTATAAAGCAAGAAGAAGACGGCGATCGGAGCAACAGCCAATGCGACGCTTAGCATCGAAGACAAAACGGATTCACCCAAAACCGGGCCAAAGGAATCCGCGACTTCCTCCAACACATACGGGCGGGAAAGGAAGGACGTGTCGACAAAGCGGCTCAAAATCATGACCGAAAGAATCGGCCCGACGCTGCACAAAGCCGTCAAACCGAAGGAGTCGTCGCCCGTGCGCTTGCCCTGACGGGAAGCCGCGACGCCGACGCCAAAGGCAAGGATGAAAGGAACCGTGACGGGGCCCGTGGTGACGCCGCCCGAATCAAAGCAAATCGGAAGCAGGCGAGGATCGACGAAATAAGCCAGGACGAAGATCAAGCCATAGAAGGCAAGGAACATGACGTTGAGGTTCTTGCCGAAGATGATGCGGAGGACGCTGATGACAAGGAAGACGCCGACGCCGATACCGATCGTCCAGATAACGGCTTCTTTGGACATGCCGCCAAGTTGATCCGCTAAAACGGCGAGGTCCGGCTCCGCGACGGTGACAAAGATGCCGAGAACGAGCGTCATGGAGACCACGAGGAAAAGCTTTCTGCGCTTCATCAAGGAGCTGCCGACGAGCTCGCCGATCTGCGACATGGACTGATCCGTGCCGATCGTGAATAAGCCTAGGCCAAAGGCGATGAGCAAAGCACACATCGAGAAGCCGAAGAAGTCCTGATCGGTGATCTTGCTGATCGAGGCGACTTCGCCAAAAAGCCCGACGTTATAGCGTTCGAGCAGATAACAGACCATGACGACCACATAAATTGGCAGGGTCGAGAGAAAGGATTCTTTGAATTTTTCAAACCACTGGTGCCACATCAGCGTTTCTCCCCTCGCGCATAAAACGGCACTTTGGCATTCTTCTTTTTGATTTTGGCCACCTTTTTCGATTCACGCTGGGCCCGTTTTGGCTTTTCGGCGGGTTTGGGGGCGGCTTTGGCCTTCTTGTCGGTTTCTTTGGCAAAGAAGAACTTCTTGAAATCGGCCGGCATCGGCGCTTTGAAGTCAAGGCGCTTGCCGGTGATCGGGTGGATGATGACCAATTCGTAGGCGTGGAGGCCAAGACGCTTCAAAGGGTCGCTCGGTTCGCCATATTTGTCGTCGCCGATCACATAATGGCCGCGATGCCCAAGCTGGACGCGGATCTGGTTCTTGCGGCCAGAGGCGATATCGACATCCAAAAGAGAATAATTCGGTTTTTCTTTGATGACTTTGTAGGAGGTGACGGCCAATTTGCCTTTGCGTTTGTCGGGGGTCACGTAGACAAGCTGAAGCTTGTTCTCGGCAAGATAGTCCTTGAAAGTTGCTTCCTTCTCCTCCATCTGGCCTTCGACGATCGCGTAATAGCCGCGCTTCTTAACAATCTCCTGCCAATTGTTTTGGAGGGCTTCGCGGATCTCCCAATTCTTGGCGAAGACCAAAACGCCCGAGGTATCCTCGTCCAAGCGATGGACGACGAAAATGCGGGCCTTCGGGTCTTTTTGAGTCACATAATCCGAGACAAGACGATAAGCTGTTCTTCCTTTTTCCCGTTCGGTCGCGGTCGAAAGAAGGCCAGAGGGCTTATCGATGACGATCAATTCGTCGTCTTCATAAATGATCGGGAGGTCTTTGCGTTCCCGTTTCGCGATGCGGTATTTCGAGACGACAACGACGTCCTCGGGATAAAGCTTGAAGTCAAATTGCGAGACCGGGGCGCCGCCAACGGAGACTTGGTGGTTGGCCAAAATGCGCTTCACGTCCTTGCGGGAACGCTTCGGCATCTTGAACAAAAGGAACTCCAAAAGCTCGGACTCACGGTAAACCGTGAACTCGGTGACGCTATTGGGGTTCACCAATCCTTTGGTGCTCCGATGCTCCTTTTTGTCGTTCTTGTTCATTGCCGATGAATATTATATTCATTCGGCACGCTTTAGAAACGCCAATAATTCGTCAAAGCGCGCTTCCATGTCTTTGTAGCCCTGCTGATAAAGGGCCTCAAGCTTCTCTTTTTTGCGCTCAGCGATGCCGATATGAACGGGGATCGAGGGATATAAAACGAAAGCCTTTCCGCTTTCGCCCAAGGAGTCGATTTCCTCCATGTCTTTGTTGTAGGTTTTCGACCAATCGCGGATGGTGTCCACGAAGGCGGGGTATTTCTTATAGAGCCTGGCGCAAGCTTTGATGGTGGATGGCTTTTGCTCCGCTTTGCGGTAACCTTTTTCCCTCGTACAAATGATCAAAGGGGTGAAGCCTTCCTCCAAAGCCTTATGGAAGCCGATGGAGCAAGAAGGCCCGCCATCGAGGCAGGGATGACCTTCGACCATGACGGGTTTGGTGGTGATGCGCGGCAACGAGCTCGACGCGGCAACCGCGTGTTTGAAATCTTTGCAGACGCCTTTCTCGAAGAAGACGGGTTTTCCGGTTTCCAGTGAAGTCGTGCCAACGAGAAAACGGGTTTTGGATTCGTCGTATTGCTTTTGGTTGAAGGGAAGCTTCTTCGGCATCTCTTCCCACATGAATTTGAAGTTAAACAAAGACCCGTGGAGCAAGAAGTTTGGGACGGAGACGAAGCGGGGATCCTTCATGTATTTGATCATGATTTCCTTTGTCCTGCCTTCGTTGCCCGCAACAAAGTTGACGCCATTAAGCGCGCCGCAAGAAACGCCGATGATCAGCGGAAATTCCGCGCCTTTTTCTAAGAGGAAGTCCAAGGCTCCCGAGGTATAAATACCACGGGTTCCTCCCCCTTGAAGAACCAATGCCACATTCAATTTCATTCCATTAATTATAGAAAACCCTCTAAACTAACGCTATGAAAAAGCCGTTTTGTCTCATCTTGTCCACTCTTCTTTTGGTGGCCGTTTCCGCCTGTGGAAACCAACCCCAGACTGAACCGGCTCCCGTTCTTCCTTCCGATGCGGAGATGGTCTTGGATTTTTATGCCGTCAATGACTTTCATGGATCCGTCTTGGAGAGGGAAAACGGTAACTATTACGAAGGCGGTTTGCTGAAAGTCGGCGGATTCCTAAAAGACAAAAAGGAAGAAAAGCCCAATTCCACCTTCCTCATCTCCAGCGGCGATATGTGGCAAGGCTCTTTGGAAAGCAACGACAACTATGGCAACCTCGTCACGGAGGCCATGAACGTCATCGGCTTTGACTCCATGACGCTTGGCAATCACGAATTCGACTACGGCATCGAACGAATCGAAGCCAACAAAAGAATCGCCAATTTTCCTTTCCTCGCTGGGAACATCATGAAATGGGAGAACGGCAAAGCAAGCGCCAATCCCTGGGGCGTTACCCAAGCTTCCACGGTCATCGAGCGTGGAAAACATCGCGTTGGCATCATCGGTATGATCGGGCAAGGGCAGACCTCATCCATCACCTCCAAGAACGTCAAAGACATCGCTTTCGTCGACCCGATGCCGCTCGCCAAAGCCGAATCCGAACGCCTGAAGAAAGAGCAAAAGTGCGACACGGTCATTCTCTCCGTCCATAACGCCGTCAGGACCGTTACCGCTTATTCCGATCTCAAAGAGCATTTTGACGCGGTCTTCTGCGCCCACTCCCACCAAGAAGAAAGAAAGAAGACCATTGATGGCGTGCCCTTGCTCCAAGGCGCTTGCAATGGCGAGATGGTCTCTCACATCCAACTCACCTACGATCAAAACGGCAAAAGCGTCTGCACGGCGTACGAAAACATAAAAGCCAGCGCCAACTGGAGCGAAAATGCCAAGATTCTTGCCGTGCAAAACAAATACATCGGCACCGATGAATTCGTGGCAAAGAGCACGGAAGTATTAACGAACCTCGAGGGGTATTTGGACAAAGATGGCGTCGCCCGATTGGGCGCTCGCGCCATCTATGAGAGTTACGCCCCGATGTATCCGGATCTTTGCTGTGCGATGGAAAATGGGCAAAGAGCCACGCTGAACTCAGGCCTCGTCACCTATTCCGATCTCTACAAAGCCACGCCGTTCACCAACACCATCGTCATCGCGAACGTCACCGGCAAAGACATCAAACGCGAGTCCGGTTATAACTCTACCTATACCGGCGACACCGCCCGTTTTGGCAAGATTGATGATGACACGTACTACACGGTCGCAGTCATCGATTATCTTCTTTATCACCAAGATACTTCGAAACAATACGACTACTTCATGTCCTTAAATGGCAATGGTGGCGAGATCATCGCCGAGTTTGCAACTTATCCCGTCGATCTCTCCGCGGATTACCTAAAAACCCTCGGCGGAAGCGTCTCTTACTTGGACTTCGCCTCCAACGCGCCAGGCTATAACCTCTACATCTAAAGGAAAGGGAGCCACCATGAAGGTGACTCCCATTTTTATTTGTCCGATAGCTTAAGGATCGGCGAGTATAAGTCGGTGCGGCGATCGCGGAAGACGCCCCAATCGGACCGCTCTTTGTCGCTGACCTCCAAGTCAAATTCAGCCGTGATGATGCCTTCTTCCTCACGGCCCATTTCCTTGACGAAGTCGCCATGGGAATCGGCGATGAAGGAAGAACCAAAGAACTGCATGGAGCTATTGCCCGCCTTCTCCACGCCGACGCGGTTGCAGGCAAGAAGCGGCATGACATTGGCGGCCGCATGGCCCTTCATCGTGTTCTGCCAATGCGATTTGCTGTCGCGCGGCAAGATGGGTTCGGAGCCGATGGCGCTCGGGTACATAAGAATCTGGGCGCCCTTTAAGGCCATGACACGCGCGGCTTCCGGGAACCACTGGTCCCAGCAGATCGCCACGCCAACGCGGCCGGCTTGGGTATCAAAGACCATGAATCCGGTGTCGCCCGGGGAGAAATAGAACTTCTCTTCGTAGCATTCGCCAGTTGGGATATGGGATTTGCGGTAGATGCCCAAAATCTTGCCATCCGCGTCAATCATCGCGAGGGAATTGAAGTATACGGGTCCGCTTTTTTCGAAGAAGGAGATCGGCAAAACGATATGATGTTTCTTCGCCATCTCCTGGAAATGCTTCAAGGTTTTGGAATTGGAGGCCTCCTCCGCCAAAGCGAACTTCTCATAGTCCTCAATCTGGCAGAAATAGGGGCCTTCAAAGAGTTCGGGAAGAAGGAGCAAGGCGCTTCCTTCCTTCGCCGCTTTTTCAATCAAAGCGTCCGCTTTTTTGATGTTCTCCTCATAGATGGGGGACATCGCCATCTGGGCAACCGAATAACGTTTTTTCATTCCTTTTCCTCCTTGGGAATCTGCATGGTGATGCAGTGGATGTTTCCGCCGCCAAGGAGAATCTCCCTGGTGTTGATTTGATGGATCTTCTTGTCGGGGAAGAGCTTCTTCATCTCTTTGTAGGCCAGCTCATCCTCCTTCACGCCAAAGGCGGGAAGAATCACGAAGTCTTTGCCTTGGTAGAAGTTCACGTAGCTCGCCGAGAGGCGGGAATCGCTCTCGCGCGGCTTCGCATTATAACGACCCTTCACGATGCCCCTGCTTTCGTTCTTCGTCATGTATAGGGCTGGCGAAGGAACGAGGATCTTGTGGATCTCCAAGGGCCTTCCCTGAGCGTCCGTCGCCTTCTTCAAGACTTTGTAGGTCTCTTGGCAGAACGCATATTGGGGATCGTCTTTGTCTTTGCTCCAAGCGAGGCAGACGACGCCGGGCTTAACGAAGGCCACCATGTTATCGATGTGCTCGTTGGTTTCGTCGAGGTAGATGCCATGCGGCACCCAGATGACCTTCTCAACGCCAAGATAGCCCTTTAAGGTTTCCTCGATCTCCATCTTGGTGAGGTCGGGGTTGCGTCCTTTGGAGAGGAGGCAGGCTTCGGTCACGATGCACGTGCCTTCGCCATCCACGGCGATCGAGCCGCCTTCCAAGACGAAGGTTGGATGGGTGTAGGCGGATATTTTGTAGCGCTTTAGGAAGACACTGCTGATCTTGTCGTCGTCCTTCCAGTTGGAATAAAGGCCATCGTAGTCGCCGCCCCAAGCGTTGAAGCGGAAGTCGACCGCGCGAAGCGAATTGCCCTTTTTCACGAAAAGCGGCATGTTATCGCGAGCCCAGGAGTCGTTATAGCGAATCGAGATGGTCTCGACGTTCTCCATATCCTCGAACATCGGGGCGACCTTCTTATAAATCGGCGGATTGATGCCGACGATGACCTTTTCGTGCTCGGCGATCGCGGCGATGACTTGCTTGAAGTTCTTGCGCGCGATACTGCCGCCTCTACGCCAAGTATCGCGGCGAAAGGGCATCAAAACGATGGTGGCTTGGTGCTCATCGCCTTCAAAAGGCATCCGATAACCGTCGCCCGCCGGCGTGGTCTTGCGGTTGGTGTAATAGTCCTCGAGTTTCTTCTCGTATTTGTTGAAATAACGCCACTTCTCTTTGTCGATGACTTCGTAGCCATCCGGATAAGAGGAGAGGATCGTGACCGCGGTTTGGGTGTAATGCTTCAAGCGGCTCACGAGCTCGCTCGTCCAGACTTCGCCCGGGCAAATAAGCGGGATGCCCGGCGGATACATCATGACCTGTTCTTTGGAGATTTGGCCATCGAGTTCCTCCAAAGGAACGACCTTGCCCGCGGCATGATAGGCGACGCGAGGACGAACCAACATGAAGGGGAAGGAAGAATCAAAATGATGGTCGGGGTAATCGACGTTTTTGTGGTAATGCTTCTTCGAGATGGCCCTTAGGGCGGCGACAAGGTGATCGACGTGCGTCTTTTTGGTGCCGATCGCGAAGATGCAGAGGACGCAATAGGTCTCGGCAAGCTCCAACTGGATGTCATACTCCGCCTTGATCAAGCGATAAAGCTCAAAGCCATTGATGTCCAAATGGTCCAAGGAGATGACCAATTTGCTGGGGTCATAGTCGTAGCAGCCATACTTCAGGAAGTGCTCTTTCCCCGAGACATAAAACCCAGGGATTTTGTTGATCTTTTCGGTCGCGTAACGAACAAGTTCGTAAGCGGCTTCTTGCTGTTCTTTGCCTTTGGCGACCATGTATTGCCTCGCCGCATCCAAGGATGCGAGCAAAAGGGCTGACGGCGAGGTCGTGGTTAAGATATTGAGGGTCTTCTGGATGTCATAACGGCTGAACATCCGGGTGTGGGCAAGCAAAACGGAGCTTTGGGTCAAAGAGCCGCCGGTTTTGTGGAAGGAGACGGAAGACATATCCGCGCCGGCTTCCATCGCGGTCATCGGGGTGCCTTCGGCGCCGAAATAGAAATGGGCGCCATGGGCTTCGTCGACCAAAACGGCCATGTTGTGGGCATGGGCGAAGTCCACGATTTCTTTTAGATTGCTCACGCCGCCGAAATAGGTCGGGTTGATGACGAAAACCGCTTTGGCGGAAGGATAACGCAGGATGGCTTTCTTGAAGTCATCGACGCTGGGTTGATTGGCGATCTCAAGGTCGTTATCGATGGCAGGCATCACGTATTCCGGAACGGCACCGGAGATGATGAGGCCATTGATGATGGATTTGTGGACGTTACGGGGCAAAATGATCTTCTCGCCAGCGCGCACCGCGGTCATGATCATCGCCAAGATGCCGCCGGTCGTTCCATTGACCAAGAAAAAGGCTTCGTCCGCGCCGCAGGCTTCCGCCATCAGCTTCTCGCTTTCGAGGATGACGCCGGTAGGTTTGCTGAGGTTATCCATGCCAATCGGGGCATTGACGTCCGAACGGTAGGTTTGGTGACCGACGAGTTTGGTGAATTCGTTCTCCACGTTGCCCATATGATGTCCAGGGACATCAAAAGGCGAGACGTTCTCGGAGATGTATTTGCGGAGCGCCTCCACATAGGGCGCACGATTTTGCTGATCGTTTTCCATAGTTGCCCGATAAATATACACACGTGAGCACGCGTGCTTCAATAGCGAATCATCAGGCGTTTTCCTCGAGGAAACGGAGCATCGATTCGTTAACCTTTTTCGATTCGGGCAAATCGGGCCAAATCACATTGTGGACATGGGCGATCTTTTTCTTCTTGCTCTCCAAGAAAAAGAACTGATGTTTGATGCCATCTTCCACAAAATCAAGGTTGGCGCGGACGGAGTGTTCCTTGAGGAAATCGTTGGTGCAGGAAGAAACGAAAACCGGGACCTTCAAAGCCTTCCGGTGGATTCTAGGGTCCAGCAGACGAACCCAATTAAGCTCCTCAAAGTGGGGGCCGAACATTTTGACCTTTGCTTTCTTGTTCATCATCGACACTTCGGTCGCGGCAAGGAAGTCATAAACCGGGCAATTGACAAGGACCGCTTTTACGGGAAGCGCGAGTTTCGCACCCCAATCCCTTTGAAGTCTTTCGTCCAAAAGGATCTCACTAAGAAGAAGGGCGAAATGGCCGCCGGCAGAATCGCCGACAAGGAAGATTTCGTCTTTCTCTAACCCATAGGTTTTTAGGTGCTTTTCCAAGAAGGACAAGAAGGCCAAAAGATCTTCAATCTGCTTTTTGACATCCACGCCGTTTGCTTTGGAGACGAGGCGGTAATCCACCGTGATGACGTCATAACCTTCTTCCCAGAAAACGGACGCAAAAGGCGCATTATTTTTGCGGATTCCATAGATATAGGCCCCACCGTGGATATCAATGATGAGGCGGTTTTTCCGCTGCTCTTTCGAAGCCTTTATCAGGTCGAATTTGTGATGCTCGTCCCCATCGTCGACGTAGGGGATGTCATAAAGATGATTCTCGTCCGAAAGGAAGCGGAAAGAGGAAATCCTTTTCCGGTCGTTTTTGTCCATGAAGCGGACGATCAAATCCATCGCAAACGGCCCGATCCTCATTTCTGTTTCCCTCCGATCATTTTGAGCTTCCGCATGAGTTTGGCGACACCGTCTTCATGAACGGGATCCGAGACGATGGTCGCGTATTTTTTAGCTTCTTCCTCGCCATTGCCGACGATGACAAGCGTCCCGCAAGCCTCGGCCATGCTGACGTCAGGCATGGAGTCTCCAAAGGCGATCGCTTCTTCTTTCTTAATGCCGAAATAATCCAACAGAACCTTGCAGCCAAAGCCTTTGGTTCGCTCGATGTTTGGACCGATGTCCGCCCCATATTTCTGGAAGCGGTTAAAAGTGACGTTCGTGAGTTTCTCTTTCACGAGTTTGTCATAACTCTCAGGGCAAAGGAGAATCGCACCCGTGATTTCTTCGCCGCGGTATTTCCTTACCGGCGCGAGGGGGTCGATGTAAATCTTGTGGTAGCCATAAACAAATTCGTTTGGCTTATCAATCAAGAAACGCGTCTTGATGCCAAGGAGTTCTAGGCCCGCCTTGTGTTCTTTGGCGAAGGAAACCAATTGCCTTACGTCTTTTGGAGGCAATGTGGCTTTGTAGATGATTTTGTGGTCCGCCGAAACGACGCCGCCGCAAAAGGAAGTCCAGCCATCCCATTTGATGCCAAGGTCCATCGTGCCGAAGCTCCGAATCAAGTCGTAGCAGCGGGCGGAGGCGATGAAAGCTTTGCCGCCATTGGCTTGAAACTCTTTGATCGCCTCGATTGTCGACGGCACAAAACGCATCGTCTTATAGTCGAAGAGCGTGTTATCGATATCAAAAAATGCCGCTTTGATCGCCATAATTAGAAATGAAGGCTCCGATGGATCTTTTGCATGACGGCAACGTCAACCTTCTGGATCTTCCGGTCATAAGTCACCAAGCCATTGATTTCGTCTTCCACGTCGCTTAACTGGGTGTAAACCGAGATGGATAAACCATCTTTTAACAGAGGCACGACCTGTTCCAAATAAAGTCTGGAAATGGCCGTGTTGAGTTCTTTTTGGCCTTCAAACTTCTTGTAGCCAAAAGCCTTCTTAGAAAAGACATGGCCCTGGAATTGGAGGGAATAGCCGCCAAATTCGCTTAAGGAAAGGATGCGCTCATCCAGCCTCCTCCGCATGACTTTCAGCTTTTGGAAATAAAGATGCCTCGAATTGAAGTCGCCCACCTTTTGGTCGTACCAGCCAGAGTTCGCGTCGACCAACCGGGTTGTGTCGATGCCTTTCAACCGCTTCAAGGCTTCTTTGGTTTGGAATTGGCCCCAACCTTCGTTGAAGATGGTCCAAATCGCGATGGACGGCACGTTATAAAGTGCTTGAATGGTGCCTTCCAATTCACTCAAAAAGAATCTACGGGATGCCTCTTTTTCTCTCCCAAGCGTCTTAATCGTTCCTTTTTTCTCATCGTTGAAACGATACTTAATGAAGGGGGCGGTATAAATCAAGAAGTTCTTGTATGGTGCGCCGCCATTCACAAGATCCTGCATGACGATGAGACCGAGGCGGTCGCAATGGTAGTACCAGCGCATCGGCTCGATCTTGATGTGTTTGCGCACCATGTTGAAGCCCATGCTTTTCAAAAGATTCAGATCGGCAAGGATGCTTTCGTCGGTCGGCGGGGTGAGGCCAGACTCTGGCCAGTAGCCTTGGTCCAAAACGCCGCTTAGGAAAAGGGGTTTGCCATTTAAGGCAAAGACGTTATGCCCCATCAAATCGATCTTCCCAAATTCGCGCATTGCGAAATAGGAATAGACCAAGTCGTTATTTACCTCGAAGCGAACGTCATAAAGCGTAGGACTATCGGGACTCCATGGACGGAAGTAATTGGCCAATGAGGCTTCGGCAAAGCCGTTTTCGTCGATGGCTACGTCGGTTACGGCCTTTCCGTTGCAGGAAATATACGCACGTCCCGAACGGATCTTGCCCTCAAACTCCAATTGGAAACGCACGGTTTTTTGTTGGAAGTCTGGGGTGATTTTGAAGTCACGGATGCGCTCGACCGGGGTGGATTCGAGCCAAACGCTCTGCCAAATGCCCGAAGTCGGGGTGTACCAAATGCCACCTCGTTTGTTCTTTTGCTTCCCACGAGGGTAAATCGGGCTATCGGTATCGTCCTTGACCACGACATCGATGATGTTTTCGTCGCGGTGCATCGAGGTGAGTTCGATCACAAAGGGCAGATAACCGCCTTCATGATGGCCGACTTTCAAGCCGTTGAGATAAACATCGGCTACCTGATCCACCGCTTGGAAATGCAAAAACACACGCCCGCGGTTAAACGAAGGCGGAACGGAAATCGCCCTTCGATAATGAAGCACGTCGTCTTTGCAAACGCGTTGTCCGATGCCCGAAAGCTCCGTCTCAACGGCAAAAGGAACCAAAATGCTCTTTCGGAAGGCGGAAGGGAAGTCTTCGGATTTGGTGATCTCGAACTCCCATGGCCCGTTTAACGGAAGATAACCGTCTCGCCGAAATTGGGGCGTAGGAAACTCTTCCAAAGGCCGTTTTTTGGAAACATGGGTCGCACCCGGGGACGCAATCATAGAGTCATTCTAGCGCATTTCGCGTTTTCCGCGCGCGTTGGTGTTATTCTTTTCCCATGAAAATCAAAGAAATTAAGAAATACGTCGCCCAGGAAGGGGCCGACGCCTGGGTTTTGGTTGACTACGAATGCCATAACCCCGTCATGAATGCCCTTCTTGGCCCGAAGATGCTGACCCGAAAGATTTTTATGGTGATTCCGGCCTCGGGAAAACCCTATTTGATCACCCACATCATCGACACTGTTTACCTGAAGGACAAAGAAACCTTGGGGAACTTCGATTTAAAGGTCTACAAGACCTGGAGAGAGATGCTCGACTTGGAGAAAAAGCTCTTAAGCGGCTACAAAACGGTTTTGATGGACATCTCCGAGAACGGTTTGCTCCCACGCATCTCTTTGGCGGATTGGGGCTCCGTCGATTACATCAAATCCCTCGGCTTGGAGGTTCGAAGCAGCGGCGACGTTCTCCAGCGCATCACCGCGGTTTATTCCAAAAGGGCCTATGAGCTGCAAAAGCAGGCTTGCGAATTGACGTTGAAGATCAAAGACGAGGCTTTTCAAAAGATCAAGGAGCTCATCGAGAAGGGCGGAAAGACCTCCGAATATGAAATCCAGCAATTCATCGCCGATCGTTTCCATGAAGAAGGAATGGTCTTTGACGAACCTCCGCTTGTCGCGATTGGACCAAA
>CAMGZU010000004.1 GCA_946183085.1 uncultured Erysipelotrichaceae bacterium | reverse complement strand
AACAGAGCGCCCTAATAATCAAAAACAATTTGAACAAAGATGAAAAAAGCCCTATAATTTATTATTAAGCGATTGAAAAAACTCCCATTTTTTTGGTTTATTTTTCTCTTGCCGAGATTCACCAAAAAGAAAAAGAGTTTGTGGAAGACCTTCCCACGAACATGGAGGTTTTTAGGATTTTTCGTTTTTCGTCAGAAACGTTTTTCTATAAGAAAACGATTGACTTTGACCCCGAAAGAAGGAAGATTTAAGCGTAACAAGAAGAAAGAAAGGAAATTTATTCATGAAGAAAAATAAACTTTTACTCCTTGCCCTCGCCCCGCTCGTGCTCGCCGGTTGCGGCGAAGACGCCGGCTTTAACCCGATCGCGGAGCCGACCGTCGAGAAGACCCTGACCGCCAAAGAGGCCGCCCCGGTCATCAAAGACGCCGCCAAAGCGCTTAGCGAGACCAAAGGACTTGGCTTCAAAGCGGAAGGCTATGCCAAAGCCTCGCTCACCATCAAAACCCAGGCTGCCGAAGGGATGTCTGGCTATGGCGAATCTTACACGAGCACCTTTGATCTTTCGGGCCTAGAAGCCAACTTCGCTTCCCGTTTCGATGAAGGCATCTTACAGGCTGGATTTGCCGCGAGCGCCGATTTAAAAGGCAAGCTCAACGCCGACGTCAACCTCTTCACTCCGGATAGCGAAAAGAGCACCGAAGAGGCCATCGTCACCAAAGACGTCCACGAAAACGTGAATTCGGAGCTCTCTGCCACCGTTTCTTACGAAGAGAACACCATCTATGCCGATCTTACTGGCTTACAGCCCCTTGGCAATCTTGCCACGGACCTCCTTGGCTTTGCCGCTGGAGCCGGCATCGAAATCGATACCAGCGACATCTTCTCCAAAGTCAAAGTGGCTATGGAGCCGGGCCTTATCACTTTCTTGCTCCCCAGCCTCCCAAATGTGATTGGGTCGCTGCTTGACGGCGTTGCGAATGGGCTAGCCGATGGCACCACGGTCCCGGGCGAAAGCGTGGCCTTCAAGAAGTACACCGATGGCACTTATGGCTTTACCGCTGGCTTCACCGCCTCCGAAATCATGGAGACCGTCAGCACCTTCGGCGTCCTTCCGGAAGTCGAGGGCATGGATAAGATCACCGGCACCCTCAACACCGTTATTGTCTTCTCGGAAAAAGGCCTCGTCTCGATCGGCTTGAAGGAAAATTTCGCCACCGCGGAATTCGCCTCCGCTAACGTCGAGCTTCCCGAAGAGTTCCCCAACCCGGTCAAGAGCGTTTCGCTCACCTCGGATGCGGGCGTCAAATTGACCTTCACCTCCGGCGACGACGTCACCGTCAACAAAGTCACTGACAAGTCGGCTTATAAGGACATCACCCCCACCCCCGAAGAGGAATAAATCCATTCAAAAAGAAAGGCTGCGCGTTGCTCGCGCAGCTTTTTTCTTTAGCAGCCGCTGCCATCAGCGCGGCAGGCGTTTGCTTCGCTAAGTGAGTGAAGCCCGACGTCTTTCGGTTCAAGGCTCACCGTCCCATCCTCCAAGACGAAACAGGGGATACCGACGTCGCCTTCTTCTTTGTAGGGAAGAAAAACGGGATCATGGTCCCTTAGTTCCAAAAAGGCATGGAGGTCATGGACGTCTTTTCCAATATCGATGTATTGGAAGTTTGGGTTGCCTTCGATTTGCTTTTCAACATACGCGCAATAGGGGCAGGAAGGCATGCCGTAGATTTTGATCATTTTGCTACCTCGTTTTTCTTTATAAAAAATAAATAAAAAAGAATGCGCGCGAAGTCAATGAATGAGCATTCGCACCAAATGGAGTAAAATGCCCCCGGTAGGTAGCTTATGAAAGAATCGGAAAAGGTGATTCAATGGATCCGCGACTACTTCGCGGAGAACGGAAAAGGATGCAAAGCCGTCATCGGCGTCTCCGGGGGGACAGATTCCTCGGTGGTCGCCGCTTTGCTCGTGAAAGCCCTTGGGAAAGAAAACGTCATCGGCGTTATGCTTCCAAGGGGCAAACAGCACGACATCGACGTCAGCTATCAGCTGGTCGAATACCTCGGCATCCCGCATTACGAGATCAACATCGATGAGCCTGTGAGCGCCTTAAAGCGCCTGGTCGGGGAAGCCTTTGACCGCGATCCCGATGAAGTTGACGCTTATAAGACCAACACGCCAGCCCGCATCCGTATGAGCGTCCTTTATGGCGTTTCCGCTTTAGTGGGTGGGCGCGTCGCCAATACCTGCAATCTTTCGGAAGACTATGTGGGCTATAGCACGAAATTCGGGGACGCCGCAGGCGACTTCTCGCCCATCTCTTCGTTTACGAAGACCGAAGTCCGGGAACTTGGCCGTGAGCTTGGCCTCCCATCCATCTTCGTCGATAAGATCCCCGAGGATGGCATGAGCGGGAAATCCGACGAAGAGAAACTCGGCTTCACGTATGAGGTGCTTGACCGTTACATCCGGACGGGCGTTTGCGAGGATCCCGCCGTGAAAGCGAGGATCGACCACCTCAACAAGATCAACCTTCATAAACTGCTCCCGATGCCCAAATACGAAAAGGAAAACTAAGCCTTATGAAACTCGAACCTATCATCCAGTCGCTTCTTGATACCGACCTCTACAAATTCAACATGGATCAGGTGATGTTCCACAAACACACCGACCTCATGGGGGAGTATCACTTTAAGTGCCGCAACAAGAACGTCGTCTTCACCGAGGAGATGCTGGAGGAAATCAACGCGCAGATCGATCATCTTTGCACCCTCCGCTTCCATAGCAATGAGCTCAATTACCTCCGCTCCATCCGCTTCATCAAGCCTGACTACGTTGAATTCCTCCGCCTTTGGCATCCGATCCGCGACTATGTGTCCGCCTCGCTCAACGAAAAAGGCGAATTGATTCTCTTTGTCGATGGCCCGCTTTTCTCGGCGATGCAATTCGAAATCTATCTCCTTGAGATCGTCAACGAGGTCTATTTCCGCTTCAAATACAACTATGAGGAGCTTCGCAAAGAAGCCTCTAAGCGTTTAAGCGAGAAGATCAAAGCCTTCCAGGATGGCAAATACACCTTCAAGTTCGCCGAATTCGGCTGCCGCAGAAGGCTCTCCCGCGAATGGCAGGACGAAGTGGTTCGCCGCTTCTCCCATGAGACGAAGAACATGGCGGGCACCTCCAACGTCTATTTGGCCATGAAATACCATCTGACCCCGATCGGCACCTATGCCCACGAGTTCGTCCAGATGTATCAAGGCATCGATTGGATCCCGCTTGCTTATACCAACCATTACGCGATGCAGGACTGGTATGACGAATACCGCGGCGACAATGGCACGGCCTTAACCGACACCATCACCACCGACCTCTTCCTCAAAGACTTCGACCGCTCAATGGTCAACAACTACACCGGCGTCCGTCATGACTCAGGCGATCCTTACGAATGGGGCGAGAAGATCATCAAGCATTACGCCAAATACGGCGTCGATTCCCGCACGAAAACTCTTCTCTTCAGCGATTCTTTGAACTTCGACAAAGCCCAGAAGCTTCACGACTACTTCAAAGACCGCGCGAAGGTCTCCTTCGGCATCGGAACCTTCGTTTCCAATGACACCGGCGTCGAGCCGTTAAACATCGTCATCAAACTCCAGCACGTCAATGGCAAGCCCGTCGCCAAATTAAGCGACGCGCCCGGCAAGACGATGAGCGATGACGACGAATACCTCGAGTATTTGGAGAATGCCGTCAAGTTCCGCTTGTCGCGCGAAAAATAAATAATCCGTCGATACAAAAAGAGGGAAACGAGCAACCCGTTCCCTCTTTTTTCTTATTTCGATTTGCCTTTTTCTTTGGCGCGCTTGTCGTTGATGATCTGCATCTCTTTCGGAGTGATGAGCTTGCAGTTATTCTCATTCGCCCATTTGACGCAGCCTTTTAGGACGAGCGGCAGGAAGACGCGCGGCACCTTGACGAGCATCGCCAAAGCCTCGTCGGTGAATTTGACGTCGGTCTGAAGGCGGTCGGCGGCGTAACGGACGCTGGCGACGCTGGTCTCACGCATCGGAAGAAGCTCCGGACGCGGGGCTTTGAAGCGCGAGCACCAGAAGTATTTGGAATCGCGGTAGCCATAATCGACCGGCACGCGGGGATAGCCTCTTTTGGTGACGCCGTTCACGATGGCGTTATAGGGTTTCTCCTTCATCAAGATCTTGTCGATGCGGAGGATGAAGGTCGCGCCGAACTTCGAGGTGATGCCATTGAAGTCATGGTAGGGGCCTTCGTAGCCATTTAGTTCGCCAGGCTTATCGTTCTCCGCGTGGTCGAGCTCCCTCATCCACGTGCATTCAATGACCTGAAAGGATTGCTTCACGACCTTTGGGAATTTCTCATTGGGATGCTCTTCGGCCATCAAGCCATCTTCGAGCTCAAAGAGGCATCCTTTCATCTTCTCTTCGGTGGTGTCTCCAGGCCAGCCCATGCGGACCGCTTCCTTGAAGAGCTTTTTGTCGTCGGGGATGAAGTTTAAGGTGCACTTTCCCGTGCGAAGGATGTTCTGGGCCGTGTTGGAGGAGTTGCGGCAATTGAGGATCATCGCGTAATACTCTCTTCCCGCAACGTAATAAGGCGCGAGGAGGGAGTAGGGGCCAAGGCTGGTCTCGCCATTCTCAGCCAGGGTGCCGACCATGACGACCGGCATCGGGAAAAAGAGGGACGTCTGATAAAAATTGTCCTTCGGTTCGAGGTTTTTGAAGCTGCTCATTCAAATCTCCTATAAGGAAAAAACAACAACTAAAGTTTAGTGTTTAAGGTGGCAAATCGCAATCACGCCCTTTCAAAACGGGCCCCAAAGAAAGAGAATTAGTTTTGTTTGGGATGAAAACCTTTTGTCATTCATCTCTATGGTTGAGGGCGAAAGATGCTGGTGGAAGAAAAGACGGTAAAACGGCTTCGTCAAAAGGACAAAGACGCCTTCAACGAAGTCTATTATGCCTATCACAACCTGCTCTTTTACCTCATTCTCCAAATCGTTGGGAACGAAACCGTCGCCGAAGATTTGACGCAGGATGCGTTCTTGAAGATGTTGGAGAACATCTGCCTCTTAAAGAGGACGTCCGGCTTTCATAGCTACCTTCTTACCATCGCCAAGCGAAGCGCGTTGGAATACGTGCGGAAGAAAAAGGAAGATGAACTATTGGAACCAGAGCGCCTTGGCGTCGAAGAGAAGCAAACGTTCTTGTTGGCGGAGCTTCACGATTTCTTAGACGAGAAGGAAAACCTTGTGATGGTCCTCCACGTCGTCTATGAATTCTCCTTTCAGGAAATCGAAGAAGTCGCGAACATCCCGCATTCGACGGCAAAGAGGATCTATGACGGCGCGCTGAAAAAGGCGCGCGAACACTATGGGGTGAGGTTATGAAAAAGAATACGTTCCAAGAAGAATCCATCCAGAAGATCCAGGCGGCACGTGAAGTGCCTGAACCCCACGTTAACGTCGAGGAAGTGGATTTGAAGCGTCCGGAACGAGCCCATGACGGCATGCTTGGCAAAAGAATCAGCAAGGGCGTTTTGATTGCCGTTCCAATCGTTTTGGTCACCGGGATCGTCGTGGCAGGGGCGATGCTCGTTACTGGCACGACCTTCGAGACCGAGCGGAGCTTCAGGCGGAACAGCGAAAGCTTCTCCGCCAACGTAGCCAAGGACATCGAAGCCTCGAGTTTTAAATCCCTTAATAGCATTACTTACCCTGATGGCACCCAATATCGGAGAAGAGAGGTGAGTAACGCCTATAAAGAGGGCGTGCTGAGCTTTTCGAACAAGATTTACCAAGCAACAAAGAAGAAGGGCAACTTCGGCTTTGCGCCCCTTCCGCTCTACCTGAATTTGGATTTGGTCTCCTTGGGCACCCAAAAAGAAAATGTACGGGAGGAGTTTAACGCCTTGTTGGGCGGTGATTATACGCTCCGCGCCGCCAACTTCCGAAGCGCCTATTTGAGTGACTATTTCTATCAAGAGCAAGGCACGCTTCAAATCTATAATGGCGTCTTCCTCGATGATGGCCGCCCTGATTTAGGCAAGCTTACCCCCAATCCGGATTTCGTCACCGAAATGAGCCGCCGTTATTGCGAGGCGTATCAATTGGATTACCAGAACCCAGAGGATGTGGCGCGCGTTGCTTCCTGGGCGAACGCCAAAGCCGGACGCGATGGCTTCATTGACGCCCGTTTCCTTGACGTGAAGCCGGAGACGGCCTTTCAATTCGTGACGACCATGTATTTCAACAACCAATGGGCGAGCGCTTTCAGCACCAACGATTCTTACCGAGCGTCCTTTTATGGAAGCACGATTCAAGAGAACGTCACCTACATGCAGCACACTTACCGCGGCGCGATTTATGAATACGACAAATATGTCTCCGTCCGGGACTATTACGCGAATTTGATGTCGATCCAATACCTCGTTCCGAAATCGACGCAAGATAACATCTTTGACCTCCTGGGCGATGCGGATTTCCTCCATGACGATGAAAGCCATCGCCTCAAGGATTCCTATGCGGTGGAACTTTCGGTCCCGAAGTTCACCGCAACGGCGGAAACCGACTTCACGAAGTGTTTGAAAGAGACATTCCTTCCTTCGGCGTTTGTCCCCTATGGGAATCCGATGGATGCCATCTTCAACGAAAACGAAGACAAGTCGTTTTGGCTCGATTTCAGCAAGCAGAAAAACGCCATCTCCTTCAAAGAAGACGGCACGGAGATCGTTTCCGTTACGGTGACGTCCGGCTATGGAGCGACTTCAGCCGCTCCCGTCAACGGCACTTACCAAGTGAAACTCAATCAGCCGTTTGTTTATTGCATCTATGATTCGAATGGGCTCCCCATTTATATGGGGAACGTGGCCTCGATTTAGTCAATGAAAGGCTCTTTCTTGCCACTTAGGTAATATTCGATTGGCTCCTTCGTGCCGCGGAGGAGCTTTTCTTCCGGCGGGAGTTGGTCTAAGGGATAGAAACGAAGCTCGGTGGATTCTCCATCGCTGATCTTTGGGGTCTGCTTGCGGCTATCGATGTGGCAATGAAAATAGAAATCGACGTAGTAGGTGAGATCGCCATTGGGGTAGAGAAGCTTTTGCTCTTCGCCGCTTTTTACGCCCATGAAATGGAGTTCCTCGATGTCGAGGCCGGTCTCTTCTTTGATCTCACGTTTGGCGCCTTCGATCACTTTTTCGCCGAGGTCGACGCCTCCGCCAACGAGGCAATAAAGGCCGTTATCGGTTCTTTTCTCTAAGAGAATCTCTTCTTTTTCGTTGAAGATCAAAACCCCAAGGCCAACCCCGAGAAGCGGGTCATGTCCGATGGTTTTGCGAATTTGTTTGATGTAGTCGGTGGGCATAAGACAATTTTAGCGAGTTTGCTACTTCTGCGGGCCTTATTTGTGCTTAAATGTTGCTAGCCCTTTTTACCCTTAAGGAGAAACCATGAAAAAAATCCGTGTCATGTGCACCTCGACCGGCTGCTTGGAATATGCGCCGGAGCGTTATAAAAAACTCGGCATCGACATCATCCGCATCCGCCTTGTCTTCGAAGGCAAAGAATACTTGGAAGGCCTCGATCTTGATCCGGTCGATATGTACGCCAAATTGGCCGGCGTCATTGACGTCAAAGGCAATTTGCCGACCACCGCGGTCCCGACCTACGAGGAAGTTTCAAGGCACTTCCAGAAGGCCATCGATGATGGGATAGAGGAAGTCTTCATCATCGCCATCGACTCCTATCTTGGCGGCACCTACAACTTCATCAACCTCGTCGCCAAAGAATTCGAGGAAAAGCTCAAGATCACGGTCATCGACTCGAAGATCTGCTCGCTGCCCGAAGGCTTCTTGGCCGCCAAAGCGGTCGAGTTCTTCGAGAAGGGCTATAAGACCGAAGACGTCGTGAAGGAAATCAACTGGATGATCCGCCACCAGGAATTCATCGGCGTCGTCCAGAAACTTGATTACCTCATCTATAACGGTCGCTTAAAAGGCGGCAAAGCCTATCTTGGCAAGCTCATGGGCATCTGCCCGGTCCTCCATTTCAACCGCGCTGGCGAAATCGTCGCGTTGGAGAATAAGATGGGCATCCGCAACGCCTTGAAGCGCACGATGGAAATCATGCGCGAGATCGTCGGCGATCGTAAGCCGGAAGATTATGTCCTTGCCCACGTCTATACGACGACCACGCCGCTCGACCGTTTGGAAGAGATGGAGAAGAAGGCTGGCTTTGCGCCCAATCACGAGGCGGTCATCATGTCGCCGGTCTCCGGCTGCCACGTTGGCCCTTGGCTTGCCGGTTATACCTACACGCCGATCCGCCGTCCAGACGAAGACATCGACGCCTAAGCCTCAAAATCAAACAGAAAAAAAGAAAACCGTCAGATATCAGGGGGGAGTCTGGCGGTTTTTATGACGAACCAAGTGGTGCGCCACCATCGCACTTAAAGGGGGTAAAGGGCGACGGCTCATTGAATATAGTATGAAAAGGGCTTTCTTTCAAGCCTACGGCGGCATTTTTTGAACATTTCGACAAAAACTCATTTATTGTTTGTGCTAGGAGGCTGACTTAAAATCTCCGCGTATGGTTGATGCATTGATTTTCGACATGGATGGCACGCTCGTCGACTGGGCGAAGCCGATTACCGCTTCTTGGAATGAGACGTTCGCCCGCTATGGCTGGAACCGCGTCATCGACGAGAACGATTTCCGCACCTATGCCGGCCATACCACGGCCGAGATCGGCGCGCTTTGCTTCCCCGAGCTTCCAGGCGAGGAATCGTTCCGGAGAATCGCGATCGCCTCTACGGAAGAAACCGCCTATATCGCATCCCATGCGACTTGGGACGACACTTTCTTGCCCGGGCCAACCTTTCTTAAGGAACTCGCAAAGAAATACCGCCTTTTCATCGTCTCCAACTGCATGGCGGGCTATATCGACACCTTCTTTTCCTGTTATGGCGGGAGAGAAGAGGTGGAGGACTACCTCGACAATCGTTATGGCAAAAGCAAATGGGACAACATCAAGGCGATCGTCGAGAAACATGGCTTAAAAAGCCCGATTTACATCGGGGATACCGTCATGGATCGGGAAGCTGCCAAAAAGGCAGGCATCCCCTTCGTCTATGCGGCCTATGGTTATGGAAAGCTCGATGGCGAGCGCTCCATCGATGCCTTGTCGGAAACCTTAACCAAGGAATTTTAATAGGGGTTTTTGAGAAAATAAGGGGTACGTACCCCCTTTTTCTTGTTTCGCTCCAGAATTGGACTACAATTTATTTTGCAAATAAAGGAGGGACAAATGGCGTTTTCGGAAACTTATAAGAAAGTTCCAGGACAGCAGGGAGTCATTTTTGGCGTCATTGGCTTGATCGTCGCCGTCTTGGCTGGTTTTGTCGGTTATTTGATGGGTCTTGTTCCGGTGAGTGGGGATTTTTCCTATCAGGCCGCGTACGAGATTTATGTCCATTCGTTTCAAAATGCGTTGGAGCCGCTCAGCGCGATCGTTGCCATCGGCAGCGCGACCGCCGCGCTTGGTTTCATCGCGATTGCGGTCGTCGCCGCGATTCGCAGGAAGCCTGATGCCATCCTTGGCGGGCTCTTCTTTTTGTTGAGTGCCGCCGCACTCGCCTTTGGCGGGATTCTCTATACCCTTGGCTATTCGGCGAAAATGGAGATTGCTGCGACCATCCTCGTTTTCGTTTTGTTGGTGGCAAGCCTCTTTGGCTTAGTCTGCTCCTTGGTCGGTGTCATCCGCCGTTTGATTCCCGAACGGACGAAGGAAGAAAAGCCGATCGAAACCATCCCATCTCCGGTTGCCGCTGTGCAGCCTGCCATAAAGGAACCCGCACCCAAAGAAAGCGGGAATGAAATTCTCATCGACGGTTTGGAGGACGAAGATATGACCGAAGAAAGATTACGCGAAATCATCCGCGAAGAGCTCGCTAAGCTCCAACTTGGCCCAACCAATGTTTATGTCACGCTCCCGCCGGAACAGGCTGCTCAAGCCGCTCCAGCGCCTGCGCCAGCCCCAACGCCTGCGCCAGCGCCGGCTCCCGTAAAAGAAGAACCGAAGCCCGTCGTGCAGCAAGCCGCTCCGGAAAAACCACAGACGGTCGTGGAAGAGAAAGCTGAACCCGCGCCGGTCGTCAAAGAAGCGGAGCCGATGAAGGCGGAAGAAAAGCCGGTCATCGTTCCCGTCGAAGAACCGAAGGAAGAAGAGGTTGAAGAAGACGAAGCCCCTGAAGCGACCGACGGCCCTTCCCATCCGACCGAAGGCAAGAAAGATAAGACTCCGTTCGAAGACAAGATGAAGGCCGCGCCGCAGGAAGTTCAGGACAAATACAACGAACTCCGCGACTACATCGCTTCCTATGGCCTCAACCCGCGTCTTTCCATCCCGGGCTGCACCTTCTCTGCCCACCGCGAGCGCTATATCTTCATCACGATCACGGGCAAGCATCTTCGCGTCAATTACGCGTTGGACCCGAAAGATTACGCCGATACGACCATCCCGGTCATCGCGAACAACTCGAAGAAGTTTGCGGACATCCCGCTCACCTTCAAGATCAAGAGCGGCCTCTCCTTCCGCCGCGCCTTGAAGCTCGTCGACGACGTCATGGCCAAGAAAGGCCGTTCCAAAGGCGACGCGCCCGAGGAAGAGTAAGTATCCCGAAGAGGGCGAAACTATCGCCCTCTTTTCTTTTCGTGAAACCAGCCCCTCTCTTGGGGTACAATAACAAAGTTAAGGAGTGACATTTATGCACTGTGAATTTCCGTTAGACGAAGGCTTTTATTACGTTGGTGGAAGCGACCGCCGCTTGGCGCTTTTCGAGAACATCTATCCCCTTGAGAACGGCGCCTCTTTCAACTCCTATCTTTTCTTAGACGAAAAGACGGTCCTTTTGGACACCGTTGACGAAGCCGTCAGCAAAGTCTTCTTTGAGAACCTTGAATTCCTCCTCGCGGGCCGCCCGCTTGATTATTTGATCGTCGATCATATGGAGCCGGACCACGCCGCCAACATCGGCGACCTCTTGCTCCGCTATCCGAACGTCACCATCGTGACTTCGCAGATGGCTTCGATGTTCCTCAAGAACTTCTTTCCGAACCTCAAATGCAACGTCCAAGTCGTCAAAGAAGGCGACACGCTCAATACCGGCAAGCGCACGTTCCGCTTCATCGCGGCTTCGATGGTCCATTGGCCGGAAGTCATCATGACGTACGAAGAAACCACGAAGACCCTGTTCAGCGCGGATGCCTTTGGCACCTTTGGCGCTTTAAGCGGCAACGTCGTGGAATGCGGCTGCAAATTCGTGAAGAAGCACCTCGCCGAAGCGCGTCGTTACTATGCGAACATCGTCGGCAAATATGGCGTCCAAGTCACGGGTGTTTTGAAGAAGGCCGCGACCTTGGACATCGCCCGCATCGCCCCGCTTCATGGGCCTGTTTATGAAGGGCATTTGGACGAAATCATCGATGTCTACGCCAAATGGGCCGCTTATGAGCCAGAGGACAAAGACGGCGTCTTGATCGTCTATGGCTCCATCTATGGCGGAACCGCCAATGCGGCGGAGGTTTTGGCGAAAGAACTCGCGCTCCGCGGCGTGAAGAACATTGCTCTTTATGACGTCTCCAAAACGGATTCCTCCGTCCTTGTTGGCGAGGCCTTCCGCGTTGGCACGATCCTCTTGCTTAGCTCGACTTATAACCTCGGCGTCTTCCAGAAAATGGAGGACTATCTCCACGATTTGGCCAATCACCTCATCAAGAACCGCACCTTCGGCATCGTCGAGAACGGCTCTTGGTCGCCGGCGGCCGCCAAATGCATGCACGCCATCCTCGATCCGCTTCCGGGCAACAAGTTCTTGGAGAAGACCTTCACCATTCGTTCGGTCGCCAAGGAAGAGCAGCTCGCGGACCTCAAAGAGCTCGCCGATCAGGCGCTTGCCACCCTCACCCTCGAATGATCGCGAATTGGAAGCCGCTTTTTGATCAAGTGAAGAGCGAGCCTTATTCGGCTACGCTTCATTCTTTCCTTGACCATGAATACGCTTCGCAGACGATCTATCCGCCGCGTGACCTCGTTTATAACGCTTTTAAGCTCACCGATCCCAAAGATTTGAAGGTCGTCATCATTGGCCAGGACCCTTACCACGAGCCTGGCCAAGCGATGGGGCTTTCTTTTTCCGTTCCCAAAGGAACCCCGCTCCCGCCGTCCCTCCAAAACATCTACAAAGAGTTGGAAGGCGACCTCGGCATCAAGATGGATTTTCAAAACGGCGATTTGACTCCTTGGGCCAAACAAGGCGTCTTGTTGCTTAACGCCTATTTGACCGTCAGAGCCCATTCGCCCCTCTCTCATAAGCGGGAAGAATATGACCTATTCATCGCCGACGTAATGCGCTATCTCGACACCTTGGATCAACCCATTGTTTTTATGCTTTGGGGCGGTTTTGCGAAGAAATTCATTCCTTTTGTGAAGAATCCGAAGCACCGCGTTTTGAAGGCGGTGCACCCTTCTCCTTTGTCCGCCAACCGCGGTGGTTGGTTTGGCGAGCATCTCTTTTCGCGCTGCAACGCCATCCTCGTCGGACAAGGCTTAAAAGCGATTGACTGGCGGATTTAACATCCTACAATTGATGACATCCGGAGCTGACCAACAGTCGGCTGAGAGGAGCTGTGTTCCAGCTCGACGGCACACCTGATCCAGATAATGCTGGCGGAGGTAGAAAAACCAACTGTTTTCCTCCGGGTGCGTAGTCCTTGGAGGTATTTTTATGGACAACGAAACCCAAACCAAGAAACCTGAGGGTCAATTTATCGGTTTCTTAAAACAATTCAGCTGGGCGATCGCCGCGGGATGCGGCGTGATCGCCATCCTTGCTTTGCTTGGCACGATCGTCACCGCCAAGCTCGAAGACGGTACCAAATTGGAGATCCATCTTTGGGATTATTTCGGCAGCGGATACGCCTACAACTGGAGCATGTACATCACGCTTGGCTTGCTTGTTGCCGCCATTGCGTGCGCTGCGCTCCACAAGATCAACGAGAATTTCGACGTCGCGTCCGCCATGCTTTTCCTTTTGGCGCTCACGATGCTTGTCCTTGCGAGGGAGTTCTTCTCTTATAACGATGGCTTCAAGAGCGTCAAAGTCGGTTGGGCCGACGCCTTGTCGATGGTCTTCGTGGCCTTTGGCTTCGCCTTTGCCATTTCGGCGAGCGTCTCCAAAAAGCCGTTCACCGTCCGTGACTTGGCCGAAGATGGCGTTTTGATCGCCGCGGCCTTCGTCTTGAACTTCATCAAGCTGCCGATTGCGACTGGCGGTGGCTCGATCAACTTCCAGATGCTCCCGCTTTTCTTGATCGCGCTTCGCCGCGGACCGGCGCATGGCCTTATCTGCGGCGGCCTTGTCTATGGCCTCATCACCTGCCTTACGGATGGCTATGGCTTTGCCACGTACCCCTTCGATTACTTGATTGGCTTTGGCTCGGTCATGGTCCTTGGCTTCCTTCGTTCCTTCATCTTTGGCGAGGGGCAGAAGAGCTATAACCTCAAAGGCGAGGTCTTCCTTCTTGTCGGCGGCATCCTCGCCACGCTCATCCGCTTCATCGGTTCGACCGCTTCCTCGATGATCGTCTATGGCGTCGACTTTGTCGGGGCGCTTACCTATAACGCCATTTACATCCCGGTGTCCGGCGCGATTGCTCTCGCCGTCATCATGGCGGCCTATGGCCCCTTGGCGAACATCAACGCCCGTTTCCCTGCCCAAGGTCGTTAAAAGAGTCCTTAAGAGCGCAACCCAAACCCTGGGAAGCGCTCTTTTTGTTTGTCTACACCTGTAAAGGTGTTATATTTCATTGAACACATGGAGGTAGACCATGCCAGCTAAGAAACTCGCCGCGGCCGAAACGAAGAAGACCGCGAAGAAACCCGCCGCGGAAAAGAAAGAAACCGCCGCGAAGAAACCCGCCGCCAAGAAAGTCGCGGCCAAAAAGCCCGCCGCCAAGAAGGCGCCAGCGAAACAAAAAGAGGTCGCCCCGGAAGAAAAGGTCGAGGTCCTCGAAGTCAAAGAAGAACCCAAAGAGGAAAAACTCGAGGTCGTCGAGCCCAAAGAAGAGGCCAAGCCCGTCGAAGAAGTCGATGACGACTTTGCCGACGCAACCCCCTTTGTCTCGCCCGTTCAGCCAGAGCCGGAGCCCGAACCCGAGCCGGAGCCGGAACCCGAACCTGAGCCCGAACCCGAGCCGGAGCCCGCTTCTTACGAATACGAGACCGATGGTTTGAAAGAAGTCGACGATCACCGTCAGACCTTCTTGAAGACCTACCGCAAGCACAACACGATCAAAGGTGCCGTCAGCGGCGCTGCGCTAATCTTGTTGCTCGCCGGTTGGCTCGTCCCGACCTTGGTCGAGGCCTTGAAGAACTATACCCTCGCCATCGCCCTCGGCTGCTCGGGCGTCGCGATCGTCGCTCTTCTCACCTATTCCATCCTCTTCCGCAAAAAGAGCGAGGAATGGATCCGCAATTACTTCAACTTCTTCTATGACAAGGTCTATGCCTACGTCTTCGATCACGACGAAGTCACCGGCTTCCATGGCGACCTCAAGATGAAGCTCACCGAAGAGGAATTCAAAGCCAATAAGCTTTACAAAGACGTCTACAAGATCGGTTCCCGCTACAGCGTGAACTTCAATTACCAAGGCATGGACTGCGCCCTCATTGACTGCGCCGCCCAGGTCCGTGGCGCCAAGGCCTTAGAGACCGCCTTCGTCGGCAAAGACCTCCGCACGCCCAACACGTATAAGGGCAGTGGCATCTATGTCTACTTCAAGGGCAACAAACGCGCGCTTCCGCCGACCGCTCTTGGCGACATCCACATCATCGAAGACAACAAGCGCTTCACCATCTGGGGCGATGAAAGCGAACGCTCCTACATCACCCACGAGATGAAGGAGGCCTTCAAACAGATCGAGACCGACAAAGTCTTGGTCGACCTCGCCATCTCCATCCAGGAAGGCCGCACGCACTTCTTGATGGGGTATGAAGATTCCTTGATGGTCATTCCGATGGAAAAACCGTTCAATCCGGGCCCGACCAAGACCTTCAAGGCGAACATCCATCAGGTCTTAGACCTCGCGACGCTCTTCAACAAATGAGCACAAAAGGGGACGCGTTCCCCTTTTTTCTATGCCCAAATTGCCCTTGGTGCATTACAATTGGTGCGAAGAAAGGAAGGCTTAGCCTTCTCCGCACGTATTTATGAACACCGATCATCGTTTCAAAGACTGGCGCCAGGTCCAGGCGTACAAGCATGATGGCAAACTGCACCGCAAATGGTCGCCGGCTTTCCTCGTGGAAGAGACCGACGAGTATTGGGCGCTTGCTTCGAGGATGTCCGCCGTCGTCGAAAGCGATGGCCGCAGATGGATGACCAAAGAGCCCGCCATCTTCCTGCTTTTCAAGAAGAAGTGGATGAATGTCATCGCAATGTTCAAAGAAAGTGGCGGCATCTGCTACTACGTCAACATCGCGACGCCGACCATCGATGACCAAGGCTACCTCAAATACATCGATTACGATTTGGACGTGAAGCTTTATCCCGACATGGTCGAGAAGACCTTAGACGAGAGGGAGTTCGCCCATAACGCGGAGCACTATGGCTATTCCCCAGAGCTCCGCAAGAAGATCGAGAAAACGAAAGATGAGGTCCTGCGCCTGATCGATCAACGCGCCTTCCCTTTCCAAAACGCGGAGATCGAACGCCTCTTCCAAACTTTCTTAGATCGGAATCGGCCCCAAATCTAAGAAAAATAAGAAGCGCATTCGCGCTTTTTGTTTTCCCTCACCCTAAGGGTGGTATAATCGGCACGCTTAAAGGCTATGGAATACGAAGTCATTACAGAACGCAAAGAAGAAACCAAGGAACTCGGCAAGCGCCTTGCTCCCTTGTTTGAGCGCGGCGACGTCGTCCTTTTGAAGGGTGACCTTGGCGCGGGCAAAACCACCTTCACCGGCGGCGTGGCCGAAGGGCTCTCGATCGACGAGAAAGTCATTTCGCCGACCTTCAACATCATGAAGTGCTATTTCAAAGGCAGGATCCCGCTTTATCACATCGACGCTTATCGCTTGGAAAACCAAAACATCGAGATCGGTTTGGACGAATACATCGAAGGCGATGGCGTCTGCTTGATCGAATGGCCGATGTATATCGAAAAGCTCATTCCCGATGATTATCTTGAGATCACCATCAACAACTTGGGCGGGGATAAGCGCCGCCTCGCTTTCGAGGCGCATGGGGATCGTTTTGACGCCCTCATCGCAAAACTAAAGGAGGCAAAATGATGTTTGGCTTATTGCTGGATTCCTCCAATTCCGCCTTGGCCGTTGGCATTAGCCAAGATGGCAAACTCCTTGACGAGATCCAATATTCCGCCAATCAGCGCCAGTCGGAGCTGATGGTCGACGAAATCGCGAAGATCTTAGAAAAGAACAACATCTCCAAAGAAGACATCGGCTTTGTCGCGGTTACCAAAGGACCGGGTTCTTATACAGGCGTCCGCATCGCGTTAACGATCGCCAAAACCGTTGTTTTCGCGTTGAACGTGCCGCTTTATTTGGTCTCTTCACTTGAGGTCATGAAAGACGAAGATCGGCCTACCATCTGCATCTCCAATGCGAGGAGCAAACGGAGCTATGTCGGCGTCTATCAAGGCGAAACGACCATCCGCGAAGATGGCATCATGGATAATCCCGCTCTGCTGGAATACATCGCGGAGCATCCGGATTACGTTCTTTCCGGTGACTTGGGCTACTTAGGCCTAGAAGGAAAGAGCATCGACGTGCTTACGAATCTTTCGAAGGCCAACGTGGAACGCAACTTGGCTGAGCCGCTTGGCGCAAAGCCCGTTTACCTCAAAGATTCCTCCGGTTCCTCCACGATGAAGATCATCGTTCGCGAGATGATTTCCGCGGATATGTCTCAGGTCATGGACATCGAGAAGGAGTGCTTCCCAAACGATTCCTATACCGAAGAGCAGTTCCATTACGAGCTTCACGAGAATCCCTTTGGGCACATTTTGGTCGCCACGGTGGATTCCCTTGTCGTCGGCTTCGTCGACTTCATGGTGACCTTTGATTCCTCGACGATCAACCAGATCGCCGTCAAGGAATCCTTCCGCAAGAAAGGCGTCGGAACCAGGCTCATGGGCAAGCTCGTCGAGTTCTTGAAATCCCAACCGGACGAAGTGTCCTTTTTGACTCTAGAAGTCCGCAAATCCAACACGAATGCGCAGCGTTTTTACAAAAAACACGCCTTTGAAACCATTCAGGAAAAGAAGGCGTATTACAACGATGGCGAGGATGCCATCTACCTGGTGAGGAGCATCGTCAATGACTAGAATCTTAGCAATTGAATCCAGCTGCGACGAAACCGCAGTCGCCATCACCGAAGATGGAAAGCTTTTGGCCAATGTCGTCGCCACGCAGATCTCGGTTCACGAGAAATATGGCGGCGTCATGCCGGAGATCGCCTCGCGCCTCCATGCCGAAAACATCACCGTTTGCCTGACCGAGGCCTTGCGTCAGGCGAAGTGCAAACTCGAAGACATCGATGCTTTTGCCGTGACCCGCGGCCCTGGCCTCATCGGCTGTCTCCACGTTGGCTTACAGGCCGCGAAGACCCTCGCGATGCTTTATAAGAAGCCATTGATCCCAGTGCACCATTTGGCGGGCCATATTTACGCAAACCAATACGTAGGTGAATTCAAATACCCGATGCTTTGCGTCGTCGTAAGCGGCGGCAACACCGAACTCGTCATCATGAAGGGCGAACTCGATTTCGAGATCATCGGCGAGACATTGGACGATGCGGTGGGCGAATGCTACGACAAGGTGGCACGCGTCCTCGGCTTGCCTTATCCGGGCGGCCTCCCCATCGACCAACACGCCAAGCTTGGCCAACCGGTTTATCCCATCCATCGTCCGAAGATGCCGCACGATACCTATAACTTCTCCTATTCGGGCATCAAAACCCAGGTCATCAACATGGTCAACACCATGAAGATGAAGGGTGAGGTGGTCAACATCGATGACATGGCTTGCTCCTTCCAGCGGGTCGCCGTCGGCATGATCACCGACCGCGCGATGCGCGCCGCCAAAAACTATGGCGTGAAGCAGATTGTTCTGGCGGGCGGCGTCTCCGCGAACTCCTATCTCCGCGATCAGATGCAGAAGAAGGTGAAGGGGACGTCCATCGAGCTCATCATCCCGCCTCTTTGGTGCACGACCGACAACGCGGCGATGATCGCCAAAGTCGCGGAGAAGCTCTACGTGCGCAAGGTTTTCGCCCCATTGACCTTAGGCGTCGATCCCAACTGGCGCTTGGACGAGTGGGACAAATTCGAATGAGATTCGCCCGGGAAACCGGACTTTCTTTTTGCCTGAAGAATATTTTTTATTCTTCCCTTGCTAGGAAAGAGACGAAATCACGCCTATACTTATTGGGCTATGCAAGAAAAAGCTACAACCATCCAGTCTCTCTTTGAGAGCCTTAAGGCCAATGAAGACCTTACCAAAAAGAATCCGTGCCTCTTAAAAGGCTGGGTTCGCACCAACCGTTCCTCCAAAGCCATCGGCTTTTTGGAAGTGAATGACGGTTCGTGTTTTAAGTCGATTCAAGTTGTTTATGATGAAAAACTCGCCAATTTCGCGGAAGTCGGCCACATTTTGACCGGCGCCTGCGTTGCGGTTCGCGGCGAGATCGTTTTGACGCCGGAAATGAAGCAGCCCTTCGAACTCCACGCGAGCGAAGTCGAGCTTCTTGGCGACGTCGCGGAAGACTATCCGCTTCAGAAGAAGAGGATGTCTCTTGAATATCTCCGCGAAATCGCCCCGATGCGTCCGCGCACCAACACGTTCAACGCGCTTTATCGCGTCCGCAGCAAGCTTGCCCTCGCGGTTCATGAATACTTCCAGTCCAACGGCTTCGTCTACGTCCACACCCCGGAAATCACCAGCAATGACGCCGAAGGCGCTGGCCAGACCTTCACCGTCATCACCGACGCGAAAGATCCGATCAACGACTTCTATGGCCGTAAGGTCAGTTTGACCGTCTCTGGCCAGCTTCACGTTGAGCCGTTCGCCCTTTCCTTTGGAAAGGTCTATACCTTTGGCCCGACCTTCCGCGCCGAAAAGTCGAACACGACCCGTCACGCCTCTGAATTCTGGATGATCGAGCCAGAGATTGCCTTCGCGGATTTAAGCGACGACATGGACGTCATGGAAGACTCCATCAAATTCTGCATCCGTTACATCCTCGCCAACTGCCCGGACGAAATGAAATTCTTTGACACGTTCATCGCCAAAGGCACCATCGAGAAGCTCGAAGCCGTCTTGGCGAAACCCTTTGTCCGCATGTCCTATACCGAAGGCATCGAACGCCTTAAGGAAGCGGTGAAGAAAGGCCATCCCTTCGAAAACAAGAACATCGAATGGGGCATGGACCTTCAATCCGAGCACGAGCGTTACCTTACCGAGGAAGTCGTTAAGGGCCCGATGTTCTTAACCGACTACCCGAAAGAGATCAAAGCCTTCTACATGAAGGAAAACGCCGATGGAAAGACCGTCGCCGCCGCGGACTGCTTGGTTCCGGGCGAAGGCGAGATCATCGGTGGCTCTCAGCGCGAAGACAACTACGATGTTTTGAAGGCCAAGATGGATAAACTCGGCAACACCGAAGGCCTTGAATGGTATCTCAACCTCCGCAAATGGGGCGGCTGCGTCCATTCTGGTTTCGGCATCGGCTTCGACCGCCTCCTTATGTACATCACCGGCGTCGCCAACATCCGTGACACCGAACCCTATCCGCGCACTTCCAGCAACTTGAAATACTGATATGGCAGAGAAAACGAGCGAAAAGAACCTGCGGAACGACGAAATGTTCCCCGAAGAGAAGAAAGTTGCAAGACGGCGTATTTTCTTCGTGCTTCTCGCGCTTGATTTCATCATGCTTGCCCTTGTTGTTTGGGCAATCATCGAACAGGTGTTCTAACTATGGCAAAGGCAAAAGAAAAAGAATCCCTCTATCCGAAGAAAGTTCGTGTTGGCTATTCCCTTATGCGGATCGCTTCGGTGATCATGATCATTACGGGCATTGGCTTTTTTGGGTTATCGGCCCTGATGATTGTTCTTTGGGTAGCCCCGGACGCCAACACCCTCAACATCTCTTTGACGGAAATCATCTTCTTGATGATCTTCCTCTTCGCGATTGGCTTATTCGATATGCTCGCGGCCATCGCCGGCTTCTCTTATGCGAATCATAAGACCGCGTTGGTGCAGGCCGTTGGGCTCTTCGCCTTCGTTTCTTTGATCGTTTTCCTCGCCGAAACAATCTCGGGGGTTGTCTCCATATTCCGCAGACCGGATAATGCGGTCCTCTCGATCATCGGCTTGGTGATAGCCAATTTGGGAACGCTCCTTTATTTCTTGGGTTGGAACATATCGAAAAACTACTTCGAAGATTAAAAACCTCGGCGCTGCCGAGGTTTTCTTCTATAGCTTGTTGGAATCGTTTGCCGAGTGCAGGCTTGGATCGTAAGGAACCGAATTCGGATCGAGCGTGTTGGCGTTATAACCCTTCAAGGACTTTCTGAAGACTTCGTTGGAACGCTTCACGCACACGAGCGCGCGAACCATATAACCCTGCGCCTGGTAGAGATAAGCGAGCGATCCGCCGACGATGATCGGGACGACGATGTAGGAGACCAAATGCTCAACGTGGAAGGCGGGGTGGTCTTCAAAGGGCGCCGGCCACTTCGCCAAGAAGGTTATGCCGAAGATCTGCACGTAGTTGTCGGGATCCTCGTAATGCCATAAGAAGAAGAGATCGAGGAATTCTTCGAAGATGTTGCGGTTCCAGCCATCGACGATGGCGGAATAGATGACCCAGATCAAAACGCCGAGCGCGATGACTCCGAGGGGAATCAGGGACTTTTGGAAGAAGAGACGGAAGTTCTTTTTCGACGCCATCTTGCGGTAATCGCGCGGATTGTTGATGACGTGGGCGACGGTCACTTCGTACATCAAACCGTCCGCTTTGTCCGCCTGACGCATGATGATCCAGCGGATCCCCATGCCGATCAAACCGATGATGAACAAAAGGACGAGGAGGATGATCACCAAGATCAAAAGCGCCCGGCGATCGTTGTCGCTCATTTCTACAGAGATGAAGAAAGAGAGCAATGCGTCAATCATCGTCTTCGTCTCCTTCCATTTCTTTGTTCTCGATGGCGGGTTCTACGGGCGGAACCTCGCGGTTTAGTGTGATGGCTTCAGGCTGAGGAGTGGCTTGCTCCGGCTGTTGAGGAATAACGGGAGTTGGCTCGCCATAGCCGGGCGGCAGCTGATCGCGCTGAAAGGGTTGGCCGCCATAATACTGTGGCTGGCCATAGGGCGGGAGCGGCTGACCGTAGGAAGGCTGGTTGGGATAGCCTTGGCTAGGAATCCCTTGCTGAGGATAGCCTTGGTTTGGCAAACCTTGTTGGGGATAACCAGGGTTTGGAAGGCCTGGCTGCTGGGGTTGCTGCCCCTGCGGCGGGAGCCCTTGGTTTGGATAGTAATTCTGCTGCACGTAGATGTTTTGTTGGGGCGCTTGCTGCTGCGCGGGGGCCTCTTCCTTTTTGAGGCCGCGGGCCCGATCGATGATTTCTTTGGCTTTCTCGTCCTCGGGGAAGGCGGCGAAGATCTTCTCGCCTTTGAAGAAGCGGACGAGATAAATGAAGAAATAGACGATGCCTCTCAAGAAGCCGTAGACGGCGAAAACGGCGACCGCCGCCAAGATGACGGGGAAGAGGAGGGCGTATAAGAGGCCAAGCCCGAAATTCTTCAGAAATTTCATTCGTCGTTTCCTTGCGGATTCATTTTAGAAGTCGCGCCCTTTTTTAACAACCAAAGGTTCGTTAAAACCGCGGATAATGCAAAACCCGCGAAGGGCAGGGCGAGCAAGAGAAGCCTCGTCGCGACGTCCAAACGAAGATAAAAGACATAGAAAAGGATCAAACCCACGAAGGCCAAACCACCATCCAGGGCATAGAGCCACTTGGTTTTTCTGGGGTAGAGGAAAGCAATGGCAAACGTCGTCCAATAGAGTCCTCCGACCAGGCAAAAATAAGCGCCTTCCGGGAAGAAAAACCCAAAGATCAAAACGAGCAAAAAGAGAAAAAGAGCGAACCCGGGGTATAGTTTTTCATGGATTTCGGCGTATTTGTTCTCGATACGGAAGGTCTCGGAAACCACTTGGATGAAGAGGTTTGCGAGGCTCTTTTGCATGAGGTTATAAACAAGGATCGCCGCGGGAACGATGAGGAGGGCCAAATCACCTTTCGCGCCAATAAGCTGAAGCAAGAAGGCGATCATGTCGACCTGATAGAAAAGCCGAATCAGCAAGATGGCAAGATAAGAGAAGGCGACCCCGAGCAGGGCGCACAAAAAGATGTTCTCGCCGGTCGTGAGCTTGATGCGCTTCAAGAAACCATAAAGCGAGCCGGTGATGATGGCGGGAATCGTATAGAAAAGGGTGTTTTGGAAATCCCAGAGGGTGACGAGGAGTGACAAAGCGATCGCCCCGACGATGTAGATCACATAGAACTTGGGTTTGCAGAAGTAGGTGACGATCGCGCTTGCCGCCGGCAAGAAGATCATCAGGAAGAGGGCACCGAAAGGGAAGAAAGCCGCCAACAAAGAAAAAACGACGTTCACGGCCGCCATCAGAGCCATGTACGTGAGGTTTTGGGTCAACGTTTTCCGTTCGGAAAGGAGCGCCATGTACTTATTCTAGTCCAAATGCAAAATCCCATGAAGTAAGCAAGCGGATGTCGCTTAAAATCTTGGACGATGCACAAAGAAAAAGTGCCCTTTTCTTATTTATAAGAAAGGGCATACGTAGTAAGATTAGCAAGCAATGGATTACCGCTCTCTCCTCAACGAAAACCAATACGAGGCCGTTTCAACCGCGGCCCAATACGTCCGCATCATCGCGGGCGCCGGCTCGGGAAAAACCCGTGTCTTGACCTATCGAATCTCTTACCTCATCGGCGAGCTTCACGTCGACCCGCGCCGCATCTTGGCGATCGCTTTCACGAACAAAGTCGCCAAGGAGATGAAGGAGCGCGCTGGGAAAATCGTTCCCGAAGTCGCCCATCTCGTGAGCGTTTCGACCTTCCACGCTTTCTGCGCCCGTTTCCTCCGCATGGAAGCAAGCGCCATCGGTTTCCCGGTGTCGTTCACGATCTTCGACGAAGATGATCAGGGAAGCTTGGTCAAGGAGATCTGCGTCGGCCGTGGCTACAAAAAAGGCGACTCGATCGTCAAAGAGGCCCTCTCCTATATCCGCAGGAAAAAGACCGAAGGCAAATACCCTCAGGACATCTCGCTTTCTTTGAATGCAAGACACACCAACGAAAAGGAGATTCTTGAGATTTTTGAGGAATACGAAGAGAGGAAGAACGCGATGTTCGCCCTCGACTTCGATGACCTCCTTTTGAAGACCATCTTCGTCTTGAGCGAATTCGATGCGATCCGCCACAAGTGGCAGAACCGTTACGACCACATCTTGGTCGACGAATTCCAGGACACGAACGACGTCCAATACAAGCTCATGCGCCTTTTGATCCGCGACGACACCTGCCTTTATGTCGTCGGCGACCCGGACCAGACCATCTACACCTGGCGCGGCGCCAACCAAAAGATTATCCTTGGCTTCAACGAGTCTTATCAAGGCCTTGAAACCATCATTTTGGACCGCAACTACCGTTCGACCGACGTCATCCTGAACGCGGCCAACCGCCTGATTGCCCACAACAAGAAGCGCATCCCGAAAAACTTATACACGACTGAGAAGAATGGCGCGCCGATCGAAGCCTACAAAGGCATGTCCGCAGAAGCGGAGGCCAAATGGGTTGCCGACCGCATCTCTTCCATCGCCAGAAAGAATGGTGGCGACTATTCGAACATTGCCGTCTTATACCGCTCTTCCTACGTCACGCGCCCCTTCGAATCCGAATTCGCCGCGCGCGGCATCGCTTACCGCATCTTCGGCGGTCTTCGCTTCTATCAGCGTATGGAAGTCAAAGACGTCCTCGCCTATTTCCGTCTGCTGGTCAACGAGAAAGACGACGTCTCCTTTGACCGCATCGTCAATGTGCCACGCCGTGGCATCGGGGAATCCTCTTTGGAGATCATCAAAGAAGAAGCCAAGCAAGCCGGCCTTTCGGAATACGAGTACGTGAAGAGCCTCGACGCGGAGAAGACCGCGCTCAAAACCCGTGTGATCAACGCGCTCAACGCGATGGTCATGGCGATGGAATCCACGAAGAAGAAACTCTCGGATAACTACGAGGTTTATTCCGCAACCCTTCGTGACTTTGTCATGAGCATCAAATACTTTGACTACCTCACCGAAGATCAAAACCCGGACGAGGATCGCATTGCGAACGTGAATGCGTTGTTCGACGACATCACCCATTACATCAACAACAACCCGGACTCCACCTTCGAGCAGTATTTGCAGAACGTTTCTTTGCTCACTTCCCAGGATGATATGAATGGCGGGAACTATGTTTCCCTCATGACCATCCACGTCGCGAAGGGATTGGAGTTCGATAACGTCTTTGTCATCGCCATGAACGAAGGGACCTTCCCGTCCGACCGCGCCCGAATGGAAGGCGGACGTGACGCGGAAGAAGAGGAGCGCCGCCTCGCCTATGTCGCGATGACCCGTGCCAGGAAAAACCTCTATCTCTCCTGCAACTCTTCCTATTCCTATGTCACCGATTCGGCTGGCGCGCCGTCGATCTTTATGAAAGAGGCTGGCGTTGAACTGCCGCCCGATCAAGACCATAACCTTTGGGGCGCGACCAATTGGCGGAGCAATGGCTCACGCTTCCGCGGCACGAACAATGGCTGGCGGAAAGTCGCCCAGCAATCGTCGAGCTCCTTCTTTGAAGACGGCGACGCGATTGACCCCTTCGAAAAACCCAAGCCCAAACCAGAGCCCGAACGCCCTGCGAATAACGGCATCAACGATTGGCGTGTTGGCGATATCGCCATCCATGAGAAGTTTGGCGAAGGCGTCGTCACCTCGGTGCTCAATGGCTCCATCATCGTCGTGGAATTCAAAGAGCAGGGGAAGAAGACCTTGCTCGCCAGCCACCCATTGCTTTCGAGGAAAGCCAGCAAAGGAGGACTTGCCTAATGGAAAAAGAAGAAGCGAAGAAGCGGATCCAAGAACTCACCAAAGAGCTTGAGAAAGCCAATTACGAGTATTACGTGCTCGACAATCCGACGCTTTCCGACGCAGAGTTCGACCGTTTGATGGAAGAACTCATCCATCTCGAAGAAGAGTTCCCGGATTACAAATTCAAGAACTCGCCTTCGCAACGCGTCGGCGGTCAAGTCGCCTCCTCCTTTAAGAAGATCCCCCATAAGAGGCTGATGCTTTCGCTTGGCGACATCTTCAACGAAGACGAAATCCGCCATTTCGACGAAACGGTTCGCGCTACATTAGGCAGACAGCCCGATTACATGGGTGAGATGAAGATCGATGGCCTTGGCATGTCCTTGATCTATGACCATGGCGAACTCCAGTATTGCGTCACCCGCGGCGATGGCCAAATGGGCGAAGACGTGACCCAAAACGTCATCACGATCCGCTCGATTCCGCTTCACGTCAAAGAGACGAGGCCTTTTGAGGTCCGTGGCGAAGTCTATATGCCGAAAGCCTCGTTCGACCGTTTGAACGCGGAACGCGAAGCCAAAGGCGAACCCTTATTCGCCAATGCCCGCAACGCTGCCGCCGGCTCCATCCGTCAGCTCGATTCCTCGATCGCGGCAAGCCGTGGCTTAGAAGCGTATTGGTATTACTTGGTGAACGCCGAAGAACTTGGCATCCATGAACACTCCGAAGCCTTGAGGTTTCTCGATGAGCTCGGTTTCCGCACCAACAAGGAGCGCAGAATCCTCCATAACGCCGACGAACTCATCGCCTACACCGAAGAATACGCCGAGAAGCGTCCAAACCTCGGCTATGACATTGACGGCATCGTCTTCAAAGTCGACAACATCCGCGACTATGCCGTTCTTGGCTATACTGCGAAGACCCCAAAGTGGGCCATCGCCTATAAGTTCCCGCCCTCGGAAGTCCAAACCAAGCTTCTGGACATCTTCCTGACCGTCGGCCGCACGGGAAGAATCACGCCGAACGCGGTTTTATCGCCCGTCCGTGTGCAAGGGTCCACCGTCCAAAGGGCGACGCTCAATAACGAGGATTTCATCAAAGAAAAAGGCTTGATGATCGGCGATATCGTCTCCCTCCGCAAGGCGGCGGACGTCATCCCAGAGGTGGTCCGCCCGATCGTGGAACGTCGCACGGGCGAAGAAAAACCCTTCGTCATGCCGACCGTCTGCCCCGATTGCGGGGAGCCCCTTACGAAGGTCCAGGGTCTCCATTATTGCTTGAATGAGAAGTGCCCATCCCGCCGGATCGAAGGCATCATCCATTATGCCTCTCGCGACGCGATGGACATCGATGGCATGGGCCCCGCGATCGTCGAAGAGCTCTTCAACGAAGGCTTCATCACCGACATCCCATCCCTTTATCACGTCATGGACCATGTCGAGGAGATCAAAGCCTTGGATGGCTGGAGCGACAAATCGATGAACGCGCTTCTTGATGCCATCCAAGCGTCCAAATCCAAATCCTTGGAACGCCTCCTCTTCGGCCTTGGCATCAAGGAAATTGGTCTAAAGACCGCGAGAACCCTCTGCCAGCACTGGAAGCACATCCATGACTTCTTCGACCTCACGATCGAGGATTACATGAAGGTGCCTGACCTTGGTCCAGTCTCCTCCAAATCCCTCTTCGACTTCTTCCATAATGAAGAGAACATCGAGATGATCCATCATCTGGAACTTGAAGGCGTCAACCTTGCCTACCTTGGCCAAGATACGGTGGACGTGAACTCGTACTTCTATCAGAAGACAGTCGTCTTAACTGGCACATTGGAGAAGTATTCCCGCGAAGAGATGACCGAGATCTTAATCGGCATCGGCGCGAAGGTCTCAGGCTCGGTTTCCAAGAAAACCGACGTCGTCATCGCCGGCCCAGGCGCGGGCAGCAAACTCGAAAAAGCCAAAGCCTTGGGCGTCTTGGTGATCGACGAGGAGGAAGCCCTCTCCCACCTAAATAAAATCGGGTCTTGATGAAAAGTGATTCTAGATAAACTAGAATGGTGAACTGATATGAAAGAAATTAGCTTAGAAGTTCTTCAGGATGCCGCGCATCGACTGATGTTCGAGCTTTCCGACGAGGAATTAAAGACTCTTTACGAAGAGTTCCAAACGCTCAAGAAGCAAATGGAGACGATCGGCAAGATCGAAGGGGTGGATGAGGCAGAGCCCATGACCTTCCCTTTCGCTTGTGAGAATTCGTTCCTGCGCGAAGACGTCGCCGAGACGCCTTTGGACCGCGATGAGGCGTTAAAGAACGCCGGCAACGTGCAAGATGGGCAAATCAAATTGCCGAAGGTGGTGGGCTAAGATGAGTTACTTGGATTTATCGATCAGCGAGCTCCACGAAGCGCTCGTCGCAAAGAAAGTCACCCCGCTTGAGCTCGCCCAAGAGGCGCTCGCCCGGGCGAAGGCTGACAACAACAACGCCTTTGAACTCATCCTTGAAGATGAGGCGCTTGCTTTTGCTTCGACCCTCACCGAACCGGAAGCGGACAATCCCTTCTGGGGCATTCCTTTTGTCGCGAAGGACAATTTCTCGACCAAAGGCATCGAGACCACGGCTTCTTCCAACGTTTTGAAAGGCTACGTGCCTCTATTTGACGCCGCCGTCATCGAGCGACTCAAAGCGAAAAAAGCCGTCTTGATCGCCAAAGCGACCATGGACGAACTCGCGATGGGCGGCACCGGAACCACCGGTCATAAAGGCATCACCTATAACCCCTGGGATCCGAAGCACACCCGCCTTTGCGGCGGTTCTTCCTGCGGCTCGGCCGTCTCGGTTGCCGCGAACATCGTTCCCTTCTCGCTTGGTTCTGATACCGGCGACTCGGTTCGCAAGCCCGCTTCGTTGAACGGTCTTGTTGGCATGAAGCCGACTTGGGGCAGGATCAGCCGTTATGGTCTCTTCCCTTTTGCGCCGTCTCTTGACCACGTCGCCTATTTCACCCGCAGCGTCAAAGACAGCGCCCTTGCCCTGAATCTTTTGGCTGGCCGCGACGAACGCGACGCGACTTCCTCGCTCCGCCCCGTCGAAGCATATGAGTCTTCTTTGGAAGAAGGCGTCAAAGGCAAAAAGTTCGCCGTCATCAAAGAAATCATCGATTCGACTTCGGACAAAGAAGTCTTAGCGAAGTTCAACGCTTCTTTAGAGGCCCTCAAGAAAGAAGGCGCGGAAGTGGAGATCGTTTCCTTTGGAGAAAGGCTCCTCGAATCCATTTACGCCACATACTTCGTGATCTCGTGCGCCGAAGCGACCAGCAACGACGCCAATTTGGACGGCATCAAGTTCGGCCCCTATTATGGCGGCAAGTCCTATCAGGAAGTCATGATGAATGCGAGAACCAAAGGTTTCAGCAAGCTCATCAAACGCCGCTTTGTCATCGGCTCCTTCTCCCTTATGGCGGAGAACCAGGACGAGCTCTTCCGCCGCGCGCAAAGGGCGCGCAGCCTGATCGTCTCCCGCACCAATGAGATCCTCGCGGACTTCGATTACATCTATGTCCCCGCCGCCCCGAGCGTTGCCCGTGAATTTGGTGCCACCTCGGACAAGCTTTCGAATGAATATTTGATCGCCGACAACCATTTGGCCCTTGGCAACTTCGCCGGACTTCCCTCCATTACGGTCCCTCTCTTTTTGGAAAATGGGCTACCCGTTGGCGTGAATTTGATGGGCAGGGCCTTCGAAGAGAAATCACTCTTTCAAGGCGCTCGCGCCATCGAGAAGATCACGGGGCTTGAGAATCTAAGCGCCGTCAACAAGAAGGAGGGCACCTTATGAACTTTGAAGCGATCATCGGTCTTGAAATCCACGTCGAGATGAAAACGAAATCCAAGATGTTCTCGGCTGCGCCGAACTCTTTCTCGCGCACGCCGAATAGCGAAGTCGCCCTCTTGGATATGGCTTATCCCGGCACGATGCCGGTCGTGAACAAGCAAGCGGTCATCAACGCAATCCGCGTCGCCAACGCTTTGCACATGACGATCGACCACGAACTCCGTTTCGACCGTAAGAACTATTTCTACAGCGATCTTCCGAAAGGCTTCCAGATCACCCAGCAGTTCCGCCCGATCGGCAGCAATGGCTATCTCGAGATCAAAACCCGCGAAGGCGGCACCAAGCGCGTCGAGATCGAGCGCATCCACATGGAAGAAGATACCTGCAAGCAGCTTCATCTTTTGGATTACACCCTCTTGGACTATAACCGCGCTGGCGTTCCTCTCGTGGAAATCGTCTCCCGTCCGGACATCCGCAATGGCACCGAGGCCATGCGCTACGTCGAAGCGATCCGCAACATCGTCGTCTATTCGCTCACGAGCGATGGCAAGATGGAAGAAGGCTCGCTCCGCTGCGACGTCAACGTTTCCCTCCGTCCTTATGGCCAAAAGGCTTTCGGCACCAAGGTCGAGATTAAGAACATCAATTCTTTGAAGAACATCGAAGCGGCTTTGGATTATGAAATCCTCCGCCAGAACTCCTTGCTCCTTTCTGGGCAAAAGGTCCAGCAGGAGACCAGGCGTTTTGACGAAGCGACCGGACGCACGGTCCTCATGCGTGTGAAGACCGACGCCGTCGACTACAAATATTTCCCTGAGCCGAACATCGTCCCGATCCGCCTCTCCGACGAATTCGTCCAGAACGCGATCGATACCTGCCCGGAACTCTACGACGCCAAGAAGGCGAAATACCTCGCCAAAGGCTTGTCGGAGACCGATGCTGAGATCATCCTTTCCGACTTGGCGATGGCCACCTATTTCGAGAAGGGCCTCAGCCTTGTCAAGAACCCGAAAGGCCTCGCCAACTTCGTCATCGTTGAGGTGAATGGTTATCTCAACAAAAACGGCATTTCCATCAATGAATTTGGGCTTTCTGCGGAGAATTTGGCCAAAATCGCCAACCTCCAAGAAGAAGGCTTCACCCACAAGCAGTGCGCGGATATCTTCAACCATTGCTTGGCCAATAACGTGACTCCGGAAGAGGCTCAGAAAGCCCTCAACATCCAGAAGCAGGTCGTCGATGAAGGCGCGGTCCTTGAGGCCGTCACCGCCGTCCTCGACGCCAACCCGCAGTCGATCGCCGACTTCAAAAACGGCAAAGACCGCGCGAAAGGTTTCTTGGTCGGCCAGGTCATGAAGGCTTCCAAAGGCAAGCTCAACCCTGCCGCGGTCGCCAAGGTCTTGGAAGAGGAACTCAAGAAGAGGTAAGCGATGGCAAAAGAACTTGAAAGCCTCCAATCTTGGATCGCGGAAGTCTCCTCCTTCGCCCTTCCAAATTACAAAGAGCTCCCCAACGTGGACCTCTATATGGAGCAGGTTCTTTCTTACGTCAACACGACCCTCTCCGTCTTCTCGGACGACCCCAAAAAGATCCTCACGTCGTTCATGGTTAACAACTACGTGAAGGCCGAGCTCATCAAAGAGCCGAGCAAGAAGAAGTACGACAAAGAGCAGATCGGCTACCTCCTTGCTATCACTTTGATGAAGCAGACCCTCTCGATGGGCGATATGGCATTGCTTCTTGAATTGGACAAATACGTCACCGACGACAAACGCCGCCTCTATGACTTCTACAAGACCCAAGAAAGCACCGCGCTCCGCAATCACACCACCCTCATGAAACGCCATGTCGACGACATCGAAAGGCGTTATGAGAAAGAGAAGAAGACCAACAAAGAAAAAGCCAGGGAGCATCTCGAGGCCGGCTTAGGCCTCATCGCCTTCCGCATGGCGACCCAAGCCCAGGTTTTGAAAACTTTGTCGGACCGCTTGATCGAAGAAGTGCGAAAATTAATGCACGACGAACCCCAAAAGGCGCTCGTCAAACCCGTGGAACGGGAAGAAAAAAGGAACTACCGCAGCGAAAAGGACGAAGCCAAGCGTTTGGCCTCCTCCAAGAAAGCCGCGGCAAATAAAAAGAAGAAAAAGGAGAAATAGAATGCGTGTCTTAGTCACCGGCGGCATGGGCTTCATCGGTTCGGAAACCGTGCTTGCCCTCATGGAGAATGGCCATGAGCCGATCTTAGTCGACAACTTATCGAACTCAAAGGAAGACGTCCTCGACAAAATCGAGAAGATCTCCGGGAAACGCCCGCACTTCCACAAAGTGGATTGCTGCGATTACGAAGGCTTCCGCAAAGTCTTCGAGGAAGAGAAGAACATCGAGGCCGTGATTCACTTTGCCGGCTTAAAAGCGGTCGGGGAATCCACTCGCAAACCGATTGAGTACTACACCAACAACCTCCTCTCGACCCTCGTCCTTCTCCGCTTGATGAAGGAATATGGCGTCCATAACATCATCTTCTCGTCCTCCGCGACCGTCTATGGCGTGCCAAAGCGCGTGCCGCTTGTCGAAAGCGACCCCGTCGGCGGCGCCACCAACCCCTATGGCGAGACGAAAGTCATGATCGAAAGGATCTTGGAAGACGCCAACAAAGCCGATCCTTCCCTCAACGTCATCTTGCTCCGTTACTTCAACCCGATCGGCGCCCATCCCTCTGGCCTTCTTGGCGAAGATCCGAATGGCATCCCCAACAACATAATGCCTTACATCTCCCAAGTCGCCTCGGGCAAGCTTAAGACCCTTCATGTCTTTGGCGATGACTACCCGACCCCCGATGGCACGGGCATCCGCGATTACATCCACGTCTTAGACCTCGCCGAAGGCCACGTCGCCGCCCTCAACAAGATCGTTGAGAACCCGGGCGTCGTCGCCTATAACCTCGGCACAGGCAAAGGCACGTCCGTCTTCGAGCTCATCAACGCCTTTGAAAAGGCCACCGGCGTCAAGGTCCCCTTTGTGGTGGATCCGCGCCGCCCTGGCGACGTCGCCGCCAACTTCGCGAATTGCGACAAGGCGTTCCATGAACTTCATTGGAAGGCCAAGCGCAACGTCGAAGACGCCTGCCGCGACGCTTATCGTTTCCAAACCACCGGCGCCTCGAAATAAGAAGAATGCCAAGCGGGGAAATCCTGCTTGGTTTTTCTTTTCCCCGCGCACGGAGGTGCTAAACTAATGGGTGAACACCCAGGAGATAGATCATGTACGAAATCTTTGAAGTTTCTTTGCCCACAGGCGAAACCTTGAAGGGCTGCCATTGGAAAGCGAAGAAAGCCACCCGCAACCTTGTCATGCAGACGGGCATGAACGAACACGCTTCCCGTTATGATGGCTTGGCCACCTATTTGACCGAAGCCGGCATCAACGTTTGGATCCTCGATGCCTTTGGCCAAGGCGAAAACGCCGCCTCCGTCGAAGAGCAGGAAAGGTGGCCGGAAGGCGCCTTTGCCAAAAACGTCGACGCGATGCATCTCCAGCTTGAGAAAGTGAAGAAGGAGACCGGCCTCCCCACGATCATCATGGGCCATTCGATGGGCTCCTTCATGACCCAGTCCTATGTGGAACGCTACCCGGGCACTGCCGACAAAGTCGTCCTCTTCGGCACCAATGGCCCGACCAAAATCTATGGCCTTGCCAAGGCGCTTGGCAAAATGCTCGTCTCCAAAAAGAATTGGGACAAACCGAACAAAACCCTTTCCAACCTCGCCCTCGGCGGCTTCACCAAAGCCATCAAAAACCGCAATCCGGAATTTGAGGGCTTGGATTGGCTTTCCTATAACGAAGACAACATCAGAGCTTACATCGCTGACCCTTATTGCGGCCACGTGAACACCGGCGGCTTCCTCCGCGAATTCTTCATCGGTTTGGCGACCCTCTATAAGAAAGAGAACATCGCCCGAATTGACAAAAAGACCCCTATCCGCATCATGGCGGGCGAAGAAGACCCGGTCGGTGCGAATGGCAAAGGCCCGCGTGACTTGGAGAAGATGTACAAGAAGCATGGCGTCAAAGACGTCTCGCTCATCCTCTACAAGAACATGCGCCACGAAATCCACAACGAAAACGGCAAAGAGAAAGTCTGGGAAGACCTGAAAGAATTCTTACTCGCCTAATGATCTCCGCCTCGTTTTACGCAAAACGGAATCCCCAATCGAAGATCGCCTTCGACAACGATGAGAGCGGTCTTCTTTTGCTTGGCGGAACGAACGCGAGGACGGTCATCGACCTTCTGGAACTAAAAGGCCAAGACGAATACATCGGTTATTTCCGCGTCAATGGCGCGGACTACCTCAACATCGCCAATCCCAACCGCGACCGTTATCCGATCTCGGTGGTCGTGGCGACCTCACTCGCCTTTAACGTCCTCCGCTCCCAAGTCCCGCTTGGCGGCGTGATCGACGATTCGCCAGCGAGGGAGAACGCGCTCCGCTATTTGACGGGAAGCGAGCTCCCCAAGGAGATGCATTTGAATTTCCTGCACCTCATCGAAGGCGTTTATAGCGAGCTCTGCGCCAAGCCCAACTACTTGGTCTTGGATCTTTCGGGCGCGGATACGATCTTCGCCAAAACGGCGGTGGACCTCCTCTCAAAGATCCTCAAAACCTATCCAATTTATTGCTACGCCCCCCAGCTTTTCGCGGTTCAGCCCGAAGGCGTCTCCTTCATTTCGAACATCCACACGTTCTTAAAGCCCGAGCCGCAAGCGGTGGAGCAAGAAGAGGTGAAGCCAGACTTCCGCGACACCGCCAACACGATGTTCCTCACCGATTTGTTCGGGCAAGGCTACCGCGAAGCGGTCAAAGAGGCCTTAAAGGAAGAAGAAGTGGAGGCCAAGACCGTTCAGAAGACGATCCTTTGGCTCGTCGCTTCTTGTCTAACCATGCTTTTGGCGGTCGTCTCCGCCATCCTTTACTATGGCATTTGGAAAAATGGCGAATTGATCCCCTTTGCCATCCATTACACCGTAACCTTCCTTTGCCTTGTGGGGTCGGGGATCTCGGGCGCCTTTTTGTTCCAGCACCGCGCCAGGAAGCGCTTCTGGGACAATGGCCATTTGAGGTTGCAGATCGTCATCACCGACACTCTTGCGATCATCGCTTTCGCGGTGATCTTCGTCGTGATGATTCTCCGTGGCATCCGCGATGACCTCTTCACCTCAATCGTCTTCTTGGTGACCTTCGCCTTGGAGCCGATCATCCTCACCCTCTATTTCTTGTTTGAAAACAAGATCCTCATCAAAAAATACCCAACCGAGACCGAGAAAGAGAACAAGCGCCTCGGCAAATAAGGAGAAAACATATGAGCGAACTCCCCGCCTTCAAAGACCTCGTTTTCTATGAGATCTACCCCAACTCGTTTTATGACGCCAACGGCGATGGCTTTGGCGATTTGAGAGGCATCGAAGAGAAGCTTCCTTACATCAAAGGGCTTGGCTTCAACGCCATTTGGCTCAACCCGATCTACGATTCGCCATTCCTAGATGGCGGCTACGACGTGAGAGATCCTTTTAAGGTCTCTCCCCGCTTTGGCACCAACGAAGAACTCAAAGGCTTGGTTGAGAAGATGCATTCTTTGGGGATGCGCCTCTTCTTGGATTTGGTCCCCGGCCATATGTCTTGGGAGAACAAAGACTTCTTGGAATCTGGCAAAGGGGTCCGCAATGACAAATATGACCTCTTTATTTGGAACGAGAACCCTTGGGATTTGACGCCAGGATACCGCATGGTGAGCGGGCTTTATGACCGCCACGCCTGCTACATGGTCAATTTCTTCGTCCATCAGCCTGCCATCAACTATGGCTTCTACAAGATCACCGAGCCCAAATGGCAGATTCCCTATAAGGAAGCCAAGGGCAAAGATTATCTCGAGAAGATCATGAAGTTCTGGCTCGATTATGGGGTGGATGGCTTCCGCGTCGACATGGCGGATTCCCTCGTCAAAAACGACGATGAGAAAGTCGCGACCATCGAGCTTTGGCAAACGATCCTCAAAGACCTCAAGAAGGATGGCTATAAAGATTTCTATATGACTTCCGAATGGAGCAATCCCTGGCGGTCTTTAAAAGCTGGCTTCTCCTCCGACTTCGTCTTGGATCATTGGGACAACTTCTCCCATATGCTCTTCCGTAGCCACGACGATGCTCCTGCACCTCTTCTTCACAAATACGACGAGAAGCGTTATCAAGAATGCCTTAAGGACATCTTAGACCGCGTCAAAGCCTATAAGGCTTTGGGAGGACGCCTTTCCATCATCTCGGGCAACCACGATACGTGGCGCATCGCGAATTACCTCAACGACGAAGAGCTTCGCCTCGCCTATCTCTTCCTCTTCACGATGCCAGGCGTCCCTTATCTCTATTTTGGCGATGAGCTTGGCGCCCATACCAACCTCAAACTCCCGTCCTTTGAAGGTGGTTATCAACGCACCGGCTCCCGCACGCCCATGCGCTGGGATTCTTCCAAGAACGCCGGCTTCTCGAAAGCGGACCACACCTTTCTTCCAACGATCGAAGGCGACCCAACCGTCGAGGAAGAGGAAAGGAATCCGAACTCTCTCCTCAATGAAGTCAAGAAACTGGTCGCGCTCCGTAATCAAGAAGAAGACCTTAGAAGCAATGACTTCGAATACTTGAACGAAGCCCTTGCTTATTCCCGTGGCAAGATCCGCGTCTACCTCAACCTGAAGGACACCGACCTGAAGGTCGATCCGAAAGGACAAAAGATCATCCATCAGCTGGGTGACGTCAAAGAAGAAGGTAAAACTCTCGTCTTAAAACGCCACGCGGCAATCGTCCTCAAATAGAAAGCAAATTGACCGCCGAAAAAAATGGCGGTCAATTTTTTGCGTTAGTTTTTCGTTTGGGGCAAAATATTAGTATCAAATTATTTTTCGCCCCCGTTGCGGGCTTTTTCTTTTGCCTCAATCCTCGAGGTTTTTGAGATCCGCGATCGCGATTCGTTTTTCGATGGGACGGCCCCATTTCAATAATCGAAAAACAAGTCTTGAAAACCGAAAATATAGAAACCCTGTGCATGTTGCACAAAACCAAGAAAGCGGGCAAAAAAATTTTAAAAAACCGCCTTTTTTGCTAGCTAATACTAAGTATTAAAAAGATGGCGTTCCGTTTCGAAAACGCCTCTTTTTTCGCATAAACACCCACCCTTTCGCGTTCCTTTTCCCTATATATGGGGCCTCGCCCAAAACCGGGGAACCCCAGAAAGTGAGCGAAAGGAAAAGAAAAAAGAAGAAATTTGAATTGCTACATGGATGATGGAACATTGGCTCGAATAATGGTCAGGCCAAAACAAGGAGGTGAAAAGCAAAAGAACCATCACCAAGGGCCCAGCAGCAAAAGGCCAAGCCGCCAAGATCCGGCGGCAACCCCACATCAAGACGGCAAGCGCCGCTCCAAGAACAACAAACAGGAGGTAATAAGAGATGAGTTTGGTTGTAGCAATTAAAGAAAACGGGAAGGTCTACGTTGGCGCAGACTCCCAAGTGACGAAAGGCGGAACGAGATCCACCCTCAAAAACCCCAACAACTACAAGATCTGGCAGGTCGGGAATACGCCTGCGTGCCTGATGGCCCATGTGGGTAACGTCAGGGACGCCAACATCGTCCGCCTCATGGACGACTTGGTGACCGATTACGACGTCTACCAAAACCGCGTGGGATATCGCTACGTCGTCAAACGGGTTGTCCCCGAGATCGTCAAGGCCCTCCGCGAAGCCGGCTATCTCAAAGATGATAAGTACCTGGAGCACACGGAATCCTGTTACCTCTTCATCTACAAGGACCAGCTCTTCCTCATCAATACCGATGGCTGTGTGCTCGAGATTGATGACTACGCCGCGATCGGAAGCGGGGAAGACCAGGCGATTGGCAGTCTCCTCTCCTCGGAGGGCGAAGACCCAGAGGCCCGCATCATAAAGGCCATCAAGGCCGGTGCCGCCTCCGACATCTACGTCGACTACCCGATCATCCTCACCGATTCCGAGTCCATGGAATTCAAGGTGATCACGGATCGCTTCGAAGAGGACATCGAGAAACCGGCCGGAAAAGCTAAGGAGGCGAATCATCAGTGAGATTCGCTCAGCTTAGCGAAGGCCTCCAACAAAGAGGCTACTTCCCGATGATGGGAGACATCTTCCCGCATTGGGGATTCGATGAGACCACTTACCTCGCCCCTCGCCCTCGAGGGGACGAGGTCATTCAGATCCGTCATTACTTCAACCCGGTCTTCTCCAAAAAACGAGAGGTGAACCGGGCGGAGATCACGGTTTGCTTCCATCCAGGCAAGCGAAGCGACCTGCGCGTGATCTATGAGTTCTTGAAGGATCGGAACAATTATCCCTTTGAGGGCTGCACTTGCTGTCCGGATGGCTCCATCAGCCTCTGGTTCCAAGTGGAGATCAAAAAAGGATTCTGCGACCCGGTAGAAGCCTTCCTTGAATTGCTGGATCATCGCGAAGGAATCGTCATGGGATTGGTGCGACGAGAGAAAGAAGCCCATAACAATCGCCGTTCTGCCTAATCCAATTTGGATGCCATTGGAAATCCAAGCGTCTGGCCAAGCGGCGGAGGGGCTTCCCCCTCCCCGCTTATGGCCCAATGAAACAAACGCCTTTTTCAAAAAAGGCCATCGAAATGGAAGAACTGAAAGGAGAGACGGATGATTGACGATTCCTACATCGGACAGCCAGTAGAAAACAAACAAGGTGAGCAGGGGGAGATTCTCTCCATCGGTCCCGCCAACACCATCCGCGTCCGCTTTAAGGAGCGGATTGCAACCTATACCAAAGACTCCTTTGACTTAGGGGGACTGCGCCTTTTGAACCCCGAAATGCTTCAAAAGGGGAAACAAGAGAAGTGTCAAGAAGAGATCAACGCCATCAACGCCCGTTTGAAAGACCCGCTTCATGAGCTCTCTGCCCTAACGGGATTAGCTGGGGTCAAGACGCAGATCGAAGACATCGTTTGCCAGGTAAAAAACGCCCGCATCCGCAAGATGATGGGACTAAAGGTGCCAACGACGACGAGGCATCTTCTTTTCCTAGGGAATCCGGGGACGGGCAAGACCACGGTGGCGAGGATCGTCGCGCGGCTTTATAACGCCCTCGGCATCCTCTCGAAAGGCCACCTCGTCGAGGCGGACCGCAGCCAGCTCGTCGCCGCCTATACCGGGCAAACCGCCATCAAGACGAGAAAAGTCTTAGAAAAGGCGCTTGGCGGCGTCTTGTTCATCGACGAAGCCTATGCCCTTTATCATGGCGACCGCGATGAATATGGCGTGGAGGCAATCGATACCATCACCAAATTCATGGAGGACCATCGCGACGACTTGGTGGTCATCTGCGCGGGTTACGAGGAGCGGATGAAAGGCTTCTTGGAGGCCAACCCTGGCCTTGCTTCCCGCTTCAAGACCAACATCCATTTCGAGGATTATGACTGGGAGAATCTCTACACGATCTTCGAAGGGTTCTTCTTGGAGAACGACTATTGCCTAAGCGAAGACGCAAAGGCATACGCGCAAACTTATTTCCGCAAGACGGGAAACCATCATGCGAATGCGCGGGACGCCCGAAACCTGTTCGAAGACAGCGTTTACCGTCAGGCAAGACGTTTGAATGATCTGACGAATCTTGACGTTGAACGGCTCTCCACCATCGAGAAGAACGATTTAGCCTTCGACGTTTGAAACATCAATGAATTGACCCTTGGTTTGCGATGAGCCTTTCTTTGCTCTCTCTGAAATAGGCTATCGCCGGATTGATAAACAGTCCTGTAAACAAAGAAACCCGCCTTTCACTAGGCGGGAATCAAGTTTAGGGACGGCCAACGGCCACCGTTGTTCTCTATCGTATTGGCAAATACACAGTAACTTTCTGGAGTTTCCTCTTCAAAAACCCCGCCTTAAATGTGCAGTGAACTGTAACGATGAGGAATTTGCCTTGAATCAAATTAAGAGGGGCATCAAAAGCGCCAACGTATAACGTATCCATCGCGTCTTCGCTATACTTTTGCTCGGCCTTTTTGACAAGTTTAATTTTCCGAGTCCCGGTAGCTTCTTTTGTTACATAAAAAGCAGTAAGGGAGGCGACGTTTCCGATGGTTCTCACAGCCAAACTGGCGTTATAAGCCTCTTTCTTATTAAACACGCCCTTTTCGACGACGCCAGCGCCTTTCTCTATTTTTGCCACCAAAGCGAAAGGAGGTTCACCAGTTGACCATTCTGCTTTTTTATCGCCGAATTTATCCCGGGTGTCTTGGTGGCCGGCGCTTTGATTATTCGCTTGTTCTCTCTCTCGGCGTGATAATTTAAATGGTTTCGCCATGATAATTTTCTCCTGCAATTCTAGTAATTATATGTTGCTAGCGAGATAATTCAAATATTGGTGCATAAATTCAAACCAATCCTCTGTCGTCTCTTCTGTGTAATAACTACTATTGATAATTTGTTGTTCCTTACATAGGTGCACGTTGTGTCGTAATTGCTTATATTCCGTATATAGCCTGGATGTCGATGGTTCCATCGGGAATTCCTTGTGGCACAAATTGACGCAGATCTGTTGGTCTTCTTTGGGATCTTTTCCGTGGTCGGAGGGAAGGTCTTTGCCGTTGCGCCTAGCAATTAAACGTCCGATATCGATTTCTACCGCTTCAACTACGCTAAATGATTGAGTGACCATCTCTCGGAAAAATTCTTTCCGAATGTGGTGTGGAAGGTTGGTTTCCCTAATGAGATCCGCATAAAAATAGAGTGTGGAAATCACAACCGCAACGTTCTCTCGGGTTTGCGGGTTTGAAATCAAACGATTGAGATGGAAATCATCGATGACTTTCCCGATTGAGTAGATTTCAAAATTGGTCGGAGCAGAAGAGGCTTTGCCATTTCGATTGGAATAAGACGTACTTTGATCGCGCGCACTAGGCTTGGAGACTGCGGTTTGGGCTTTTTGGGTTGGCCCTTTTAGAAGGTCGGCTGCTTTTTGGAGTATTCGGTCGGCACACAGCTGCTTCCTTATTCCGTCAAAACGAATTGGTTTAGCCCTCTCGAGCGCCGTTTTCAGCGTTGGTTCATTAATCGAAGGAGAGTGGAATGAAAAGGTAAAACTTTCCCCGAATAGGCAATAAAGAACTTCGCCCTTTCCGTCTTTCGTTAAATAAAACCTTACATCTGGGATGCGCTTTTTATAGCATTCGGTCACGATGCGCGGAAGGCAGGACTTGAACCGATAGCCAATTGCTTTGTTGTGCTTGGTGGCGGCGTTCAGATAGTTGATCGCCGCGAAATAGAAAAACGCTGTATAGGTGTTGCGAATATCGATCTTTGGCTGATTCGAAAGAGAACCATTCAATTTTCGGACGGTTTCGTTATCGAAATTGGCTTGATAACCATTTTGGTTAGATTCTTCGGCAAGTTTACTAAGATCTCTGAAAATGTTTGTGTGCATCGTCAAATGCCCCTGCTGGAAAGAAGGTCCTCCAACGCGGAATTGACATCGTCTCCCGTCTCTTCCTCGATGTTCGTTCCTCCAACTCGAGTTATTTGGGTGGTCAATTCAATTTTGTTGGGATCTTTTGTTGCGTATACGTGCTTTACGTAATGTTTTTTGAAGAGGCCCATCGCAATGTGGCTGGTTCTGCAAAGTTTGTATTCTAGGGCGATGGTGAATTCGAAGTTTTCGCTTAGGAATTCGGTTGGTACACGTAATTCTTGTTTTGCCCAGTCTTTGGATACGATCGGGAAATCATAGGTGCCGAGATCCACGAATTGCTTGCTTTCGACATTCCATCCCCATATTTTGGCACTCAAATAGAGATCGTCAGGTCCGCCGTCATCCTCTTGCTCTTCGATGAGGGGGAGTTTATATAAGAGTTCCCGGTCGATGTGTTCGAAGTTTACGGCAATGTCGATTCCGATGAGCTTATCAAAGCGATATAGCCTGCATTTCCTCGCCAAAGCAAATTGCAAACGGCAACCTTCAAAACTGACAAACGCCTCGTAGGGCTCACCGGCAAAAAGGTTTTCTTTATTCATGTATGGCTCCTTTGTCGCAACAACGTTCTTTAAATGATGCTTATAGTATATTGGCGAAGCGTCAACTCACAAGGGCAAACGCCTGCGCGATTATCAATTTGGCGGTCACACCCATTTCCGAACAGGTAAGCTTAGTGAAATCGGGCTAAAGCCTTATTATTTTAATAACAAGATGGACAAGACGGCTAATTGTATTTATATGCTTCAGCTTCTTGCGACGGGCAAGAGGTTTAAGATTTTAGAACTTGCCGAACAACTGGAGGCGAGCCCGCGCCGAATCATCGCCTACCGCAAGGAGATCAATAAACTTGAATTTCAAACAGGCTGTTACATTGACTATAAGCCAGGCAAGGAAGGCGGATATTACCTTACGGGTTATGCGATGCTCCCTTCCGCAGAACTGTCAGAAGAGGAGAAAGGCGTCCTTTCTCAGTCTCTGAACTACATTTTGTCTCGCCCAGACTTCCCAGAGAAAGACGCCCTTCTTAAGGTATATGGCAAGATCATGTCCAATCTCCAGATGCCCAGAGAGAACCTTGAGTTTGTTGCCTCTTTCGATAAAGTGAAAACAAAACACAGCGAAGAGAT
>CAMGZU010000003.1 GCA_946183085.1 uncultured Erysipelotrichaceae bacterium | reverse complement strand
CCTCCCTTGCTAGACTCCCGCGCGAATCGTATTACCTCACCTCCAAAATCCCCGCCCAAATCAAAAATGGGACGGAGGCCAAGGTCGCGATCGAGGAATCCTTGAAGCGCCTTGGGGTCAATTATCTTGACCTCATGCTCATCCATGCCCCCAAACCTTGGAGCGAGATGAGGGACCCCAACAAACCCTATCGTTATGAGAAAGAAAACGCCGAGGTCTTCCAAGCAATGATCGAGGCCCAGAAGGCGGGCAAGATCAAATCAATCGGCGTCTCGAACTTCAACGTCGATGACTTGAAGAGCATCATCGAAAAAACCGGCGTTGTTCCTGCGGTCAACCAGATCCCTTGCTACATCGGCCACATCGAAGAAGACGTCATCGCCTTCTGCAAGGAGAAAGGCATCTTGGTCGAAGGCTATTCGCCGCTTGCGACTGGCCAATTGGTCAACCTCGAGGCGATGAAAGAGCTCGCCGAAAAGAAAGGCGTGAGCATCCCACAGCTTTGCATCCGCTTCGTCTATCAGCTTGGCGTCTTGCCACTTCCTAAGACCACCCACAAGGAATTCATGGAGGTCAACAAGGAGATCGACTTCGAGCTCAGCGAAGAAGAAATGGCTTTCCTAAAGGGAATCGCCTTCACGAGAAAACGGTTAGGCTAAAAAGAACGATCCATAAACGATCGGCCATCCTTCAGTGGGTGGCCTTTCTTTTTCAAAAGCCTCCTGGTCATCGACGAAAAAGTGATTGTAACATGTGTTACAGTCAAAATTTACGCTTCGTATTGGCGAAGAAAAAAGAGGAACATTTGAACTGCTCCTCTCTCTTTTAGTCTTCGGTGATCGTGGCCAAGGTCTCTTTGATTTCCTTTTGGGCTTGCTCGCCTAAGAAGGCGTCGACCGCGTCGGGGTCGAAGTGCTTGCCTTTGCCCTCCACGATGATGGAAGTGGCCTGTTCTAAGCTCATTGGGGCTTTGTAGGGGCGTTTGCTCATCAAAGCGTCAAAGACATCGGCGACCGCCATTAAGCGGGCGGAAAGCGGGATGTCGGTTCCTTTGATGTGATGCGGATAGCCAGAGCCATCGTATTTCTCGTGGTGGCCTTCGGCGATCTCTTTGGCGATGGTGAGATAAGATTCGCCCTCGATGCCTTCCAAAGCGGTGTCGATGATCTCCGCGCCATAGACGGTGTGGAGGCGCATTTTGGCGAATTCTTCGTCGTCGAGTTTGCCTGGCTTATTGAGGATGGCGTCGGGGATGCGGATCTTGCCGACGTCATGAAGCGGGGCGGCGAGGATCAAATGGTCGATGTAATCGTCGGTCAAAACATCCAGGTGCTTGCCTTGCCTCCTCATTTCCCTGGCGAGGATGCCGATGTAAGTGGAGGTGCGCTTGATGTGGCCGCCGGTATTGCCGTCACGAGCTTCGACCATGATGGCCATCGTAAAGACCATGTTCTGTTCCATCTTAAGGAGCTGCTCGGTCTGGGCCTCGATCTTCTTGAAGGAATCGGAGACGGTCAGCTGGGTGTTGTTGACGGCGTGGTAAAGGGTCTCGATCTCGTCGCCTGAGGTGATGGGCGGGAAGCCGGTGTTCTTGGGGTCATTACGCCATTCGGTGACATTGCTCTCCGCGAAGTCTTGGGAGAGTTTGGCGAGGCTCGCGATCGGCTCGATGACCGTGACCTGGGTCCATTCGTAGGAGATGCACAAAACGACGAGGAGGATGGCGATGAGGAGGACGCCGATCTTGGAGTTATGGACCTTGAGGCTGTTCTGGATGTCCGCGATGTCGACGTCAACGCCGATATAGGCGACCTTGTTGCCCTCGCTATCGAAGATCGGCTCATAGACGCTCATCAAAGAGCCATAGCGGCCGTTGGAGATGATCGGGCCGACCTCGTCGCGGTCATTGGGGTCGAGAAGCTTGGTCGCGTATTTAAGCATGTCCGTGTCGAAATAATCGGCATAGCCCGGACGGACGGTCGGGTCTTCGGCAGGACTGTCTTTGTCGAATAAGACGCGGTAGCAATAATTGCCTGCCTCGTCTTGGAAATAGGCGTGGACGTAGACGTAGGTCAAACGGTCCGAGGATTTCTCATACATCGTCTCCAAACGTTCGCGGGTGGTGTAATACTCTTCCTCGCCCATGATGCTGGCGACGGCGATGTTATCGAGATAATCGATGTCTTTGCTCGCTTCGGAGACGTATTTGACGTAGTCGCCATCCAAAAGAAGGGTCGCGTCGCGGGCGAAGCCGGTGGTGATGTTGTCATAAGACTCGACGCAGTTTTGCTCGAAGATCTTGGAGGAAGAGACGAAAAGCGCGAAGCCGATGAGGGCGAAGATCGTCGCGTTGATGAACATCGTCTTCGTCTTCAAAGAGAAGGAGTTCGTGAGGAATTTCGGCGCTTTGTAGTCTTTTTCGCTATAGACGGTTCCAAGCTCCGCCCCTTGGAGAAGCTTTTTCGGGGCGAAGCGGGCAATGAGATAGAAAAGGGCGCCCTCAAGCAATAGATCAGCCAAGTAGAAGGCGGATGCCAAACCGATGGAAAGCGGATGGGGGTTACGGAATCCCATGCCCTGGAAGAAGGTAGACAAGTTGGCGATCAAGGAGACCGAAGTGCCGTTCATCGCTTCGAAGAGGATGAGGTCGAGAAGATAGGCCAAAATGGCAAAGCCGACGCTGCTCAAAAGCGTGGTCGGTAATTTCTTAAAGAAACCCTGACGGGAGACGAAGAAGGCCCCGATGGCCAGAACCATGTGGGGGAGCATGATGTAGACGGCGCTGCCCTGGATCAAGGCGCTGATGACGCCGCTCAAAAAAGCGGTGACGACGCCCGGAATCAAGCCGAACAAAGCGGAGGTGAGAATCGTGCCGAAGAAGACGAGCGCCGGGAAATGGCTGAACTGGCAAACGATGAGGAAGCCCGTATTGAAGATGACGCTGAACAAGATGGAGGAGACTCCAAAGATGGTAAGGGAGCCTTTTTCCAAGGAGGCGATCTTCGAAGTCCTCTTGTTGATGTAAGACATGAAAGCATAGAGGAAAAAGAAGATGGCGGCCAAAGCAATGGAGGAAAGCGTAATGGTCAAGACGCTGCTCTGAGCCGGGTCAATGAAGGAATAGGGGAGGTCGACTTCGGTGACGAAGTAATAGACGAAGATGAAGATCATGTAGATCAAGATCTCCGCGACGGCGTAAAGATAATGTCTCTTTTTGTTGAGCGCCTCGCCATAGAAGAAGAGGTAGTTGATCGCGATGAGCAAAGGCAGGATGACGTCATAAATCGAGGTTTGGAGGTCGGTCATTTGGATCTCACCGAGCTGCGGCGACATCCAGAAAAGGCTCACGAACATTGAGAAGACGCCCGAGGTGACCGCCAAACGGTAGATGGGATCCACGATCCCGTTTTTGATGTCCTCTCTCTGGAAAGTGAGGATCTTCATGACGATCGCGATGGCGGACCCGATGACGATTAATAGACCCGCCCAGCGGGAGAATAAGGCGAAATTGCTATAGTTTTGCTGGATGAGATCGCGGACGATGCCGAACGCACCCAAAAACAAGCAGACCGCCGAGAGGAGGATGGAAATGATGTTTTTATGGGTCGCTTTCATGCCAAGAGGTTATGCTCTATTGTAGCGAATTCGCGCGCGAAAACAAACGGGAGCGAACGCGCCTCCGCCATTCGCGCGAGACTATGATAAAATCATCGCGTTCCAAAACGAGGTAAACCCATGGTTTCGATTTATGTGAAAGATTATGGCGTGATGCGTTTCACGCTCGATTACGAGAATGCGCCGATCTCCGCCAGCAACTTTGTTTCCCTGGCCCGCAAGGGTTATTACGAGAATCTTACGTTCCATCGCATCATCAAGAACTTCATGATTCAAGGCGGCGATGGCAGGCCCAGAGGCCGTCATGTCGGCTACACCATCAAAGGCGAATTCCGCTCCAATGGCGTCGACAACAAACTGCTCCATAAGCGCGGCGTTCTCTCGATGGCGAGGACGATGTACAAAGACTCCGCGACCTCGCAGTTCTTCGTCATGCACAAAGACGCTCCCCATCTTGATGGGGACTATGCGGCCTTTGGCACGATGGTGGAAGGCTTCGACGTCTTGGATAAGATCGCCGGCGTTCGCACCGATCGCAATGACCGTCCGTTGACGCCCGTCGTGATCGAAAAGGTCGTCGTGGAGGACGAACCCGAGCGCGACTTCCCGACCATCGACGATTCATTTTGAAAACCCACCAATACTTTTTGCCAAGAAGACGCCTATTAATTAATGGGGCGTTTTCTTTGAAGGAAGAGATGGTTAGAATACCTTTGCTACGCAAAAGAGCATGAGCGAGATCGAAGAAAAGAAAAAGAAAAGCAAGAAGGGGCTCTGGAAATACTTCCTCTATATTTTCATCGTCCTCGCCGCGACCGCGATTTCGCTTACGATCTCCTTAAGCGGCGGCAAATTCAATTCGGTCGTTGAGGCCTTCAACGGCGCCAACGTCGCTTGGGTCTTCTCGATGGTCGGCATCGTCTTGGCTTCCTTCATCGTCGACGCCTTCATCATCAAGATCTTCTGCCGCCTCTATACGCGCCGCTACCATCTCCATCAGGGCATGGCGGTCGCGCTGATCGGCTCTTTTTATAACAACGTCACCCCGAGCGCTTCCGGCGGTCAGATCATGCAGGTTTACACTCTGCGCTCCCAAGGCATCCAAATCTCCAACGGCGCCTCCATTTTGGTCATGTGGTTCATCCTTTACCAGTCCTCGTTGATCGGCTTTGACATCGTGACCCTCGCCATCGAAGGCAAGATGATCGCGGGGCTAAAGCCTTTGGACTTCGGCGACTTCAAGCTCCCGATGGTTTGGGTCATCGTCCTTGGCTTCGTCATCAACTTGGGCGTCATCCTCTTCCTCTACATGATGTCTTTCTCGCACCGCATCCATAATTTCTTCCTCCATTACGTCATCGGCTTCTTGGCGAAGATCCGCGTTCTTAAAAACCCGGAGAAAACCAGGGAAAACCTCCGCGTGCAGGTTGAGAACTTCAAGATCGAGCTTCGCCGTCTTCAGACCAACATCCCGGTGACGATTTTGATCGTCATCTGTTTCTTGGCGGTCATCTTCTTGCGAAATTCGATCCCGTATTTCGCCGCGCTTTCCCTCAATTCTTTCGGCACCGATTACCGTTTCAATTTCTATGACATGATGGACGCGACCTTCTTGGCCTCCTTCCATCAGATGTGCGCCGGCATCATCCCTCTCCCTGGCCAAGCGGGCATTTCCGAATACTTCTTCTATTACCTTTACCACGCTTTCTTTGAGGCCCATACGCCGGAAGCTTTAGCCAACAACATCGAAGCCAACATCAACGCGGCCCAGATCCTTTGGCGCACCATGACCTTCTATGTCGTATTGTTGGTGGGGGGCGTAGTTGCCGCGCTTTACCGCGGGCATCCCCACGACGAAGTCCAATTCGCCAACCGCCAGACCTTCGTCGACTTGCAGCTTGCGACCTTCGACGAACGTAAGCGTTCGGCCGATACCCTCTACGAGACCAAGCAACTTTCGCGCAAAGAGATTCAGAAGCGCCTTGCCATAAGCGCCGGCCTCGGCGATGCTAAGAAGGGCGAAGGCAGGGAAAAGACTGAGAAAGCCAAAAAAGAGAGAATCAAGAAGAGGAGAGCGAAGAAGTCATCGGAAGACGATGGCTGGGGAACGCTGAACATCGATTGATATGAACGTCGTTTTGTTTTCTGATACATATCCGCCTGACATCAATGGGGTTGCCACGAGTCTCTACAACCTCCATTTGACGCTGGTCAATCATGGCCATAAGTGCATGGTGGTCACGGTCAACCCGTGGAACAACGATGTCATGATCGACGATGACATCATCCGCATCCCCGGTTTGGAGCTAAAGAAGCTTTATGGCTATCACATCGCCGGCTTCTTCAACCAGAAGGCTTTTGAGGCCGTGAAGAAATTCCATCCGGACGTCATCCACGTCAACCACGACGCGGGCTTGGGCCAATTTGGCTTTATCTGCGCCTCGCGCCTCAACGTCCCGACCGCTTACACCTATCACACGATGTATGAGGACTATACCTACTACGTCACCAAAGGCCATTTTGATTTGATCGCGAAGAGCATCGTCCGCTCTTATATCCGCCTCAAGGCCGAGCAGACGGCCGAATTCATCGCCCCCTCGGAAAAGGTAAAAGACTATCTCCGCTCCATCGGCGTCGATACTTACATCAACGTCGTCCCGACCGGCGTCGATTTCTCGCGTTTCCGCGAGCAGATCGGCACCAAGGAAGAAGCCTTGGCTTTGCGGAAGAAATTCGGGATCGACGAAAAAGATTTCGTCATTCTTTCCCTTGGCCGCGTCGCCAAAGAGAAGTCGATTGACGTCTGTTTGAGGGGCTATGCCGATTATCTGAAATCGGGCGAAGATAAGCCAACCAAATTCTTGATCGTCGGCGGCGGCCCCGCCCTTGATGATTTAAAAGCGTTGACCAAGGAACTCGGCATCGAAAAGAAGGTCATCTTCGTCGGCCCCGTCAAACCGGACGAGACCCAATATTACTATCAGATCTCGGATTGCTTCGTCTCCGCCTCCATCACCGAGACCCAAGGCCTCACCTTCATGGAAGCGATGGCTTCTTCCTTGGTGGTCCTCGCTCGTTATGACGACAACTTGGCGGGCACGATCGTCGATGGCAAGACGGGTTATTTCTTCTACGATCTTGGCGATTTCAAAGACCGCTTAAGGGCGATCGTCAATCTTTCGCCAAGCGCGAGGAAGAACATCATCTCGCAAGCCAACAAGGCCTTGGAGCCTTATTCGCTCGACGCGTTCCACGATAACGTAATGGAGGTCTACCGCCGTGCCATCCGGAAACGCTGGTAAGACCCACACCCTCCTTAAGATCAAATGGAAGGCCCATAAGGCCACCCTTGTTTTCGAAGACGAGGAAATCGTCGTTTCCGAAGACGTCTTCACCGACTATCGCCTTTACGAAGGCAAAGAAGTCGGGAACGTTGAGCGGAACAAAATAAGAAACGATGCGAAACTCTCCTCTTTGTATTCCTATGGCTTAGGGCTTGTTAGCCATCGAAGCTATACGGTTCATGAGGTTCGAGAGAAGCTCAAAGCCAAAACCGAGGACGTGGAAGAGATCCGCAAAGTCATCTACCGCTTGAAGCAACTCGGTTTCTTGGACGATGAGGCCTATATGAGCGCTTATGTGGAAGAAGCCTTAAGCGTCAAGGCGATTGGCGAAACGAGGATCCGCTTCGAGTTAGAAAAGAAAGGCATCAATCCCGAAGTCCTTCAAAACCTAAGGATTGATCCTAAGAAAGAGAAAGAGGCCGCGGAACGCTACCTTAACGTCCTCAATTCCCGTTATAAGAACGTTCCAAACCGCCAGAAGAAGATCAAAGCGGTGAACGCGCTTATCGCGAGGGGATTCGACCATGCTTTGGCGGAAGAGGTTTCGCAAAAACTCTTGCCGACTTCTTCGAAGGAAGAAGCAAAACGCCTGAGCGTGGATTACAATAAAGCGAAGCAGCGTTATGCCCGGAAATATCGGGGCTACGAATTAAAGAAACGCGTGGTCGGCTCCCTCTTAAACAAAGGATACGACTACGAGGACATCAAAGAATTAACGGAGGAAGATTCCTATGAAAACGATTAGCGAACTCATCGACGGCGACCGCATCTATGGCCAATTTCTCGTCACCGTCGCCAACAAAGGCGTCACTTCGGTCGGCAAAAGCTATCTGACCATCACCTTCCAGGATGCGACGGGAACGATGGATGGCAAGAAATGGGACGTGCTCCCCGAGGATTTGGAGACCTTTGCCCCCGGCAACATCGTCAACGTCCAAGGCGAAGTCCTCCAATACAAAGACCATCTTCAGATGAAGGTGCTTTCGGGCGAGCCGATCCTTGATAGCGATGGCATCGATTTCACGCGTTTTGTGCCCTCTGCGCCCGTGCCGAAAATAGAACTGGAGAAGAAGCTCGACGCCTATTTGGATTCGCTTCAAAACGAAGATGTCGCGAAATTGACCCGTCACATCATCCAGAAATTCCGCGCCAAATACGTCGATTGGCCCGCCGCGGTCCGCAATCACCACAATTTCGTCTCGGGCCTTCTTTACCATTCCCTCACGATGGCGGATCTCGCGGAGAAAGTCTGCCAGATCTATCCATCTTTGAACCGCGACGTCTTGATCGCTGGCACCTTGATCCACGACATCGGCAAGACGGTGGAGCTTTCGGGCCCCGTCGCCACCCAATTCACCTTAGAAGGCAAGCTCCTTGGCCACATCTCCATCATGCAGGCGGAGGTCCGCATGGCCGCAAAAGAACTCGGAATGACGGGCGAGATCCCCGTCATCATGGAACACATGGTCTTGTCGCACCATGGCATTCCGGAATATGGCTCCCCGGTGATGCCTTTGACCCGCGAGGCCTTGGCCCTCAACATGATCGACGACATGGACGCGAAGATGATGATCCTCGATAAGGCGTATGCCGATGTGGAACCGGGCGGATATACCAGCAAGCTCTTCACGATGGACGAGCGTTACTTCTATAAACCTTTATATACAAAGGAAGGGAAGTAAGCTTAGGCATAACAAAAACCGATGGCGCGAACCATCGGTTTTCTTTTTCTTTGTTGGCGTTATTCCTTCTTCATCGCTTTGGAGATATCCATCGCAAGACGCGGCAAATCCATGCCGGAGGTATCCTGGCCCTTCATCGTGATTTGGAAGCCCTCGCCGCCGTTATAACGCGGAATGACGTGGACGTGGAAATGCATGACGCTTTGTCCAGCGGCCTCATTGACGTTGGTGAGGATGTTGACGCCTCTTGCGTGCAATAAGGAGATCTCGGCTTGGCCGATCCTTTGGGCGACGTCCATGACCTTGTGCATGACTTCCTGCGGACAAGAGAGGAAGTTGTCATAGTGGAGCTTCGGGATGACGAGGGTATGGCCCTTTGTCGTTTGCGAGATGTCCAAGATGGCCAAGACGTCATCGTCTTCGTAGATCTTGGTGGAGGGGATCTCTCCTTTGATGATTCGGCAGAAAATGTCTTCCATAGATGAACCTCTTAACAAGAAAAGGGAGCAGATTGCTCTGCCCCCTATTATAGACGTTTTTCCTTAATCTTCGAAAAGATCGGGGAAGGTGGTCTTGAAGTAGTCGTAGATGGCCTGATCGTGGAAGGAGATCGCGGCTTGCTCGACGTAATGCTGGTTGGCGTTCTTCTCGTAGGAGGAGTTGTCCGAGAGCATGTAGCCGATTTCGGTCTCGATTTCCCGGAGGATGGCGGAATCCTTGCCATAGTAGTCGGAGGAAGATTCGCGCATCTTCGAGTTCTTGATGGCCTCATCGACGCGGGTGATGTACCAGTTGGAGCCGTCCTTGATCAAATATGGGGTCGGATCGTAGGAAGAGGCTTCCGCGTTCGGCGAGGTGTTCTCGTAGGTCTCACGGGTCAAGTAGTAGGAGCCATCGACGTACCAGCCATAGTTCTTCGCAGCGTTGCCCGTGGTCCCGGCGACGACGTCGGAGGCGACGGTGTTCTTGAAGAGGCGGGTCTTGTAGGTGGAGCTATAGGTGCCCAAGTTCGCGTCGGTGTACCACCCTTCGGAGGTCTTATCGACGGGGATCAAGGACTGAACCTTGAACTTCATGCCAGTCTGCGGCGAGTGGGCGTTCGAGCCGGTGAACTCGCTCCAAACGGAGGAATCGATGGTGTAGCGATCCTTGAAGCCGTTGGTGGCGTCGTAGATCTTCTCGTAGCTGCGGATGTAGCCGCCATAGGTGGTCTGCTCGTAGACGAGGGAGGAATAGTTGAAGTCGCTCGGATAGCGGCTGGGCGCGATCTCGGTGAAGCCGGCGAGGGTATAAACCTTGCGGGCCGCGCTTAAGAGGTTCGCGGAGAGGGAGCTATCGAAGAGGCCTTTGTAGAGGTCGCCCAAGAAGTTGAGGTCCTTGTAGTCGGTCGCGTAGTATTCCGCGATTGCCGCCTTTTCTTCCGCATTCAAGGCCAAGGTTTCGTTGGAGACCTTGTTGGCCAAGACGATGCGGGAATAGGCCGCCATGAGGGACTGGGTGGCGTTGGGATAGTCGGCGTTGTCTTCCAAAGTAACATACTGCACCTTACGCGCTGCGGAGCGGCCGAGCGCGACGTAGTTGTTATTAAGGATGTAACGGTGGACCAATTCGCGGCGCATCATGTCCTCGAGGATGGTCTTCTCGATGTAGTCCTTGTAGATGTCGAGGTAGTCGTCGTTGAAGTAGTTCTTCACGATGTCGCTGCCAAAGCCGTTCTCTTCGTTATAGGCGATGGAGGCGATGGTCTGAACGCCGACGGACTTGCCGTTTTCGATGCCCTTGAAATCGGTATCGGCGATCTCACCGAGCTCGTAGAGGTTTTCCTGCTGGGCCTTGTAGAACTTCTCCTCGAAGAACTTGTTGTTCTCCGCATAGGAGGCGTTGGCGGTGGCCGAGAGGAAGGTGCGGTTGATGCGCTCCAAGATGAAGTTGTGGAGCCTGGTCACGTCCGAGGCGCCGTTAGGATAGACGTCCTTATGGGCTTCCGCAAAAGCGGTGAGGGCGCTGCCGCCCTTGGCGACGACCTCGCGGATGCCGTCGACGTCGCCTTCCTTATAGAAGGTGCCGAACTTGTTGTTGGCGATGAGAAGAAGGATGTTCTTTAAGACCTTCTCGGAATTGGTCGAGCCGGCGCTGATGAGGGCGTCGTAGATCTTGCCTTGTTCGTTATTGACGATCTTGGGGTCGGATCCGTCGCTGTTTTTGAGGATGGTGTCCTTGTAGTCGGAGTCCTTGAGTTTGGCTTCGATGCTGTCGCAGCCCGCCAAGGAGGCGAGGGAGGCGACGAGGGATAATCCAAGTAAAAGTTTCTTTTTCATATTACTTCGTACCGAACGGTCCTCCACGTCCATAAAGTTCACCCGAGGCGGTCTTGGTCGAGAAGCTGGTCTCGTAGCCGATCGCCGCGAATTCGCTGATCAAATAGCCATAGCCGTTGTCGTTTTCGTAGTCGACGGCGCCGGTGGTGTCAAGGCCATAACGGAGGGTCTGCTCCAAGGAGAGGTTCTCCGCGTAGGTGGTCCATTTCTTCTCAAACGATTCCTGGGTATCGCGCTTGGTGCCATCGCGCTTCGCGGAGATGTAGGAATTGATGAGGTCTTTGACCCAATCCTGCTTGTATTCGAGTTTCTGCTCGGAGACGAGGGACTGGAAGATGTAGGTATCGATGTTCTTGTTGTAGGTGGTGATGTTCTCACGGACCGTCTGGCGACGCTTTTCCTGGTTGGTCGGGTCGACCGAGAGGAAGTTGTTGTAGGTGAGGAGGGCATCGGTGGTGCCATCTGCGCTATAGGAAGGATATTTGGCTTCCTGTGGCTTGTAGATGGTGTAGTAGTCTTCGAGTTCGGCGTAGTTGGCGGTGTAGCCGCTATCGCCTTTTGAAGAGGTGCTGCGCTCCATCATCGCTTTGCCGCTTTCGGCAGAGGAGCCATGGAGGTCCAAAGCCGAACGGTCGATGATGATGAAGTGGAGGCCCTGGTAGGAATCGCCGCCGGCGCGGGTGACGAGGATCACGCGGCCGCTCTTGTCGGTCAAGACGTTTTGACCAGCCGCCAAACGGCCTTGGGCAGTGCTGGCGTTATCGAAGATGCCAGTGGTGTCTTTCTGGAAGCCAGGATAAGCGGCATAGGTGGCGCTGGGGGTGCCTTCGTCGTCGTAGCCGAAGTTGCCTTTGCTGACGCCATAAAGGGAGATTCCGCCGTAGTTATAAACGAATTCGACCTCCTTCATGACGTTCTCGGCATCGTCCTTATAGAGGTTATAAGGGATCTCGTTCGGGGTGATGACGGCGATGTTGTGCTTGTTGAAGTACTTGTTGAAGATGATGTTGCGCGGATAGAAGACCTCGCTGCCGCCGTTGACGGAGCGGCCGTTGTTGTCGGTGATCTCCGCGGTGGTGAGAAGGGCTTCGGCAGCGCCGAAGGGGATGGTGCCGATGCCGAGGTTCTTGAAGTAATCCAAGACGGCTTCGTCATGATCGCCAAACGTGACGTCGCTATCCGGCAAGAGCTTGGTCTTATGCTGATCGCGGTATTCCGAGGTCTGCTTGTTGTAGATGGCGTCATAGGCATACATGCCAAGACCGAATTCCTGAACGTATTGTTCGAAGACGGTGTTGGTGTCGACGATGCCGAGTTCGCCATAGCTGTCGGCCGAGCCGTCATCGCTCAAACGGTTGGCGATGGCGCCGAAGGAGTCGCGTTCGCTCTCTTCGCTTTGGGCGGTGCCGTTGTCATTGACGCCGGCGAGGGCGCGGATGACGTAGCCGATCTGTTTGGCGTCGGCGGCGCTGATCTTGCCTTGGGTGAGATCGCTGTCGGCATCGAGTTTCACGAGGATGTGTGAAACGTGGTAAGGCGCGCGTTCGACCAAATAACCTTCGTCATCGGCCTGGGTGGGATCATCCACGTCGGGGAAGAAGGGGTTGCCCTTCGCGTCTTGGCCATCGCGCATCGCCTCGAGGTTGGCGTCGCTGTAGTAGTCGTCTTCGTAGCGGCTCTTCTCGACCTCATAGACTTTGGCTTCAAAGAGTTCGTCGACGTTTTCGACGTTGTTGGAATCGAGAAGCTTCTCAAGCTCCTCTTCGTAAGTGGTGCCATTCGAGCTCGCGTTCTTCGCGGCGTTTTCGAGAATGGCGTCGACTTTCTTCTGAGCATCGGTGTTGATGCTGGATTTCACATCGTTCGAGGCGCTCTTGTAGTAGTTGCGGATCAAAAGTTCATAAACCTTGTCGAACGAAGTGCTCGCGGCGGTGTTGCCGTAAGCATAGGTTCCGAGAAGGTCGTTGGCCGTATATTCGATACGATTGCCGCTAGCGTCCGTATAAGTGAGAACCACGCCCTCTTTGGCGGTAACCTCATTGCAAGCGCTCAGGCCTAAGGCCATGACCGCTACCGCCGAGAGTCCGAGGGCAAGTTTTGCTTTTTTCATCAGGACTCGTTCCTCCTTGTCTTTAGACATAGCGTGATAATGATATTCTTTTAGGAATATCGTTACAACAAGGAATTTTCCGACTTTTTCTTTTAGAAAAGCGTGGAGGCGGGCCCAAATTTCGCCAGTTTTGGCCGGATGGGTGGAAAAGATGTCAATTCTCTTATCGATTTCATTGTTTGCTCACCCTTAGGTGTTTAGAATTATTCCGCTTTGGAGGTCATCTTCATGTCGACTCTGAAAATCGAAAACCTTCACGTCTCCGTCAAAGACGTCGAGATCCTGAAGGGCGTAACCTTAACCGTCAACGAAGGCGAGACCCTCGCTCTTCTTGGCCCGAATGGCCATGGCAAATCCACTTTGTTGGCCGCCATCATGGGCAACCCGAACTACACCGTCACCGAAGGCAGCATCTTTTTAGATGACATCGACGTCCTTGCCTTGCCGGTCGATGAGAGGAGCAAGGCAGGCATTTTCCTCGCGATGCAATATCCCAGCGAAATCCCTGGCGTCAACTCCGCCGACTTCATGAAAGCGGCGATGAACGCCCACCGCGAAAAGCCGATGTCGCTCTTCCAGTTCTATTCCAAGCTCCAGGGCGCCTACAAAGAGATGCACATCCCCTTTGAGATGAGCAACCGTAATTTGAACGAAGGCTTTTCCGGCGGCGAAAAGAAGCGCAACGAAATCCTGCAGATGAAGCTTTTGGAACCGAAATTCGCCCTCTTAGACGAGATCGATTCCGGCCTTGACGTGGACGCGATGCAAGTCGTCGCCAAAGCCATCGGCGAGGAACAGGAAAAAGGACGCGGCTTCTTGGTCGTCAGCCACTATGCCAGGCTTTATGACATGATCCACCCGACGAGGGCCGCCGTCATGGTCAATGGCCGCATCGCGGTCAACGGCGGGCCCGAACTCATCCAGAAGATCGATACCCAAGGATACGAATGGATTCGCGATGAACTCGGTATTTCCATCGAAAAAGAAGAACAGCCGATGAACAAGGTTTCGATTGGCGTCTGCGCGACCCGCGAAGCCACGAAGGATAAATAAGGACAATGGACATCACTCTTGTTGATCCAAAAGAACGCAAAGCAAGCTACTTGGTCAAAGAAGGCGAATCGCTGACGTTGAACCTTGCGCTTTTCGATGTCTTTTCCACCTTCGAAATCGACGTGGATGTTGAGCGTGACGCCCACTTCCTCGGCGCGGTGGCAGACTTTGCTTCCGGCGAAGGGAAATTTATTTTGAACGTTCACCTAAAAGGCGAGGGTTCGAGCGCCGAAGTCCATAGCGCCGTCCTCACCAAAGGCGACTCCAAAAAAGTTTACGAGACCTCCGTTTATCACGAGGCTCCCCATACCTCGGGTTTGATGTCGAATTATGGCATCACCCGCGATGCGTCGCGCTTAACGTTCAGCGGCGTCAGCGAAATCAAGAAGTACGCCCGCTCGTCCGAGACGCATCAGGCGGCGAAAATCATCGTCTTCGACCCCGAATGCGATGGCAAATGCCAGCCGATCCTTAACATTGACGAAAACGACGTCGTCGCGAGCCATGCGGCGGTTGTCGGCAAGTTAAACGACGAGCATCTTTTCTATATGCTAAGCCGCGGCATCGACGAAGAAAGCGCCAAGCGCTTGATCACGCTTGGCTATTTGAAGCCGGTCGAGCAATACTTCGTCTCCGAAGACGTCCGCAAGAAGATCGACGAAGCGATCGAAGGAGGCATTTAAGATGATTGACCCACTTTTGATTCGCAAAGACTTCCCGATGTATCGGGATCACGTCGAGATGCAGGGCAAGCCCCTCATCTGGCTCGACAACGCCTCGACCACCTTTAAGCCAGACTGCGTCATTGAGGCGATCGAGCGTTATTACAAGAAAGAGACCTCCAATTCCCACCGTGGCGACTATGATCTTTGCTACCAAATGGACCAAGAGGTCATGAAGACCCGCAAAGCGGTGGCGAATCTCATCCACTGCAAGCCTGAGGAGGTCGTTTTTACCTCCGGCACCACCGAAGGGGTGAACCTCATTTCCTTTGGCTGGGCGATGGAACACCTCAAAAAAGGCGATGAGATCCTTTTAAACGAAGCCGAGCACGCCTCTAACGTCTTGCCATGGTATAAAGCCGCCAAAGTGACGGGCGCCGTCGTCAAATTCGTCCCGCTCACCGAAGAGGGACGCGTTTCGGTGGAAAACCTCAAAGCCGCCATCTCAAACAAAACCAAAATCGTCGCCTGCGCCCACGTCACCAACGTTTTGGGCTACATTGCTCCAATCAAAGAACTCGCCAAAGTCGCCCATGAGCACGGCGCGATCTTCGTGATGGATGGGGCGCAATCCGTTCCCCATATGAAGATCGACGTCAAAGACCTCGATGTCGATTTCTTGGTCTTCAGCGGCCACAAGATGTGCGGCCCAACCGGCATTGGCGTCCTTTATGGCAAATATAGCCGCCTCGAAGAGACCCAGCCTTATATGAGCGGCGGTGGCATGAACGACAAATTCAACATGTGCGGCGAGGCCACTTTCTTGGAACCTCCGGCACGTTTTGAAGCTGGAACCCAGCATCTTGCCGGCATCATCGGCCTTCGCGCGGCCATTGAGTATCTCCAATCCATCGGCCTTGAGGAAATCAACAAATACGAAGAAGAACTCAAAGCCTATGCGGTCAAAAAGCTCGAAGAGACCGGCAACGCCATCATCTATAACGCGAAAAGCGAAGCGGGCATCGTGACCTTTAACATCAAGGATGTTTTCGCTCAAGATGGCGCGACCTACCTCAATTCGCGCGGCATCGCCTGCCGCTCGGGCCAGCACTGCGCCAAAATCCTCAATGATTTCTTGAAGACGCCGGCCACCATCCGCGCCAGCTTCTATTTCTATACGACCAAAGACGACATCGACGCTTTAGCCGATGCCGTAAAGAACGGAGGGAATTATCTCGATGCCTTCTTCAATTGAATTAACGCCTCAGATCATGAGGGAAATCATCATGGATCACTATTCTTCGCCGCGTCACAAAATGACCCCGAAGGACGCGGCCGATTATTCGACCACCCACAGCGCTTCCGTGAACTGCATTGACGACATCAACGTCTACCTTAAGAGCAAAGATGGCGTCGTGACCGATGCCCTTTGGGATGGGACCGCCTGCGCGATCTCGACCGCCTCGACCGACATCATCTGCGACCTTTTGCTTGGCAAGAAAGACGAAGAGGCCCTCTACATCATTGAGCAATATCACCACATGATTCACGAAGAGCCCTATGACTCCTCCGTTTTGGAAGAGGCTTTGGCCTTCATGAATACGTCCAAACAAGCCGCGAGGATCCATTGCGCCACCATTGGTTGGGACGCGTTTGAATCCATCATCAAGGAGGGGCACTGCCATGAGCGAGGATAAGAAGTTCCTTGATGAAGAATACAAATATGGCTTCCATGACGTCGACACGTCCATTTTAAAAACGGGCGTCGGCCTCTCCGAAGACGTCATCCGCGCCATCTCATCTTACAAACAAGAGCCCGAGTGGATGCTCGAATTCCGTTTGAAGGCTTTCCATATCTTCGAAAAGATGCCAATGCCTAACTTTGGCCCGAAGATCGACATGGATTTCAATTCCTATACCTACTTCACCCGCATGACGGAAGGGGAGAAGACCTCATGGGAAGACGTCCCTGAGACCGTCAAAAACACCTTCCAGCGCCTCGGCATCCCCGAAGCGGAGCAGAAATACCTTTCTGGCGTTTCGACGCAGTACGAATCCGAGGTCGTTTACCACAACATGCTTGAGGAAGTCCGCGAGAAAGGCGTCATCTTCCTTTCGACCGACATGGGCTTGAAGCTTTTCCCGGAGATCTTCAAGAAATACTTCGCGACCGTCATCCCAATCGCCGACAACAAATTCGCGGCCTTGAACTCCGCTTGCTGGAGCGGCGGCTCCTTCATCTACGTGCCAAAAGGCGTGCATTTGGAGAAACCTTTGCAGTCTTATTTCCGCATCAACAACGAAAAGACCGGTCAGTTTGAGCGAACCTTGATCATCGCCGACGAAGGGGCGGACATCCATTACGTCGAAGGCTGCACCGCGCCGATCTATAGCAAAGAATCCTTCCATACCGGCGTCGTCGAAATCGTCGTCTTAAAGGGCGCGCACGTCCGTTATTCCACCATCCAGAACTGGTCGACCAACATCTTGAACCTCGTCACCCAGAGGGCGAGGGTCGAAGAAGATGGCTTCATGGAATGGGTCGACGGCAACATCGGCTCCTCCATCACCATGAAATATCCGGCCTGCATCCTCCATGGCGATCGTTCCAAAGGAACGGTCATCACGATCGCGGTTGGCAACAAAGGCCAATTCCAGGATTCGGGCGCGAGGATGATCCACCAAGGCAAAGACACGTCTTCGACCATCATCTCCAAATCCGTCGTCCACAATGGCGGCGTCGCCAATTTCCGCGGCACGGTCCGCATGGAAAAGGGCGCGACAAACTCCAAAGCCCATGTGGAATGCGATACTTTGATCCTCGATGAATATTCCAAGTCGGACACCATCCCGACCAACGAGATCCGCAACGCGGACTCCTATATCGAACACGAAGCGACCGTCTCGAAGATCAACGAAGATCAGCTCTTCTATTTGATGTCGAGAGGGATTTCGAGGGAAAACGCCATGCAAATGATCGTCATGGGCTTCATCGAACCCTTCGCCAAAGAGCTTCCGATGGAATACGCGGTCGAGCTCAACCAATTGATTAAAATGGACATGACCGGCTCCGTCGGTTAGTCCTTAACTGCCAAAATGAGCGAGAAAGAATACGACATCATCGTTGTCGGAGGCGGCCACGCCGGCGTGGAGGCCTCCTATGCCGGAGCCAGACTTGGGCTCCGGGTTCTTTTGCTTACGCTCAATAAGAAGATGATCGCCAACATGCCCTGCAATCCGCACATCGGCGGTTCGGCCAAAGGCGTCGTCGTCCGTGAAATCGACGCGCTCGGCGGCTTGATGGGCATCGCCGCGGACCATCATCCTCTGCAAGTGAAGATGCTCAATACCGGCAAAGGCCCGGGCGTCCAATGCCTTCGCACGCAGCAAGACAAAGCGGGTTATCCCGCCTATGTCCAATCCGTACTCGAGGCGACTCCAAACCTCACGATCGAAGAGGAAGAAGTCGTTGATCTCCTCCACGACGAAAACAAGGTTTATGGCGTCATCTGCAGAAGCGGAAGAAGCATCGTTTCCAAGGCCGTCATCATCACGACCGGCACTTATTTGGATTCCCGAATTATCTCCGGAAAAGATGTATTTACGGGTGGCCCAGATGGCGAAAAAGCATCAACGGGCTTATCGGAATCCTTACAAAAGATGGGCGTGGAGATCTTCCGTTTGAAGACGGGAACACCACCGCGCATCAAAAAATCCTCCATCGATTTTTCGAAGGGAACCATCCAAGAAGGCAGCAACGATGAGCTCGCCTTTTCCTATAGCACGACGAAGTTCACTCCCCTAAGCGAACAGCTTCCTTGTTACCTCATTTATACGACCCCAAAGACGCTTGAAATCATCCGCGAGCATTTGGCCGAATCCGCGATCTTCGATGGCACCATCCAGGGCATCGGACCCCGTTATTGCCCGGCCATCGAAAGCAAGGTCGTTCGCTTCAGCGACAAAGAAAGGCATCAGCTTTTCTTAGAGCCCGAATTTGAAGACGGGGAATCCATTTATCTTCAAGGCTTCTCGAGCGGAATGCCGCATGAAGTCCAATTGGAGATGGTCCATTCGCTCCCTGGCCTGGAACATGCCGAGATCCTTAAGTGGGCCTATCAAATTGAATACGACGCCATCAAGCCGCTTCAATTCGACGCGACTCTTCGCGTTAAGAAATACGAAGGCCTTTATGGGGCGGGACAGATCTGCGGAACCTCAGGCTACGAAGAAGCGGGGGCGCTCGGCTTAATGGCGGGCATCAATGCCAGCAACAAGATCCTTGGCAAAGAACCCTTCATCTTGAGACGCAACGAATCCTATATCGGCGTCATGATTGACGATTTGGTCACCAAAGGGACCGATGAGCCTTATCGCTTATTGTCGTCACGTGCTGAATATCGCCTTCTTCTCCGCCACGACAACGCCGACGAGCGTTTGACCGAATATGGCCATCAGATCGGCCTTGTTAGCGACGAACGTTATTCGGCCTACAAGAAGAAATACGATGACATCGCCAAAGCCATTGAGTTGATGGATAAGACCATCGTCTCTGACAAAGAGGGGTTAAAGAACTATTTGGCCGAGCTTGGCTATGACTATGATGGCTATGGCTACCATGGCCTCGACATCTTGAAAAGGCCGCACGTCAGTTATCGCCGCTTGGCTCAATTGATGCCGGAATTGCAAGGTTTTCACTTCTCTTACGATGACATTTTGTCGCTAGAAACCCGCGTAAAATACGAGGGCTACATCAAGAAGGAAGAGCGCGAAGCCGCCTCGCTCATCAAACAAGAGAATGTATCGCTTCCCTTGGATTGCGATTATCTTAATGTCAGCGGGCTCCGTTTGGAGGCAAGGCAGAAACTCAATGACGTCAAGCCGCGCACCATCGCGCAGGCGAGCCGCATCCCGGGCGTGAACCCCGCCGACATCTCGATTCTCTTATTGACGCTTAGGAGGGATGGAAAACTATGACATTCGAAGAACTCCAAAAAGCCTTCTCCTTGGAAGAAGGCACCATCGAAAAACTCCGGATCTATGCGAAGCTTTTGAAGGAGTGGAACGAGAAGATCAACCTCACCTCCATCGTCGAAGAAGAGGAAGTGGTCGAGAAGCATATCTACGATTCGCTCCTCCCTTCCAAAGTCTTCAAATTCACCAACCAGAACCTGATTGATATGGGCACTGGCGCGGGCTTCCCCGGGCTGGTCTTAGCCATCTGCTTCCCCGAACTCCACGTCACCTTGCTCGACGCGACCAAAAAGAAGTTCTCCTTCTTGGAGGAAGTCGTGAAGCAGACCGAAACGAAAAACGTTACCTTTTTGTGCGCACGTGCCGAAGATCTCCGCACCTTCCGCGAACATTACGACATGGTGACCGCCCGTGGTTTCTCCGCTCTTCAAAACATCATTGAACTCGGCGTTCCGCTTCTTAAAGTGGATGGCATCCTCCTTGCCTATAAAGGCGACAAAGGGATGGAGGAGCTTCGCGAATCCGAGCGTGCCCTCCGCTTATTGAGGACCCGCTTCTCCAACGCTCAGAAAGAAGAACTTCCTGGCGGCGCTGGCATGCGCATCAACCTTTTCTTCAAGAAACAGGAAAAAACCATGGCTCGCTATCCGCGCCCATGGAACCAAATCAGCAAACATAGCTTGTGAAACATTGATAATGTTCCACGAAAGAGCATAATTTTTTAGTGATGACCCGTATTATTGCTATAGCAAACCAAAAAGGCGGCGTTGGCAAAACCACGACCGCCATCAATCTCTCGCATGCTTTGGCCCGTTTGGGACGCAAAGTGCTTTTGATTGATATGGACCCACAGGGGAATGCCGGTCGTGGCGTTGGTATCGACATCAACATCCAAGAAAACACCATCTACGAGATTCTTTCCAAACGCTTGACTCCGACCCAAGCGATCACGACGACCGGTTTCGACGGTCTTGATGTGATCCCTGCCAATCTTCGCCTTGCGCAATTTGAGGCGGAACACAATGGCACGTTCTCTCCCTTTTTGACGTTGAAGAAGGCCTTGGCCCATCTTCCTAAGAATCATTACGACTATATCATCGTCGATTGCCCGCCAAGCTTGGGGCTTCTTTGCTTAAACGCTTTGGTCGCGGCCGACTCGGTTTTGATCCCTGTGCAGTGCGAGTATTTTGCGATGGAAGCGGTGGCCGCGATCATCTCGACCGTCGCCCGTGTCCAGCATGACATGAATCCGCGCCTCACCATCGAAGGTTTCTTATTGACCATGTACGATCAAAGAACCACTTTGGGCACCGAAATCCAAAGCCAGGTCCGTAAGACCTTCAAAGAGAATACATTCTTAACCGTCGTTCCACGCAATCAATCGATCTCGGAATCGCAGGGCCGCCAAGAGCCGGTGACCACGTTCCGCCCGACTTCCCAAGGCGCCTCCGCCTATTTTGCCCTCGCCAGAGAGGTCATCGATCACAATGAAAAAAGATAGGGTACTTAACAACACCCTAGGCGGGCTCATCAAGAAGTTCTCCGAGAACGACGTCATCGCGACGCTCGAAAAAGAGTATTCTTCGCGTCCATCTCGTCAGATTCCTACAAGGCAAATCGACGACACGTCGTTTGTCAAAAATGTGAAGATTCCGGCTGAAACCGTGCAACGGTTTGCGGAGCAGTTAAGCAAAAACGGCGTTTATTCGCCTCTTGTCGTCCGCCCAAAGCGTAGCCATTACGAATTGATCTTGGGCCGCAAACGCTACCAAGGCGGAAGAAAAGCAGGTTTGACCGAATTCCCTTGCGTCATCGTCAAAGCCAGCGACGAGGAGGTTTTGCTGATGCTCCTTGCGGACACTCGTGACCAACGAGAAGCGAATGTGGTAGAGATGGCCCTCATCTGCCGCGAGCTAAACGAGCGCTATGGCTATACCCAAGAGACCTTGGCGAAGCTCTCTCACCAATCCCGTTCGCAAATCACCAACACGATGCGCATCCTCCGTTTGCCAGACGCGGTGTTAGACGACATCTGCCTTGGCAAGCTTTCCTATGGGCATGGGAAAGCGATTGCATCCTTGTCTCAGGATGACATCACCGAAATCGTCAAAACCATCTACGAAAAGAAGCTCTCCGTCCGGGAAACCGAGCGTTTGGTAAAAGATCGCCTCGCGGGGCAAAACCAATCAACGGGGTCCCTCATTTCCCCGATCATCCAAGACGAAAGCGAGGATACCGTCACCCTTTCCTTCGCCTCAAAGAAAGAGAAAGAAATCTTTCTCAAGAGCCTTAAGAACGTTCGGTGATTGTAACGTCCGTTTAAAGGGCTATAATGGTGTCGCTTCAGGGCGACGAGAATTACGTCGACTGGCGGTAAAGCCCGCGAGCCAACCGATAGGAAGGCATGATCTGGTGAAACTCCAGAGCCAACGGTAAAGTCCGGATGTTAGAAGCTGCGTTTGTTTTGCGAACGAGCCTCTCGCCTTGATAGCGGGAGGATTTTTTATGGATTTCTTACAGAAATACGGCCCGGTCTTATCCGTCGTCTTGTTCTTCATCTTGGCCTTCCTCACCTATAAGGTGTATCGGAAGCTCGCCGGCAAAGAAGAGAAGAAAGTCGCTTATTCGCCCGTCCGTTTCATGGCTCGTGTCGGCATCTTTGGCGCGATTGCGACCATCCTTTACGTCGTCGACGTCTTCACGGTCAAATTGCCGTTCTTCCCATCCTTCCTCAGTCTTCACTTCGACGAAATCCCAGCCTTTATCTGCGGTTATGCCTATGGCCCATGGGCCGGCGTCGCCGTCATCGGCATCAAAACCCTCATCAAGCTTCCCTTTACGACCACCAATACGGTCGGCGAATTCTCGGACTTCGTTATGAGCTGCCTTTACATAATCCCTGCTTGCCTTATCTATGATAAGAAGCGCAATCTCAAAGGGGTCGCGATTGGCTTCGCCCTTGGCACCGTCATCCAGATTCTCTCGGCGATGCTCCTCAACGTCTACGTGATGATCCCGTTCTATTCGAATCTTTATGGCATTCCCCTCGAAGGTTTGCTCGCCATCTGCAAGATGGCCAACCCGGCGATTACCGACGTCGGATGGAGCTACGCCTTCTTCGCCGTATTGCCATTCAACGCTTTAAAGGATGCGGTGGTAATCGTTGCCACGTTCCTCGTCTATCGGAGCATTCATGTCTTCCTCCGCTTCGACAAATCGGGCAAAAAGAAAAAGGCTCCAAAGATCATTGAGGCCGCGAAGCCTATAGAAGGCGTGGAGCCAATCGAGGCCAAACAGGAAACCCCGAAAGAGTAAGAAAAAAACGGACGCAGCAACGTCCGTTTTCTCTTTTCGACTTATTCCTCGACGATGGCTCCGACGGGGCAGCTGCCTTTGGCTTCCTCGACGGCCGCTTCGTCCTCGGCGGCGACCGGCGCGGCTTCCGCTTTGCCATCATCTCCAAAAGAGAAGACGGACGGGCAGGTGCCAACACAGAGACCGCAAGCGATGCAAAGATCTTTATCGACTTTGACGTTCGGCATGTTTTTTACCTCCAAAAACAAAGTCATTATAAACCAAGCGTCAAATTGGGGTAGCCCTTTTTCCCAAACGCTTTCCTCTTTTCGTTGCTTCCTCGTTTTAACGAGGGTGCTCTTTTGCTAGAATAGCCAAGGTATGGAAACAAGGAAGGAACGTTATCGCCGCTATCGCGAAGAAATCAAGCAGATGCGGGACGACGCTTTCCCCAATGCCCCGATCAAGCGCCTTCGTTCGCTTTCCGAACAAGACCTTGAAATCCTTGAGCGGGCGGAGCGCGCTTCAAGCGCGATCAGCTTCGGGGATATCCTGCAATCCGCCGAGGGCAAAGAGGCTCCCGCGTTCACGAAAAAGCGCGTTTCGCCTTATCGCGCCTATCGAAAAAGAAGATGGATTGGCATCGGAATCAAAACCCTCGCCCTCCTTGTGACCATCGCCCTCTTCCTCATCTGGTATTTCTCTATCACAGCAAGGAGTTAAAGCAATGAAGCAAAAAGCAATCTCTGTCGCCATCGACGGGCCAGCGGCCGCCGGCAAAAGCACGGTCGCAAAGCGCGTCGCCCAAATCCTTGGTTTCACCTACATCGACACTGGCGCGATGTACCGCGCTTTCACTTACGCCGTGATCAAGAAAAACCTTGATCCGAAAGATGAGATCGCTTCCTGTTCCTTGATCCCCGAGGTGGACATTGAGCTTCTCCCTGGTGGTGTTGTTATCTGCAATGGCGAGGACGTTTCCAAAGTCATCCGCGAGCCGCTCGTCTCAGGTAACGTCAGCTACATTGCCTCCTACAAAAACATTCGTTTGGCCCTTGTGGAGCTGCAAAGGAAAATGGCCGCTTCCAAGTCGGTCGTCATGGATGGCCGCGACATTGGAACCTATGTTCTTCCAAACGCCGACGTCAAGGTTTTCCAGATTGCTTCCGTTGAGACCCGCGCGGTCCGCCGTTACGAGGAAAACCTCGCAAAAGGCATCCCAACTTCCTTAAAAGACGTCGAAGATGACGTCCGCAAACGCGACTACATCGACTCGCATCGCGACTTCGCGCCGTTGAAGCCTGCCAGCGATTCCGTGCTCCTTGATACCAGCTTTATGTCCATCGATGAAGCGGTGGATGCCGTCTTAAAAATCGTTTCCGATAAAACCGGATTGGAGATTCCATGTCACTAGGAACCGTTTGTTTGGTCGGCTCTCCTAACGCAGGCAAAAGCACGATTTTCAATCGCTTTGTCGGCGCGAGGAAAGCCATCGTCGAAGATACCCCAGGGGTGACCCGCGACCGCATCTATGGCACCTGTGAATGGCTGACCAAGTCTTTCACCATCATCGATACTGGCGGCGTCGAGGTCAAAAACGCCCCATTCCAAGTTGAGATTCGCGCCCAAGTGCAGCTCGCTTTGGACGAGGCAGATCTCATCGTTTTCGTCGTGGATGGCAAAAAAGGTGTAACCGGTGATGATGAAGTCGTCGCCAAGATGCTCTATAAGAGCGATAAGCCCGTCATCGTCGCCGTCAACAAAATCGACCGCATCGAAGACATTGCCGCGACCACCGATTTCTATGCCTTTGGCCTTGGCGAGCCGATGGCCGTCAGCGGTGAGCATGGCATTGGAATCGGCGACCTTTTGGACAAGATCGTCTCGATGCTCCCCGAGAAAGAAACCCCGGATTATGGGGAAGCCATCACCTTCTCTTTGATCGGTAGGCCAAACGTCGGCAAATCCTCTTTGTCCAACGCGATCCTTGGGAAAGAGCGTTCCATCGTCAAAGACATCTCGGGCACAACCCGTGATTCGATCGACACCCCTTTCCGAAAAGATGGCCAAGACTATGTCTTAATCGATACCGCCGGCTTGGTGAAGCGCGGCATGATTTACGAAGCCATCGACAAATATGCGGCCATCCGCGCGTTAAGCGCGATCGATCGCAGCGAAGTTGTTCTTCTTTTGATCGACACCGAAACCGGCATCCGTGAGCAAGACGCCCATGTCGTCGGCTATGCCATCGATAAGAAAAAAGCCGTCATCCTCGTCGTGAACAAGTGGGATCTCGCGGCAACCGGTCAAACCCAAGAAGAATTTACGAAAGACATCGCGACCCGCTTCAAATTCTTGGATTACGCGACCGTTTTGTTTGTCTCCGCCAAAACGGGCAGGGGCTTAAGCGCAATCCTGCCAGCCATCCAAAAAGCCCATGAATCGTTCCATCGCCGCGTCTCAACCTCGGTCTTGAACAAGATCGTCTTAGACGCTCAAGCGATGAACCCGACCCCAGAATTCAACCATGGCCGCCTGAAGATCGTCTACGCTTCGCAAGTCGCCGTGGCTCCGCCGACCTTCGTCATGTTCTGCAACGATCCAAAGTTCGCCCATTTCTCCTATACCCGTTATTTGGAGAACCGCATGCGCGAAACGTTCGACTTTGAAGGGTCGCCATTGAACATAATTTATCGTCAAAGGAAGTAACCGCTTACAAAATTGAAAAGGCCCGATTCCATCGAATTGGGCTTTTTTGAACATGAAAAAAATGGTTTTTCACAAAAAAATGCCGAAAAACTTTGAATTAGTTTCGATGGTATGCTACTTTTAGGTTACATTTAGCACCACAGGAGGACATTCCAATGAACAAAGCTGAATTGATTGCCGTCGTTTCTGAGAAAGTCGGCGCTTCCAAAAAGGAGACCGAAGACATCGTCAACACTCTCCTTGACGAAGTCGAAGCCGCTCTCATCAAAGGCGAGGAAGTCAAAATCTCCGGCTTTGGTGGCTTCGTGAAGAAGGAAAGAAAAGCCCGCGAAGGCTCCAACCCGACCACCCACGAAAAGATCACCATCGCGGCCAGCAAGACTGTCGCGTTCAAGCCGAGCAAAGCGCTCAAAGAAAAGCTTTAATCCTAAGTTAAGCAATTCCAAAGGGACACTTCGGTGCCCCTTTTCTTTCTATGTGCTAGACTTTGACCGTGAACGACCAACGCTTTTTGAAATACGCGAAGATCTTCGGGGAGCATGGCTTCCATCTTTATATGGTCGGCGGCACCGCAAGAGATTATCTCTTGGAGCAGCCTTACACCGACTTTGATTTCGTCACGGACGCCAAACCGGACGACATGAGGAAATTCCTGCCGGACGCCCGTTTTGATTTCGCGCGCTTTGGCTCGATCAAAATCTTTGAGGACGGCGTCGAAATCGACATAACGACTTTGCGGAAAGAAGGGGAATACGTCGATCATCGCCATCCCAGCAAAATCGAATTCATCGCCGACCCGAAAGAAGATTCCTGGCGTCGGGATTTCACCATCAACGCCATTTACATCGACCGTGACGACCATATCTATGATTTCCATGGAGGGCTAAGCGACCTCGAAAAAGGAATCATCCGCTTTATCGGCGATCCCAAAAAACGCATCGAGGAAGACCCTCTTCGCATCTTGCGGGCGGAACGCTTCGCCAAGAAGTTTGGCTTTGTCGTTGAGGAAAACACCGCGAAAGCGATGAAAGAAGGGGAGCACCTCCTTTCTCTCCTCAACCCGGACAAAGTCCGGATGGAACGCCTGAAGGAAAAGGAATAAGATTATCTCACTATGACGACCTCTCAATTTGCCCTCGATTTCCGCTTCCTCTTATTGGATAGTTACAAAAAACTCGGTTTGAGCGAAGAAGATGTTATGGTCTGCCTCATGATCGACCATCTTTTGAAGCAGGGGAACCGCTTGGTCACCGCGGATCTTTTGGCGTTAAAGATGAACCGCAAAGCCAAAGAGATCGACGCGACGATGGTCGGGCTTGTGAAACGCAACTACTTGGAATACGAAGTCACGGGCGGCGAAATGAGGACCTCCTTGAAGCCGCTTGAGACCAAACTCTATGCCGAATTCGAGAAGGCTTTGACCCAAAACCGTCAGAACCTCAACGCCGCGGAACGCAACGCGGAACTGAGCGACCTCTATGCCTATTTTGAAAAGCGTTTGGCGAGAGCCTTATCTCCGATCGAAAAGGAATTCATCGCGAATTGGTTGGACGATGCCTATGGCGTCAAAACCATCAAAGACGCTTTGGAAGACGCGCTTGCCGCCGGCAAGAAGACCATCAAATCCATTGATAAGATCCTTCGCTCGAACCGAGCGAGGGAAGACATCTCCAAAGAAGGCTATACCGGCGTGAGCTCCCGCTGGAGCGCCGACATCGAACGCACCATCGAAATCGCTAAGACGAAATGGGTCAAAGATGACGACGAAGACTGAAGATTTTGCTTCCTTTCTGGCCGAGAGATTCCCCGACGCCGGATGCACCTTGAACTTTCATAACGCCTACGAATGCGTCTGCGCGGTTTTGCTGAGCGCCCAAACCAATGATATGAGCGTTAATAAAGTCACGCCCGCGCTCTTTTCCGCTTATCCAAACCCAACAGCCCTCGCTCAGGCGAAGCAAGAAGACATCGAAAAAATCATCGCTTCCTTGGGTCTATATCGAAACAAAGCGAAGAACCTGATCGCTTTGGGAAAAGCCTGCGTCGAAAAGCATGGCGGCGAGGTGCCGCTTGTTTTCGAAGACCTCGTTCTTTTGCCTGGCGTCGGCGTGAAGACCGCCAACGTCTCCTTGATGGAGCTCTCTTCCCGTCCCGCTTATGCGGTGGACACCCATGTGGCCCGCGTTTCCAAACGCCTTGGTTTTGCCAAAGAAGGGGATGACCCACTCATCATCGAAAAGAAATTGGAAAAGAAGTTCCCGAAGGAAATGTGGATCGACCTCCATCATCGGACCATCGCTTTTGGCCGCGCGATCTGCCACGCCCAAAAGCCAGAATGCGAAAAATGCAGGCTGCACGAGCACTGCGCTTATTTCAAAAAGACTTCGTCTACCAAAGGTAGGTAATCATAACGGGGCGAATAACCTTCTTTGACGAGGTAGCCGTTCTTTTTCAATTCGTCAAAGGGGATCGATTCCCTCGGTCTTTCTTTCCAAAAGGAAACAACGTAAGAAGCAGGGAGCAGATAAGTTTCGTTGAGGCTCACGCATTGAATCAGGAAGAAAGCGATGCCTCCATGGGCGAGGACACGCTCCAAATGATCGATTTGCTGCTTGGGGATGTTGCTTAAGGGAAACGAGGTCCGGGAAACCGTGCTCTTTGCCTCGAAATCGAGATAACGCCCCTTATAAACGCCGTTATAGTCGGTGGTGGATTGCGTTTCAAAATAGGCTTGGGTGATTTTAGCCCCTTTGCTGTAATCGACCTTGACGATGTTGATTGGGGTTGGGCGTTTTGTGATGACTGCGCGATCGTGGTCGATGTAGTACTGATTGGATTCGTTGATCGCCTTCTCAAAAGCCATGCCGCGGTTGGCGGTGGAGATCTTCGGGCTGTATTTCTTCGCGGTGCGTTTCTTCACTTCGCCCGAGGCTTTGGGATGGACGCCTTTTGGGTAACGAATCGTCATTGGAGATATTCCTTGATGTAAGAGGCGTATTCTTCGGGGGAGACCGCTTCGCCTTGCGAAAGCTTGGCCATGACCTGACGGACTGGCTCGGGGAAGTGGTTGCGGCTTAGGCCGAGGGTTTTCTCGTATTCGCGCATGACGATCTCGGGTTTGGCCAAGAAGGCTTTATAAAGGTCGATGAGGTTATAAGCATCGGCAAGGGCGTCGTGCTTCTGGCCTTCGAAATCGACGCCGAAGAGCTTCAGATAATTGGATAAGGAGTAATTGTTGCCTTTGTCATCGCGGATGAAGCGAGCGATGAACTCGCTATAGTCCCAGGCATGATGGATGACGTAGCGCGCCTGTTCCATTGAGGCATCCATGTTGTTCTCCGCCGATTGGGAGATGATGCGGCAGTCGTGGTTGCCGAAGGTGACGAAAAGGCATTTGTCCCAGTCCTTGCCGACGTATTTGCGGAAGGCTTGCTGCACGACGCGGTAGGGGACGCCTTTTTCTTCGATGAGCTTCTCGGTGATGCCGGTTAAGTTGGTGACGACATGGCCGATGTGGGACTTTGGCTTTACGTAGTATTTGAATCCACCCATGATCTTCCGGATGGTGAGATCGTCACGAAGGTAGGCTTTGTAAGCGCCGATTTCAATCATTTCATGGCTGAATTGCGTTCCTTCGAGGTCCAAGAAGACCAAGACCCGTTTGCCCCTTAGGGCTTTCTCTAGCTGTTTCACGGCAACCATTATAACGGAAGATTTTTCCGAGGTTGAACGAAAAGTATTGAAACGTATTGAAAAACTTTGAAAAGTATGGATAATGAAGGAAAAGGAGGTGCTGCCTATGCAAATCACTTGGTTCGATGAAAAAACGAAAACCGGATTGGCGACGTTCTACAAAACGAATTTGACCCTCAATGCGGTTGCCGCCATCCCCTTCGAGCACGCCTACGTTGTGCGCATCGGCTTAAATGACGATAAGAACGTCGTCATCCGGCCTTTGACGAAAAACGAAGCGGATAGCGATACGAGCGGGGGCGAAGGCATCTACAAGATCGCTTGTAAGAAGTCATACGCCCGCATATCGTCCACCGGACTCATGTCCCAGATCGGGGCGGCCTTGGGCTTAGAGCTCAGCGATAAGCCGATGCAATTCGAGAGCGAATTCCTCGAAAAAGAAAACCTATTGGTCATCAAGACCGGAAAGGAAAGCAAACAATGAGCATCGAAACGTATATGTGGATTGTCTGGCTTGCCGCCGTCGTGATCGCCGTCATTGTCGAGGCGGTCACCAACGACCTTGTCAGCGTCTGGTTCGCCGCGGGCGCCTTGATTGCCCTCGTGGTCTCCTTCATCCCCAACGTTCCTTGGTGGGTGGAAGTCATCATCTTCGTGGTCATCTCGGCCAGCGCCTTCATCTTGCTCCGACCCTTCTTGAAGAAATTCATGAAGCACGACCTCGTCAAAACCAACGTCGACGAGATCATCGGCAAGAAAGCGGTCGTGACCATCTCTGGCAATCTCCGCCAGCCGGGTGAGGTCTTCGTCGATGGCAAAAAGTGGTCGGCCATCCCCGAAAAAGAAGGGGAAGAGCTCATCGAAGACGAGATTGTTACCGTCCTTGCCATTCAAGGCGTAAAATTAGTCGTTAGAAAAGAGGAGGAAAAGTAAAATGCCGCAGGGTGCAATCATTGCTCTTATCATCATCGGTGTCCTCTTGGGCATCGCCATCATCATCTTTGTGTCCAACATCAAGGTCATGGGCCAGACCGAAAAGGGAATCATCGAGCGCTTGGGCGCCTACCATACCACTTGGGGAACTGGCATCCACATCAAAGTCCCTTTCATCGACAAAGTCGCCTATCGCATCGACATGAAGGAACAGGTCCGCGACTTCCCGCCGCAGTCCGTCATCACCCGTGACAATGTCACGATGCAGATTGACACCATCGTCTTCTATCAGGTCACCGACCCGAAGCTCTTCGCTTATGGCGTCCAAAACCCGAATCAGGCGATTGAATACCTCTCTGCCACCACGCTCCGTAACTTGATCGGCGACCTCGATCTCGACAGCACGCTCACTTCGCGTGACCTCATCAACGAGAAGATGCGCCGCATCCTCGACGAAGCCACCGACCCCTGGGGCATCAAGGTCACCCGCGTCGAGGTGAAGAACATCCTTCCGCCGAAAGACATCCGCGAGGCCATGGAACGCCAAATGCGCGCCGAACGCGAAAAGCGCGAAAAGGTCTTGCTCGCCGAAGGTCAGAAGCAGTCCGCCATCTTGATCGCCGAAGGTAACAAAGAATCTATGATTCTTAACGCCGAGGCGGAAAAGGAATCCACCATCCGCCGCGCGGAAGGTGAAGCCCAGAAGCTCCTCAACATCAAGCAGGCCGAAGCGGAAGGTATCCGCCTCACCCGTCAAGCGGAAGCCGACGGTATCCGGATGATCAAAGAGGCCGGCGCCGACAAATCGGTTCTCACCATCAAAGGCTACGAAGCCTTGGAGAAGGTGGCCGATGGCAACGCGACCAAGATCTTCATGCCGAACAACCTCGCCCAGATCGGCTCGGTCGCCTCGGCGATCGCGGAAACCGTTCGCGAGAAAAAGGAATAACCCTTTGAGGAGTCTCCTAAAAAGGAGGCTCCTTCTTTCATGCGCGCATTGAAGAAAAGGGGAAGCCATTCTATAATTTGCCCGCACTCTTATGGATAACCGCCTTGTTCTATCAACCGACAAAATCCTCAACAAGCGCTTCACACCCAACGTGAAAGGCTATGATTCGGACGAAGTCGACGAATTCCTCGATCAGGTCATCCAGGACTATCGGACGTTTGCCAATTACGTCAAAGAGAGCACCAACTACATCAACAATCTCGAACTCGAGAACAGGCGAGTGAAAGACGAAAAACGAAAACTCGAGGTCTCCAATGGCTCGATGAAGAATCGGCTGGAGGGGATCAAAGAGGGGGATCACGTCACTTCGGAGAACATGGACCTGCTGAAACGCATCGACAAGATGGAGCGGGCCTTGTGGAAGATGGGCGTCGATCCGACGAAACTCTAAAAACCCTCCGGCCCAGGTGGTTGCTCCATCTCGGAGAGGAAAGTCCATGCTCGCACCGGCTGTGATGCCGGTAGTGTTTGCGCCAAGGGAAGAAATAACCTTGGGTACGTTGGAGAACGTAACGGCGGAACGAAGTCTCATTGAGAATGAGTTCCCTAAGGTGCCACAGAGACGAGCTTGATGGCGACATCAAGATGAAACGCGGTAAACCCCACAAGCGAGAAACCTAAATTTGGTAAGGGAAGCGCCCAATGCGAATCGAAGCGGCGGGGGCCAGGGAAACCTGAGATAAATTGCCACCCTCGACATAACATGGCTTATCGGGTCGGAGACTCACTAAAACTCCCGAACAACACGGGAGTTTTTGTTTTTATCTCCATGGGAGATAAAACTAGTTTTCTTAACACACGCAAGCGCCTATAATAAGCGCATGAAGATTAATATTCCCACCAAAATCACCATCGTCCGCATCGCCGGCGTGGTCGCTTTGCTCGCCTTTTATTTCGCGGCTTGGATCTCCAGCCTCAACCGCGGCTCTTGGGCAAACGCTCAACTTGGCAATAGCGGCATCTATGTCGTGAACCTCGTTGGTTGCATCGTCTTTGTCGTCGCGGCCGCCACGGACGCCTTGGATGGCTATCTCGCCAGGAAGTGGCACCAGGTCACGACCTTGGGCAAGTTCTTGGATCCGATCGCCGACAAGATGCTCGTGAATTCCTCGCTTGTCCTTTTGGCGGTCTCGATGCCCTTCTATGTGAATTACGCCCCCATTTCCATGCCGCATCCGCTTGCGGACACCCAAGCCCTCATCCCTTGGATTTGCGTCGTCCTTATGATCCTCCGCGACCTGGTCGTCGATACGATGCGCTTCGTCGCCGCCTCGAAAGGGCAGGTGGTCGCCGCCAACATCTTCGGCAAGCTTAAGACCATCTTCCAAATGGTCGCGCTGCCGCTCGTCTTCTTGAATGGCTGGCCATTCACCTATTTCGATGGCTCTTGGCATCCCGAGCTCCGTGTTTGCATGTGGTTCGTCTATCTGGCAACCCTTATGTCCCTCATCTCCGGCGTCATCTACGTCATTCAGAACCGTCATGTTCTTGTCGATGAGGTGAAGGATGGCAAATAAAGCCGAGGAACTCTTAACGCTTTTCAAAGAGAAGGGGTGGACCCTTGGCTCGGTGGAAAGCATGACGGCGGGCTTATTTGGAGCGACGATTTGCTCCGTCCCTGGCGCCTCCAAGGTCTATCGGGGTGGCATCATCTCGTATCACCCGGGAGTGAAGGTCAAACTGGCCGAGGTATCCCAAAAGGACATCGACACCTATGGCGTCGTCTCCAAGGAAATCGCCAAAGAGATGGCCGAAGGCGGCAAGAAAGCCCTAGAGGCCGATTACGTCATCTCGATCACCGGGAACGCCGGCCCGACCGCCGAACCCGGGGAAGCGCCCGTCGGCGAAATCGATATGGCGGTTGCGTCCAATAAGGAAACTTACATCAAACAAGTTATTCTTAAGGGAAGCCGCAACGAAATCCGCGAAGCGGCGGTGGAGAAAATGATCGAATTTCTCCTCGAAATTGCAAAAAGTTAATTCCAAAGTGGTCAAAAGTGACTACTAATTAATGGAGGTAATCAACAATGAGTGTTGAAGACGAAAACAAAATCAAAGAAAAAGCCTTGGCCGATGCGCTTAAGACCATCGAGAAGGCTTATGGCAAAGGCGCGGTCATGAAGCTTGGCGACCGCCCGAACGTGAGCGTGGACGTGATCCCTTCCGGCTCCATGCTTCTCGATCAGGCGCTTGGCGTCGGCGGCTATCCCAAAGGCAGGATCATCGAAATCTATGGTCCGGAGTCCTCTGGTAAAACCACCCTTGCTTTGCACGCGATCGCCGAGGCTCAGAAGAAAGGCGGACGCGCCGCCTTCGTCGATGCCGAGCACGCGATTGATCCGGAATACGCCGCCAAACTCGGCGTCAATACCGATGAGCTCATCCTTTCGCAGCCGGATAGCGGCGAACAGGCCCTCGAAATCGTCGAGATGCTTGCCCAGTCTGGCGCGATCGACATCATTATCGTCGACTCGGTTGCGGCCCTTGTTCCGCAAGCGGAACTCGACGGCGTGATGAGCGACAACCAAGTTGGCTTGCAAGCCCGCTTGATGTCGAAGGCGATGCGTAAGCTCGCCGGCATCCTCAACAAGACCGGCTGCGTCGTCATCTTCATCAACCAGCTCCGCGAAAAAGTCGGCGTTATGTATGGCAACCCCGAAACCACGACCGGCGGCCGCGCGCTCAAGTTCTATGCGACCATCCGCATCGACATCCGCCGCGCCGAAGCGATTAAGAGCGGCTCTGACATGATCGGCAACACCGTCAAAGTCAAAGTCGTGAAGAACAAAGTCGCCTCGCCGTTTAAGAACTGCACCATTGAAATCATCTATGGCAAAGGCATCTCCCAGACGGGCGAGCTCCTCGATCTCGGCGTTGAGATGGGCTTCATCTCCAAGTCGGGCAACTGGTACGAAGTCGCCGGCGAGAAGATCGGCAATGGCCGCGAAGCCGCGAAGATGTATCTCGAGCAGCACGAAGAAGCCAGAGCGGATTTGGAAGGCCATATCCGTGAAGCTTGGGCCAAACCGCAAGAGGGCGATAAATAAACAAATTTCGAACGAAAGAAGGGCAACGGGGCCCTTCTTTTTTCTTCTCTCGCGTTTCGCGTTTCAAAAGGCGGGGATTTGTTGCTACAATAAACGAGTACCATTCAGGTACTTAGTCCCATAGATTCCTTCTGGGCCTTATGTTCCGAGGCTTGCCTCGTTACTTATAGATTCATCATCCCTTGGTTGCTGTGGGTTTTCTCTAAGTGCTTTTTTGGTTTACGTAATGTAAGGAGCACAACAATGTTTATCCCAGTTTTGGTGGATGTTGGTCTTACAGTAGGTCTTGCAATCGCCGGCGTCGTCGTTGGTGCCGGTGTGGCTGTTTTGGTGACGTTCCTCATCAACAAGAACGCGAAAGGTCGCGCCCAGCGCGATGCGAAGCAAATCATCCACGATGCCAAGATCCAGGCCGAACGCATCCAAAAGAATGCCGAAATCGACGCCAAGCAGGCCGCCTTCGAAGCGCGTCAGCAGGCTGAGAACGACATCCGCAGCCGCAAAGGCGAATTAAGCGCGCAAGAGCAGAAGCTTTCTCTCCGTGAGCAAGCCATCGATCAGCGTGACACCGCCCTCATCCAGAAAGAGAACGCTCTTGAAGCCAAGAACGAATCCCTCAACACCCGCCTCGCTCAGGTTCAGAAACGTCAGGAAGTCTTAGACCAGCAGATTGACGCCATTATCAAAGAGCTTGAAAAGGTTGCCGGCATGTCGACCAAAGAGGCCCATGACGAAATCATGGCCCGCGTCGAAAGCAAGATGTCGATGGAGATCGCTTCCTATATCCGCAACGCGGAAGACGAAGCCAAAGAGACCGCGGAAGCGAAAGCCCGCGACCTCCTCGCTCTCGCCTGCGCCAAATACGCGCAAGACGTCACGAGCGAACGCACCGTCTCGGTCGTCGCCCTTCCCTCGGACGAACTCAAAGGCCGCATCATCGGCCGCGAAGGTCGCAACATCCACGCCTTAGAGACCTCTTTGGGCGTTGACCTCGTCGTCGACGACACCCCCGAAGTCATCACCGTTTCCTGCTTCGACCCGATCCGCCGCGAGATCGCGCGCCGCACCCTTGAATACTTAATCAAGGATGGCCGCATCCAGCCGGGCCGCATCGAAGAGGTCGCCGAAAAGTGCAAAAAGGAAGTCGAAGAAAGCTGCCAGAAGTATGGCGAAGACGCCGTCTTCAAGCTCGGCCTCCCGCGCATCAACCGCGAACTCGTCACTTATATCGGCCGCCTCCATTACCGCACCTCCTATGGTCAGAACGTCCTCGATCACTCGATGGAAGTCGCTTATTTATCCGGCATCATGGCCGCCGAGCTTGGCTTGGATCAGACCTTAGCCAAACGCGCTGGCCTCCTCCATGACATCGGTAAAGCCATCGACTTCGAGCAAGAAGGCAGCCACGTCGAACTCGGCGCCCGCCTTGCGAAGAAATATGGCGAGCCGGAAGTCGTCATCAACGCGATCGAATCGCACCATGGCGACGTTGAAGCCAAATTCGTCATCTCCCACCTCGTCCAGGCTGGCGATACCTTATCCGCCGCCCGTCCGGGTGCGAGAAGCGAAACCCTTGAGACCTATATCAAGCGCATCGAGCAGCTTGAGTCGATCGCCAAATCCTTCGACGGCGTCTCCCAGGCCTTTGCGATGCAATCGGGCCGCGAGATCCGCGTCATGGTCATTCCTGAGAAGGTGAGCGACCAAGAAGCCGTTCTCATGTCGCAGAAAATGCGCGAGAAGATTGAGAATGAGATGACCTATCCTGGTCAGATCAAGATCTCCATCATCCGCGAATATCGGGCCGTCGAGACCGCAAAATAACCTCGGCTTAGAAAGGGGTTTATCCCCATGAAGATATTGTTCTTCGGTGACATTGTTGGGAGGCTCGGCCTTGAGGCCGTTGCCTCCCTTTTGCCTAAACTGGCCCAAAAATACGAGGCCGATTTCATCATCGCCAACGGCGAGAACGTCTCGCGCGGCAAAGGGATTACGGAACGGGATTACCTCGATTTGATTGACGCGGGCGTCGATTGCGTCACCCTCGGCAACCATTGGAATTCCAAGAAACAGATCGAGGATTATATCGAGGACGCGGACCGTTTGATCCGCCCACTGAATCTTTTAAGCTTCGATAAGGGCGTCGGAAGCGCCGTCTTCGATTGCGATGGCGTGAGTATCCGCGTCACCAATCTCTTGGGCACGGCATTCATGAAAGAAGACGTCCGCGTGCCTTATATCGCCCTCCGTGAGGTCCTAGATCACGAGGAGAAAGCGGACATTCATATCGTCGATTATCATGCGGAGTCCACGTCCGAAAAGCAGCTCTTTGGCCATTTCTTTGATGGGCAGGTCAGCGCGGTGATCGGCACCCACACCCACGTGCAGACCAATGACGCGCGCATCTTCCCAAAAGGCACTGGTTTCTTAAGCGATGCCGGAATGTGTGGGGCCGACGATTCGATCATTGGCTTCAATGTGGAAGGCGCGATTGAGAAGATGATCTATGGCAAAGACAACAAACTCTCCCTAGACGAAGACGCCAAACCTGTGGTTTGCTTTGTTTGGATGGAGTTTGACGACGAAACGGGCGCATGCCACTTCATCCGCCCCGTACAATACATTGGAGGAAACGAGTTCTATGGCGAAGCGAGTATTTGAATCTCTTCCCGACCTTTCCAAGGCGAGGGACCGCGTTGCAAAACCGAATCTGATCTACGAAGACGTCGTGGTCTCCCCGCGCGTCAGAGAATTCGCAAAAGGCCGCAAATTCCTGATCAAAACCTTCGGATGCCAAGCCAATGTCCGCGACGAGGAGATCTTAGCGGGCTATTTGAGCATGGCTGGCTTTGTCCGCACCGATGTGGAAGAAGAGGCGAACCTCGTCATCATCAACACCTGCGCCGTCCGCGAGAATGCGGAGGACAAAGTCTATGGCGAGATCGGCAAATTCAAGAAGAACCACAAAGCCGACAAAGACTTCATCCTTGGCATCTGCGGCTGCATGATGCAGGAAGAAGGTGTCGCGGAGAAGCTTACGAGCCGCTATCCCTATCTTAATTTGGTCTTTGGGACCCATAACCTCTCCAAAGTGTTGGAACTCATCGATAAACACCTCGCGACGAAGAAAGACATCGTCTCCGTTCTTTCTTTCGCGGGCGACATCATCGAGAATCTCCCCTCCGAGCGTTTGGATAAACACAAAGCCTACGTGAACATAATGTATGGCTGCGATAAGTTCTGCACGTATTGCATCGTTCCTTATACCAGAGGGCGCGAAAGAAGCCGTCCTTTGGCGGATGTTTTGAAAGAGTGCAAAGAACTTGTGGATGCGGGCTATACCCAAATCACCCTCTTGGGGCAAAACGTCAATTCCTATGGCAAAGACTTCCATGACGGAACCAATTTCGCGACCTGCTTGGAAGAGGTGGCGAAGCTCGGGATTCCACGTTTGCGTTTCATGACCAGCCATCCTTGGGATTTCTCGGACGACATGCTGGACGTCATCGCCCGTTACCCAAACATAATGAAATGCATCCATTTGCCAGTGCAGTCGGGCAACACCGAAGTCCTTCGCTTGATGGGAAGGCGTTATACCCGTGAATCGTATTTGGAGCTTGTCGACAAGATCCGCACGAAGATTCCAGGCTGCGCGATCACCACGGACATCATCGTCGGATTCCCCAATGAGACCGCCGAGCAATTCGAAGATACTTTGACCCTCGCCCAGAAGGTCGGCTATGACTCCGCCTTCACCTTCATCTATTCGCCAAGGAAAGGCACGCCCGCCGCGAAGATGATCGATAACGTGAGCGATGAAGACAAACACGAACGCTTCAACCGCCTACTTAAGGTGATCGAAGAATCCACCAATGCCGCCAGCGCCAAACTCCTTGGCAAAGAAGTGGACGTCTTGGTGGAAGGACCCTCGAAAAAAGATCCTTCGATTCTTTCAGGCTATACCGAAGGAAGCAAGCTTGTGAACTTCAAAGGGCCTGCTTATCTAGAAGGCGAAATCGTGAAGCTAAAGATCGTCGAGAACCATTGCCATTATCTGGTCGGCGAGCTTTTGGAAGATCCGCTGATCTCCAAGGCGAAAAGCTTAGCGAGTGCCTTAAAGAAAGAGGACGTGATCGCCGAATTCCTCTCTTTGGACGAGGCGATCCAAAAGGATTCAACCCTTGTTGACCTTAGGGCGAAGATCATGTCAGCCCAGCGTGATATGACCGCGTCGATCGGCGATGATGTGAAGTATGCCAAAGCCAAAAAAGAGTATCTCCAACTGCAGGAAGCTTTGAAACACCATCCGCTCGTCGAAAACTACAATGCCATCCATGACGACGTGGAACGCATCTTATTGGAAGTGAAAGAGACCTTGGAATGATTCTGGTGATCGCGGGCGCAACGGGAAGCGGCAAAAGCGAACTTGCCATCGCTTTGGCCAAACGAATCGGCGGAGAAGTCATCAATGCCGATGCTTTTCAGCTGTACCAAGAGCTCAGCATTGCAACCGCCAAACCCAGCAAAGCGATGCGGGAAAGCGCTCCCCATCATCTCTTTGATTTCGTCCCCCTGACCGAGGATTATGACGTCTATCAATACCAAAAAGCCCTGCGTACGTGCATCGAAGAAGTCCTTTCGCGCGGCAAGACGCCGATTCTTGCCGGCGGGACGGGCCTTTATATCCGCGCTGGCCTTTTTGATTACGAATTCGAGGAGTGGCCCGAGGTCGATATGAGCGATCTTGACGCCCTCGATGATCAAGCGCTCTTCCATGAACTCGAGAAAGTGGATCCGGAAGAAGCGAAGAAACTTCATCCGAACAATCGGCCGCGCGTTCGTCGTGCCTTGGAGATCTTTCGCGCCAAAGGAATCACGAAAACCGAGTACCTCAGCAAGCAGGAGCACAAGCCGATTTACCCGGTTCGTTTCTTCGGCTTGAAGCCTGAACGCGACGAGCTCTACGCCAAAGTGGAGAAACGCGTCGATAAGATGTTCGAGGAAGGCCTTGTCGAAGAAGATAAGAGGCTCATCGAGAAATATGGCCGCTCCTGCCGAGCGTTCCAAGCGATCGGCGTCAAGGAGCTCTTCCCGTATTTCGATGGCGAAAAGAGCCTCGAGGAATGCAAAGAGGAGATTAAGAAGAACACTCGCCATTACGTCAAAAGGCAGGACACGTTCTTCGCCCATCAATTCGAAATCGAATGGGTGGATGGGTTGGAGGACATCCTCAAGCGCCTCGGACGATAAAAAACCTCTTTTATCTCTTCTAAAAGAAGAGGAAAGCGACTAATCTATCAAATAGCGAAAAGACGCCAGGAGAGAGACTATGGATCTTTTGGAAATCACCGAAATTGCAAAGAAGGCGGGCATCCCCGCCAAATACGTCGAGCCCTACGGCCACACCAAGGCCAAGATCGACATGGCCCTATACGACGAGATCAAGGACCGCCCGAACGGCAAGCTCGTCTTGGTCACCGCCATCACCCCGACGAAGGCCGGCGAAGGCAAGACCACGACCTCCATCGCCCTGACCGAGGGCTTCGGGAAGATCGGCCAGAAGGCGATGCTTTGCCTGCGGGAGCCCTCTCTCGGGCCCGTCTTCGGCATCAAGGGCGGCGCCACTGGCGGCGGCAAGGTCACCGTCGAGCCCCAGGAGGAGATCAACCTCCACTTCACGGGCGACATGCACGCGCTGACCAGCTCCATCAACCTCATCTCCGCCGTCATCGACAACTCCATCTACCAGGGCAACCCGCTCAACATCGACCCGGACCGCGTCGTCTGGACCAGAGCGATGGACATGAACGACCGCGCGCTCCGCACCATCGAGGTCGCGGAAGGGGACCCCAAAGGCACCCCGCGCCAGGACCATTTTGTCATCACGGTCGCCTCGGAGATGATGGCGATCCTCTGCCTCGCGAAGAGCGAGGAGGACTTCCTCGAGAGGCTTAGCCGCATCATCGTCGCCTACGACAAATCGGGCAAGCCCATCACGGTCAAAGACCTCCAGATCACCCACGCGATCATGCGCTTAATGAAAGAGGCCCTTAAGCCCAACCTCGTCCAGACGGGCGAAGGGAACCCAGCCCTCATCCACGGCGGCCCCTTCGCGAACATCGCCCACGGCTGCAACTCGATCCTCGCCACCAAATTGGCCCTCAAGCTCGCCCCGATCGTCGTCACCGAGGCCGGCTTCGGCGCCGACCTTGGCGCGGAGAAGTTCCTCGACATCAAGTGCCGAGAGGCCGGCTTTAGGCCCGACCTCACCGTCGTCGTCGCGACCATCCGCGCGCTCAAGATGCACGGCGGCCAGCCCTACGAATCCCTCGCCGAGGAGAACGTCGAGGCCCTCAAAAACGGCGTCTCCAACCTCAAGCGCCACCTCGAGAACATGGAGAAATTCGGGCTTCCCGTCATCGTCGCCATCAACCATTTCGCGAGCGATACCCCCGCAGAAATCGAATATCTGGAGTCCTGGTGCGAGAAGGAGGGCTACACCGTCTCCTTCCTCGACGGCTTCCTCAAGGGCGGGGAGGGCGCCATCGACCTGGCCAAAAAGGTCCAGAAGGCCCTCGCCGAAACCGAATCCCATTACCACCCGATCTATGAGCTCGACCGTCCTTTGAAGGAGAAAATCGAGACCATCGCGAAGGAGATCTACCGCGCGGGCGAGGTCATCTACACCGAGAAGGCCCTGGAGCAGCTCGACGCCTACGAGAAGCTCGGCTTCGGCTCCGCTTACGTCTGCATGGCGAAGACCCCGGCCTCCGTCACCGACGACGCGAGCGTCCTCGGCGCCCCAAGCGGCTTCCCGATCACCATCCGCGAGGTCAACCTCTCGGCCGGCGCGAACTTCGTCGTCCCTTTGACCGGCAAGATCCTCACGATGCCTGGCCTCCCGAAGGTCCCGGCGGCCGTTAAGATGGAGGAGCTCCCGTGGAAGTGAGCCCGAGCTACAAGCTCTACGACGAGGTGCAGATGAAGAAGGCCCATCCCTGCAAGGGGAAGAGCAAGAGATTTCAAATCGTCCGCGTCGGCGCCGACATCAAAATCAAGTGCCTCGGATGCGGGAACATCATCATGATGGACCGCGATGCATTCAACCACAGAATCGCCCGTGTTCTCGCCTCTCACGAGGGCCCAATTGAAATTCGTTAATACCAAATGCCGATTTGCCCCCTATTAAGTAATAGAGGGCTTTTCTTTTGGTAGAACTACGAAACGTCAAAATGAAATTCGGCGACTCCTATGCCTTGAAAGGCGTGACTTTCGCTTTGCCAGAGAAGGGGATGGTCGCCTTGCTTGGCAAGTCGGGATCGGGGAAATCGACGATTCTGAATCTGATCGCCGGATTTTTGAAACCCACCAAAGGAAGCATTAAGATCGATGGCATTTCCTTGGGAACGATGGATGAGCCGCAACGCGCCGATTATCGTTTGAGCAAGATTGGTTTTATCTATCAGCATTACAATTTGCTATCCGGAGTGAGCGCACTTGAAAACGTGATGCTTCCCGGCCTAATGAAGGGCAAAGAGAAGAAAGCGAAGGAGAAAGCGCGTGCTTTGTTAAACCGCTTTGGGCTATCGGCAAAGCAAAACACGAAGATCGACGTCCTTTCGGGTGGCGAGAAACAACGCGTCGCCATTTGTCGTGCGCTCATAAATGACCCTTCGCTTCTTCTTTGCGACGAGCCGACCGGCGCATTGGATGAGAAGAACGCCAAAGCCACGATGGAGATCCTCAAGGAAGTCGCCAAGGAGCGCTTGGTTTTGATGGTTTCCCATAACCAAGCTTTGGTTGATGAGTATTGCGACCGGCAAATCCATATCCAAGAGGGGCGCGTCGACGAAACCTTCGAGAAAAAGAAAGGTGCCGGGCATCTCAAAAAGAGCGTGAGATCGAGTCGTTGGAGCCGCCGCTTCACCATTCGAAACCTCAAGAAAAACTATGTCTTGGATGGCGTTGGCTTTCTTGCCTCTTCGGTTGGTTTATTGGCCTTGCTCCTCGGCGTTGGTTTCTCTTATGGGAGCTCTTCGGCTTTGGAAGAACGATCCCTTCAGGCCTTGGACGTCTTTTCTTTCACGATCCGCGAGAAAACGTATATCGAGAATGAGAATTCTCCCCTAAAGCTCGTCCGCTCCAACCGTCCGACACGTGAAACGATCGTCGATCTTTTTGGCGATAAGGGCTATAGCATCGAAAACGACTACTCGTATTTTGTGCCTTCCTATCACACGTTTCGCCTCAATGAGGAAGAGCAAGACGGCGTTTCCTTCGCGGGCGTGTATTCGTTTGCTCTTGGCGAGGCCATGCCTCACGAAGGAAAGATGAGGGAAGAAGACGCTCTTCTTTATGCCAATCAAGCTTTCATGGACGCTTTTCCGAAAGCGAGAGTCGGGGACGAGGTTCGTTTCGAGATTCCTTACCTTATTCATTACAAGGGGGCTACGGACCAAGGGCTGTTGCCTTTCTCCTATACCATCGCCGGGGTGATGGGCGAATTCGCTTTTTTGAATTCGCCAAGGCTCTATTACCGTTATCCAGGGCTTGCTGGAACGATGGCGACCGTTAAACTTCCGAATATTTCTGCTCTTTTGGGAGAAGAAACCACCATCGATTCTTTTATCGATATGCTTCCGGGAGATAACCCCGCGACTGGATACGATTATCTTTTGTTCCCGGATTCGCTTGCGGATGCAAAGCGGATCCAATCCAGGAAACTCGACGAGCGATTCGCGGTTGAGAACGCCTGTTTTGCCCGGCGCGAGGCATTCGGAAACCTAACCCAGGCTTTCACCATGTCCTTGATGGCGTTTTTGGCGATCGCGGCGGTGGGGGTCGCGTTCATCATCGGCATGAGCGCCTTTTCGGTTTTCATGCGGCAAAGAAAAGAAAACGCAACCTTGCTTTCTCTTGGGGCAAGAGGCGGGGACATCCAGCTCATTTATCTTCGCGAAAACCTCGTTATTTCCCTAATCGGTGCCGTTTTTGCGCTTGTTTTATCCTATCCGGCATCTCAACTCGTCAACCAATACCTAGGGAAAAGATTTGGCCTTCATGGGCTGATCTCAATCCCGATCGTTCGCTTCTATGGGGTTCCGTTTTTAATGCCGCTTCTCGTGTTGGCGGCAGCCGGGCTTCTCTCCACTTTGGCGACCTTCATTCCTTTGCATTTCATGAAGAATGCCCCTGTCGCGGAGGTGTTAAGAGACGAATGAATTACCTTAGCCTTCTCAACATCAAACGCTCATTTGGCAATCAAAAGGTTCTCAAAGGGATTTCACTGGACCTTCCCCGCCATGGCCTTTTCGCTTTGCTTGGTCAGTCGGGCTGTGGAAAAACCACGCTTCTGAACGTGCTTTCTGGCATTGATGATGGCTATAGCGGTTCCTACCGAATCGGCAGGGTTCGCCTTCATTCGCTAAGCGAGCAAGACAAGCGCGAATACCGCCTCCAACATATCGGTTATCTCTTTCAAACCTTCCGTCTGTTGGAAAGCGAGACGGTTTTGGCGAACGTCTTGCTGCCGATCGAGGCGGTCAACGAATCGCCGAAGAAGAAACAGATCCGGCGCGCTTTGGATTTGCTTACTTATGTCGGACTTCAAAACAAAGCCAAGCAAAGCGTGAACACCTTATCGGGCGGAGAAAAACAAAGGGTTTGTTTGGCGAGAGCGCTCGCCAATGATCCCGATGTTCTTCTTTGCGATGAGCCGACCGGGGCCCTTGACGAAAGAAGCGGTGAGCACGTGATGCGCTTGTTGAAACAGATTTCCCAAAGGAAGCTTGTTATTCTCGTAAGCCACGACAGGCCGTTGGTCGAACGTTTTGCCGATCGAATCTATCTGCTCAAAGATGGTCTGCTTTCAGGGGTTTTGGAAAACCAAACATCGGCGGAAGGCGAGCACGAGATCGCGATCCGTCTCCATGAGAAAAGGAAGGAGTCGCGGGTTCCTGGGCTCTTTTTGCTTGGCCATGCCTTCCGTTTGATGCTCGCCAAGCGAAAAAGGTCTTTGCTGGCCATCTCAATGATCTCCCTCGGGTTGATTGGTTTAGGGGCGACGCTTTATGTCTCGCAGGGCATCCGTGGCGAATTGGATTACGCTTTTTCCTCCTTATTGCCTTCCGGCGCGGTCGTGATGAGCCCTTTGGCTTCGGGCGAAGCGGTGGTTCGTAACGAAGCTCCTTATTCCTATGAAGAAACATTGGAACTCGCAAAAGACTTTAAAGAGGAAGTCAGTAGCGTTGGCATCCAATACATCGCCAATTTTGAGGAGATCTTCGCCGATCAAAACAAAATGTCCGTGCCCAAAGGGCTGAAGGAAATCGTCGTGCCTTCTTTCTCCGCGAGAAGCTTTTCGGAATATCGATCGTTAGAAGATTGTTCGGAGATGGTCTTCTATCCCAAAAAGCCCAAGGAGATGGAGGACGACAGTTTGATTCTCGCTCTTCCCTATAGCGACATGTTTCAGCTTTGCTTCGGGCTAGAGATTCTTCGGAATTATGAGAGCTTAGGCAACTACATCGAGCGATTTGGCCTGACCTCCATTTTCTCCTTCGCCCATTACGAGTGGGCTTACGAAGATGAGCAGATGTTCCGCGTGGTCGCTGTGGTGGAATCCGATACGCCTTTTTTGATTCATTCCAACCCAAACTGGGCCCATTTCGTCTACGAGGAATCGATGCGCTTCCCGGCAAGTGAAGTTCGGAAAACAACCGACTACCCTTGGACGCTTTATCGTCGCCCTTTTTTGAAAATTAAGGGGGACGTTACCTCTTTTTTGAAAAAACTGAGGACCGAATCTATTTATACGGATTCCTTATTTCGCAGATGGGTGCTGGATGAGGAGTTCGATGAAAGAAGGGTCTATCCCTTCGTCGCGGATAAGTTCGGCATCCCTTATAACGCGATCGAAGAAGTGGCCCGGGCGAGCTCCGAATTGCGCGGGCGGGTTTTGACGACGCCAGGATCCTATTGGGCGCCGGCATCCTCGATGGCGATGGGTTTTGTCTCGAAATTCTTTTTGGCTGCGACATCCGAAGAACTCGATGTCGTGATCGATTCCTATAGCGATCTTTCCATTGAGGAAAAAGATGCCGAGTTCGCCTTACCGAAAGGCATTTATGATGGCGGGTTGCTCCAAGCGAGTTTGGGCGGGCTCCGTCTGGAACCTTTGCCAGAGAGTGTCGCCTCTGGAAGGAAACCCGTCGGCGTCGAAGAATGCCTCTTAAGCGATTCTTTGTATCAAAAGCTTGGGAATCCCAAAGAAGTGGCATTGGTCGCTGCAACGAGA
>CAMGZU010000002.1 GCA_946183085.1 uncultured Erysipelotrichaceae bacterium | reverse complement strand
AAGAAAACCTCCAATCACATTGTAATCGGAGGCAATCTTTAGGCCACGTTTTTTTTCTAGACTGTCCGAATTACGGGGTCCAGTTTAGTCAGCCCCATCATTTTTCTTTTACGATCGAAGCGATGTTCTCGTTGCTTTCCTTATCGCCTCTCTTTTTGCTGTAGAGGCCTTCCATGTCGAAGGTGTCATAAGGGGAGAGGAAGATGTTTTCGGCAGGAATCCCGAGTTCTCGGAGATAGAGGAAGTTCAATAGAGGCAAATCCAGATAGTCGACGCCCGAGGTCCTCTTGCAGGCGGCTTGGTAGCCGTTTTTGATGAGTTCTTCTTGAATCCTCCGTTCCACGATGACGTTGGAGAAGGAGAGGGAGGGGCCAAGATAGCAGACGATCTCTTCGGGGCGGTGTTTTTCCAAAACGAGGACGACCGCGTCCATGATCGATTTCTTGAGGGAGGCTTCTTGGTCGAGGACCATGCCGCCTAAGCTATCGCCCGCTTTATAGAAGAAAGGAATCTCGTCGCTGGCGCTGAGAAGAATCCCTTTATCCTTATATGTAATAGGTGAGCGGTCGCGCCCACGCGTAAGGACGCGAAGCCCTTTTTCTTCGAAGAGGATTTCCATGCGGCTAGTATAGCAAAAAGAAAACCGGGGCGTGCCCGGTTTTGCTTGTTTTGCTTTATTTCGTGGAATAAGACGAGGAGAAGGGGTTGGACTTGTCGTCGTCAGCGTGGTTCCACATCTTGAGGAGCGTATCCGCTTTGTCGTACTTGGTGTCGCCCGTGACGGAGAAGAGGATTTCGCTCGCGCCGACGCGGCCAGTGGCGGTCGAGCCATAGCGGGTGAGATGCTTCGCTTCGTCGGTGTAGTCGACCAACATGATGGACGGGACGACGAAGTTCTCTTTCGAGGCGGTCAGGAAGTAGTTGTAGTTGGTGTCGTCGAGGGAGCGGTTGAACTTGTAGGGGCAAAGGTCCTCGAAGCGGGTGCCGGCATCCTCGAAGAAGTCGGCGTGGACGTCGAGATAACGGTTGAACGCGGATTCGGAATCGTAGTTGGTGTTATCGTCGGTGGAGGATTCTTCGTCAACGAAGATCGTGTAGATCCTAAACGGCAAGGTCTGAGCGGTGCCATTGACGGTCGAGACGCTCGGGGCATATTTGGTGTTCCAGCCATCTTCGAGGGTTTCAAAGGCGGCCTGGAGCTCGGACGCGGTGGAGCTGTCTTCCTTAACGTAGACGAGGAAGTATTTGTAGCCGTATTCGGCGACGGTCTCATCGTAAGGGTGCTTGGCTTCGTCTTCGTCCTTGAAATTGGAGTTGTAGCGGATCGATTCGGTGATCTTGTCGGCCTGCGAGGCTACCCTCGCGCCGGTTTCGCCTTCCTTAAGCTCGCCTTCGAGCGAACGCTTGTGGACGGAGTAGTAGTTCTCGCTGCCGATGCCGAGCGAGGAGATCCAACTGGAGAAGTAGGGGATCGAGAAGATGACGGCGAAAATCGCACCGACGATGAGCAGCGGCTGGATCCAAGCGGTTTCCTTGATCCAACGCCAGATACGGGCGAAGAATGCGCCAATAGCCTTTAAAATTTTCATTAAGCGCCTCCGAGATAGGGACCTGTTTATGAATAAACAGCGCGGTTATTGTATCATTCGACCCCCCAGTGGGCAACAAAGAGTTGACGAAACTCTTTTTAAGGATTTGATGGGAGAAATCGCCGAAAAGCGCCGAGGAGAATTGTTTTCGTTTTTGCGGTTGTTATAATTCATTTCGCGAATAAGCATGAAGAAGAGTCTGCAAGAACGTTATCGCGTGTGGGGCATCAACCACATCGTCGGCAAGAAAATCGTGGAATACACCATCATGTTTTTGGTGTGTACCGCCTCTTCCTTCATTTTCGCTTTTGGCTTCCGCGCCTTCCTTTCCCCGGCCGTTCCTGCGGCAGCGAAGGCGGCGAGCGATCACGTCGCGCCTTTCGCCCTTGTCTCGGGCGGCGTCTCCGGTATTTCCCAGAACATCTCGATTTTAATCGAGATCATCTGCCGTGCCTTTGGCGATGCGGGCATGAAGTTCTACGAATCGTTTGAACTGAACTTCTACCCAATCCTTTACTTTCTCTTGAACATCCCGATCTTCTTCCTCGCTTGGAAGGGGGTTGGCAAACGTTTTACTGTCTTCACCTTCATTAACGTTTTGGAGGTCTCTTTGATCACGCGTCTCCTTCCGGACATGGAATGGATCTATAACATTTATCTTTTCGTCACCAACAATGGCGGCCTTTTGGCCCGCGCTTTGTTTGCGGGCGTCTGCACTGGCGTCGCCTCCTCCATCGCCTTCAAATTTGACTTTTCCGATGGGGGCGTTGATGTGATTTCGTATTACATCGCTCTCAAAAAGAGCACATCCGTTGGCAAGTATTCGGTCATCCTGAACTCGGTGACCGCCATCATCTTCGTCGTCCTCAATGGCGCCCTCTATTACTGGGGTCCGGAGACCATCGACGTCATGGCTGGCATCATGTACACGGTCCTCTACATGTTCATCACCGCAATGGTCATGGACATCATCAACGTCCGCAACAAGAAGGTGGAGATCAAAATCGTCACCAACTTGCCCGAGATGAGCAAGATCTTGCTCCTCAACGTCCCGCACGGCGCGACCGTCTCCAAGGGTGTCGGCGCCTTCTCTGGCCAAGAAAAATCCATCATCACGATGGTCATCTCCTCTCACGAAGTGGCGCGCGTCGTCAAACTCGTCATGTACGAGGATCCGCACGCCTTCGTCCAAGTCACGGCCCTTCAGCAAGTCTATGGACGATTCTTCATCCGCCCCGTCAAGTAAACGCCCTTCGCGGCGTTTTCTTTTTCGTGGTGAACCAAGGGGATATGAGAACTCTTGAAAAGATTTGAAAGAATTGGGATAATAGTTGCAAAGGAGGCGTGTTTATGGAAGAAAATGCAATTCTAAAAGCCGAGCATCTCCGAAAAACGTTCAAATTGAACAGCCGCCAGAAAAGAGAAAGGAAAGTCCTGACCGATTCTCTTGTCGCCGTCGATGACCTCTCGCTGACGCTAAAACCTGGCGTCATCTATGGCCTACTTGGCCCAAATGGCGCGGGCAAGACAACGACTCTGCGCATGGTAGCCACCCTTTTGACCCCAGATAAAGGGGAGTTGACCTACCAAGGGAAGCCGGTTGGCCATAATCTCAGCGAGTATCGGAAGCACTTGGGCTTTTTGACCTCGGAACTGAAGCTCGATGATTTCTTCACGGCCTCTTACACCTATGACTATATGTCCGCCTTATATGGGATTCCCCCGGAAGTGGCGGCGAAGCGCAAAGAAGAGGTCTTCGCCCGTTTCGGAGTCACGCCCTTTGCCAATGCCCAAATCAAGAATCTCTCGACGGGCATGAAGCAAAAGGTCTCCTTGGCGATCTCGATTTGCCACGATCCGGAAATCATCATTTATGATGAGCCGACGAATGGCCTCGACATTTTGGCTTCCCGCGACGTTGAGAACTTCCTTCTCGACCTCAAGAAGCAGGGGAAAGCCATCGTCATCTCGACCCACATCTTCTCACTCGTCGAGAAGCTTTGCGACGAGGTCGGCATCATCCTCGAAGGCAAGATGAAGCTTGAAGGCACTCTTCAAGAACTCACCAAAGAGAAATCCCTCGAGGATGTCTTCTTTGACTTAGTGGAGGAAAAACAATGAAAAACGTCCTCACGGTCTTCAAGAAAGAGATCCGCCGTTACTTCACCGATCGGCGCATGCTCATGGCCCTCTTCCTCCCGGGCATTTTGATCTTCGTCATCTATACGGTCGTCGGCCGCGTCTTCTCGACCATCAATCTAACGGGTTCCATCACCCAAACCACCTACCATATCGCTTACACGGATAACTCGGGTGCCGCGACTTCGCCCCTCATCGTGCAATCGTTTGAGGCCTATCTCCAGCAATCCGAGGACGAGAAAACCAATAGTGCTTCCTACAAGGCCATTCTCGTCTCCGACGTCGAGACTTATAAGCAGGAAGTGGCTCAAGGAAAATACGATGTTTTGGTCGTTTTCTCCGACGATTTTGAGAACAAGATCACTGTGCGCGACGGCTCCTTCAATTACATCCATATTTACTATAACGGCGCCTCTTCGATCGGTTCCCACGCTTACGAAGTCATCCTCTCTTTGGCGGATAACGCCTATAAGAACTATTTCGTAAACATCGGAAGCGATGGAAAACCCATTACGCCGAACGTCGGCTCGAGCGACTTCTTGGGCGCGAAGCTTATGTCGGTTCTCCTTCCGATGGCGACGATGAGCTTGCTTTTCTCCTCGGTCGTCTCGATCTGCCCGGATGCGGTGGCGGGGGAGAAAGAAAGAGGAACTTTATCCGCGATGCTTCTGACCCCGATCAAGCGCGGCGAGCTTGCCATCGGCAAGATCTTAGCGATTTCCGTGGTTTCCTTGGCAAGCGGCATCACGGCCTTCTTGGGCTTAGCGTTATCGCTTCCGAATTTGATGCAGGGGCTTAACTTCACCCTTACCCCGGGCATGATCGCTTTCATGGGCGCCTTGGTCGTCACCACGCTGCTTCTGTTTGTCTCGATCGGCATGGTTGTCTCGACTTTCGCCAAGTCGGTGAAGGAGTGTTCCAGCTTGATGGCTCCCTTCATGATCCTTGCTATCGGCGCCTCCTTCTTGCCCTTCATCGTCTCGAGCAAATCGCTTGGCTTGGCCTTTGTTCCCTTTGCCAACATCGCCCTTTCGATGTCGACGCTATTAGAGACGGGGAACGTCGACCTGCCTTTCTTTGCGACGACGATCGGCGTGAACTTGGTCTTAACGGGTGCGTTGATCTTCGTGGTCTCCCGCCTCTTCAAGGTTGAACGCATCATGATCAAGTAAGCGAAAAGATACGAAAAAAAGCCGGCGAATCGCTTCGTCGGCTTTCTTTTTCTAGTGGCGGAGAAATGGGGATTCGAACCCCAGCTGGAGCGTGGCCCCACTATCAGTTTTCGAAACTGACCCCTTCAACCGCTTGGGTATTTCTCCGCGGCGGGAGATATATTATCACTCGTTTCCGTGGGAAACAATCGAAACTCTATGTGGTTATAACCACATTGTGATAGACTTCAAGGCGTGATGAAGATTGCCTTCTTATTGAAAACCCCGCCACTTGATTGGTTTTGGGTCGCAACCGTCCTGCTTTTGGTCATCGCTTTGATCGTCGCGATTTCTTTCGCCGCGGCCGCGAGCACCCGCGATGCGGACTATCGCCGGAACCTCTTGGAGAAGGGGAATTCCGTCCGCGTTTTCGTCATCGATTACCCCTCGCAAACCGTCACGTTCTTCAACGTCACGACCCTGCGCGCCATCCGCACGATGCCGCTCACCGATTTCTATGGCCAATTCCCCAACGATGAGCAGGTGAGGCTGATCGAATGGATCAGCGAGCTCCTCGACCCGGAATCCAACGCCCCGACCTATATGGAGACGGGCGTCATGCTCACCAAAAGCCATAAGCAGTATTTCTCGATGCTCGAGGTTTCCTCGATCAACCGGAAACTCGGCCGCATCCACATGGAGAGCTATCTCTTCAAATTCATGTCACCGGACCGCATTGGCAAAGCGAGCTTGAAGCTTACGACCGTCAAAGAGCTCCAGAAGCTCGTCCATGGCTCGACGTTGGGGAAAGGCGTCACGTGCGTCGCCTATTTCCGTTATCGCAAGCCGACCGAGCAAGACCGCGCGATCGATCCGCGCGTCTTCGACCAGCTCAAAGACGTCGTCTTCCAATCCTGCAATGGGCCCCGGCGTTACCTCTTGCAGGTTTCGGGCAACGAAATCGCCCTCACCGATTTGAAGCTCACCGGCCAGCCTAAGGCCGTCTTCTTGGTGGAGACGCTCCTCAAATCCGTGAAGCGTCACCTCGCCATCAATTCGCTCACCTCTTCCATTGAAGTCCGTGTTGGCATTTGCGAGCACCTTCCCGATTTCCATAACGACATCGAGCCGATCATTGCCGAGGCCAAAAAGGCCGCGCACCTCGCTTACGACGTGAACGCCCAATACGCCTGGTATCAAAAGGGCAAGAAAAACTCCTTCGCCCTTACCGAAAGCAGCTACCGTTCCGAGGTGGAGCGCATCATCAACGACAAGCGCCTCTCCTTTATGTTCCGCCCGATGTTCTCGGTGCTAGACATGAAAGTGGTGGGCTATCTCTCCCAGGCCCAGCCGATCGATGCCTACTTCCCATCCATCGACGAGCTCAAGAACTACGCGGCGAGGGCGGACGAGGCCAAGAACCTCTTCGCGACCATCGCCAAAAACGTCATCCCGACTTATGTCGCGGAGCGCGAATCGGCGGAGACGATGCTCTATTACCCAATCCGCGTCGATGAGATGGATTACGTTCTCCCGACCTTCTCCAACATCACGACGAAATTCCGCAACAACCGCATCTCGTTCATGATCGCGGAAGATGACATCCGGAGCCACTTATCCAACTTGGGCGTCGAAGGCTTCTCGAAAGCCATCAGCCTCATCAAGACCAAGGGATATCAAGTCACGCTCCTCGTCAATGGCAGCGAGCTCATGCTCCCGGACGCCATCTATCCGATTTTCGACAACTACATCGTCTCCTTCGCTTTTGCGGGGGTGCGCGCCGGCATCGACACCAAGATCCGCGCCGAGCTCCATGCGCTTGTTGAGCGACTCATCAAATACCGCAAGCCGATCATGGCGAGCGACGTCGACGGATGGAATGCGATTGAACTCCTCGTCCGTTCGGGACTAAACTACATCTCCGCGGAGGTCTTCGCGCCCTATGACGCGATGATCACGCCCATCAACCCCAAGAGCATCAAGAAGCTTTCCGATCTGAAAGGATAACGATATGAACCCCAACCAAACCAAAAACGACGCGATCACCAGGCAGGAAGATGATTTCGCCCAGTGGTACACCGACGTCTGCAAGAAAGCCGAGCTCATGGACTATACGTCCGTGAAAGGCTTCATCGATTACCTTCCCTATGGCTATGCCATTTGGGAGGAGATTCAGAATTTCTGCAACCGCAAATTCAAGGCCAAAGGCGCGAAGAACGTCTATCTTCCGATGGTCATCCCCCAGTCGCTTTTCGCGACCGAGAAAGAGCACGTCGAGGGCTTTGCCCCCGAATGCTTGGTAGCGACGATCGGCGGCGGCAGCGAATTAAGCGACCCGCTCATCATCCGTCCGACCTCCGAGATCCTCTTCTCCGAGCTTTATAAGCGCCAGGTGAAGAGCTACCGCGACCTTCCGAAGAAATACAACCAGTGGTGCTCCGTCGTCCGCTGGGAAAAGACGACCCGTCCTTTCCTCCGCGGCTCCGAATTCCTTTGGCAGGAAGGCCATTGCCTTTTTGAGACCGAAGAAGAAGCCAGGGACGATGCGCTTACGATGCTCGAGGTCTATGACTCCATCGGCACAGAGCTCCTCGCCATCCCCTTCGTCAAAGGGCAGAAGACCGAGCACGAGAAATTCGCCGGCGCGGTCGCGACCTACTCCATCGAAGCTTTGATGCCCGATGGCAAAGCGCTCCAATCGGGGACCACCCATTATCTTGGCACGGGCTTCGCGAAAGCCGCGGACATCGAATTCCTTGGCCGCGATCAAAAACTCAATACCCCGCACCAGACCTCCTGGGGCGTCTCGACCCGCTTGCTCGGCGCTCTCATCATGGTCCATGGTGACGACAACGGCCTTGTTTTGCCTCCGCGCGTCGCCCCGATCCAAACCGTCATCATCCCGATCCGCGGCGACAAAGTCCCTGCGGTTATGGAAGAATGCCATAAGCTTCTGGACGAGCTCACCAAATTGGGAGTCCGCGCCGAAATCGACGAAACCGACCACACGCCTGGCTGGAAATTCGCCGAATGGGAGATGAAGGGCGTCCCGCTCCGCATCGAGATCGGCCCGCGCGATTTGGAAAACGGCAACATGGCCCTCGCCCGCCGCTATAACGGCGCGAAGGACATCGTCCCGCTCTCCGAGATCGAGAAGATCCCCGCCATCTTGGAAGAAATCCAAGCCGGCATGTTCGAAAAGGCCAAAGACTATCTTGCCAAGCATATCAAGACCGCGAATAGCTGGGATGAGCTCAAAGCCATCTTGGACGAAGGCGGCTACGCGAGGATGATGTGGCACGAAGACGAAGAACTCGAAATGAAGGTCAAGGAAGTCACCAATGGCGGCACCGCGCGCTGCCTGCCCTTCAACGAAAAGCCCTTCGGCGATACCTGCCCCTTGGATGGCAAACCCGCCGATCGCGTCATCTATTTCGCCAAAGCTTATTGATCCAAAAGAAGGAGACTGATAGGTCTCCTTTTCATTTCGCTTCCTTTATGAGAAATCTAGTATAAAATACGAGGTGCTTTTCTAAAAGAAACCCCACCCCATGCAAAAGAAAGAAACCCTCTCCTTAGGAATCGACGTCGGCTCGACCACGGTGAAAGCCGTGGTTTTAAATGCGGATGGCGAAGTGCTATACGCGAACTATCTCCGCCATGGCTCGAAAGTCAAAGAAACCGCCCTCATTGAGCTAAACGAGATCAAAGAGAAGGTCGGCATGGGTCCTTATCACGTTTCTTTCACGGGTTCGGCGGGCTTGGGCCTTTCCGAACGCGCCCATCTTCCCTTCGTCCAGGAAGTCGAATCGGCGTTCTTGGCGATCCGCAAACTCTTCCCGGAGGCCGACGCGGCGATTGAGCTTGGCGGCGAAGATGCCAAGATCATCTTCCTAACCGGCGGCGTGGAAGAGAGGATGAACGGCTCCTGCGCTGGCGGCACTGGCGCCTTCATCGACCAAATGGCCACCCTTTTGAACATCTCGCTTCCCGAGATGGATGCGATGGCCCTTCGCGCCGAAAAAGCCTACCCGATCGCTTCGCGTTGCGGCGTTTTCGCCAAAAGCGATGTTCAGGCAATCCTCAACCAAGGCGCGAAAAAGGAAGACATCGCCCTTTCGATTTTCTATGCCGTCGCCGATCAGACGATCGCCGGGCTTGCCCAGGGTCGCGAGATTAAGGGCAACGTGCTTTTCTTAGGCGGCCCTTTGTTCTTCCTCAAAGGATTAAGGCTCGCTTTCAAAAACCGCTTGAAGCTTAGCGATGAGCAGGCGATCTTCCCGCAAGGGGCGGATACCTTCATGGCCAAAGGCGCCGCGGTTTATGCCTTGAAGCAAGAAGAGGTGCTTTCCCTGAACGAAATCATGGAACGCATCAACGCCGTTTCCTCGGTCGGGGACATCATCGTCGGTGAGCCCTTATTCGAAAACCAAGCGGACTACGACGCTTTCTTGAAGCGCCACAAAGACTTCGACGTGGCAACCCGCGACATTGCGACCTACGAAGGCAAAGCTTATCTTGGCATCGACGAAGGCTCGACGACCACGAAGATCGTCCTCCTCTCGGAGAACAACGAAGTCCTTTATTCCCATTACGAGCCAAACAACGGCTTGCCGATCGACAAGATCGTCGCCCAGCTCAAGCACATCTATTCCATCGCGAACCCCAAGATGAAGATCGTCTCCAGCGCCGTCACCGGCTATGGCGAAGAGCTCATCATGGCATCGCTTCACGTCGATTATGGACTCGTGGAGACCATGGCCCATTTCAAGGCGGCCTCTTTCTTCGAACCCAAAGTCGATTTCATCCTCGACATCGGCGGCCAAGACATCAAATGCTTCCGCATCAAAAACGGGGCCATCGATTCCATAATGCTCAACGAAGCCTGCTCTTCGGGCTGCGGCTCTTTCTTGCAGGCGTTTGCCCAAGCCCTCGGCTACGACGTCGAAAGCTTCTCAAAGATCGGCTTGTTCGCCAAACGCCCCGTCGAGCTTGGCTCCCGCTGCACGGTCTTCATGAATTCCTCGGTCAAGCAAGCTCAGCGCGATGGCGCCTCCATCGAGGAGATCTCGGCCGGCTTATCCCGCTCGGTCGTCAAAAACGCTCTTTATAAGGTCATCCGCGTCCATAGCTTTGAAGAACTAGGGGAGAGGATCGTCTGCCAAGGCGGCACCTTCCTCAATAACGCGGTTCTTCGTTCTTTCGAACAGGAAATCGGCCATGAAGTCACGCGTCCTTCGATTGCGGGTCTTATGGGCGCTTTTGGCGCAGCCCTTTATGCGAAAGAGCGCGGCGGCGTCAGCAAGCTCATCACCAAAGAAGAGCTCGATCATTTCTCTTACACGACCAAGCACGCTTTGTGCCAAGGCTGCACGTCGCACTGCAATTTGACCATCCTTAGCTTCCCGGACAAAGGCGTCTTCATCTCGGGCAACAAATGCGAGAAAGGCGAAGGCAAGAAAGCCAAGCCGAATACTCTTGATCTTTATGCCTACAAGAGAAAGCGCCTCCTTCAGTTAGAAGAGAATCCGAAGGAACCCAAATTCCGCGTCGGCTTGCCGCTTTCCCTTGCTCTTTATGAGCAACTCCCTCTTTGGGACACCTTCTTTAAGCGCCTTGGCTGCGAGACGGTCGTCTCGCCTTTCTCCACGAGAAAGCTCTACCGCCATGGCCAGAAAACCATCCCGAGCGATACGGCTTGCTACCCCGCCAAGCTCATGCACGGCCACGCCGATTACCTTTTGAACGAGAACTGCGATTTCCTTTTCTATCCTTCCGAATCCTACAACGTGGACGAGAAGAGGGGATCGAATCACTTTAACTGCCCAGTCGTCGCCTACTATGGCGAGCTCATCAAGAAGAACGACTCCCGTTTGAATGAGAAGAACTTCATCGACCCCTTCCTCGACCTCAATGCCCCGAAGCACGCGATCGACTCCCTTTACGAATCGTTGAAGGAACGTGGCTTCTCCAAAAAGGAAATCAAAACGGCATTTGAGGCAGGCGTTGCAGCGTTTAGCGCCTACCGTCAGGACGTGAAAGAGCAGGGGAAGCGCGTCATCGAGGAAGCGAGAAAGCAAGGCAAGACCATCATCGTGGTCGCTGGCCGTCCCTATCACATCGACCCCGAGGTCAACCATGGCATCGACAAGCTCTTGGATTCTTTGGACGTCGCGGTGGTCAGCGAAGACGCGATCGCCTTCATGGACGCCCCATTAAAGACCCAAGTCCTCAACCAGTGGACTTATCATGCGCGCCTATTCGACGCCGCCCATTACGTGGCGAGCCAACCCGACATGGAGATGCTCCATCTCGTCTCTTTCGGCTGTGGGGTGGACGCGATCACCACCGACGAAGTGCGGAGGATCCTCGAAGAGAAGGGCCGCCTCTACACGATGATCAAAATCGATGAGATCAATAACCTTGGCGCGGTCCGCATCCGCATCCGGAGCTTAATCGCCGCGGTCGAAGAGAAAAGAAGGAGGGCCAAGCAATGAGCGAGCGTTCCAAATTCTTCAAGAAGCTTCGCAAAGAGAAATACACCATCCTTTGCCCGGACATGCTTCCGACCCATTTCGATATCCTGATCGCCGTCTTGAACAAAGAAGGCTACAACATCAAGATCGTCTCGCCGAAAGGCCGCGAGGCCAAAGACGAGGGGTTACGCGCCATCCACAACGACGCCTGCTACCCCGCTTTGATTGTCGCCGGCCAATTCATCGCCGAGTTGAAGTCGGGGCAGTATGACCTTGATCACACCGCGGTCATCATGTCGCAGACTGGCGGGGGATGCCGCGCGTCCAATTACATCTCCTTGTTCCGCAAGGCCTTCCATGAGCTTTTCCCGACCGTCCCGGTGCTATCCATCAACTTCTCGGGGTTAGAAAAAGACGCTTCCTTGCCCTTTAACGTCCCGCTCGCCTTGAAGGCGGTCACCGCCGTCCAATATGGCGACATGATCTTCAACTTGGAGCTCCAGACCCGTCCCTATGAGACCTATCCTGGTCAGGTCGAGGAAATCAAAAAAGACCTCGCCGCGAAGCTCAAAGCGCAGATCGGCAAGCCTTCTTTCATGAAGCTCAAGAAAAATCTTTTGATGATCCGCGACGCCTTCTCGGCCATCTCACTTCCCCAAAAGAGGAAGCCGCGCGTCGCAATCGTCGGGGAGATCTACGTCAAATATTCGCCTTATGCCAACAACAACCTCACGGAGTTCTTGGAAAAGCAGAACTGCGAAGTCGTCTATCCTTCGCTATCGGAATTCGTCCTCTATTGCATCTACAACATGATGGAGGATTACCGCCGCTATGGCATGAAGTGGCTCACCGCCAAAGTCGCGGGGATGCTTTATAAGCATTTCTTGAAGCAGACAAGGGTCATGAATTCCCTCATCAAAGAAGGGGGCTATTTCCCTTACGAAGACTTCGAATACGTCGTAAAGCAGGGAGAGCGCATCATCAATACGGGCGTGAAGATGGGCGAAGGATGGCTGATCCCCGCCGAGATGCTCGCCTATAGCCAAAATGGCGTCCACAACATCGTCTGCGCGCAGCCCTTTGGCTGTCTTCCCAATCACATCGTCGGCAAAGGGATGGTGCGGCCTTTGAAAGAGATCGATCCTTCCATCAACATCGTGCCGCTTGATTTCGACGCTTCCTCAACCCAAGTCAACCAAGAAAACCGCTTGAAGCTGATGCTCGCCAATCTGAAGTGAGAAAAGCGAGAAAACTTCGTGCAACCTAGGTAAGGTTGTTGTATATTATCTCGGCACGGAGACATACCCAAGAGGCCGAAGGGGACGGTTTGCTAAACCGTTAGTGGTCGCAAGGCCAGCGAGGGTTCAAATCCCTCTGTCTCCGCCAGAAGGAAAAACAAGGCTTCCCGTTTGCGGGAGCCTTTTTTTGTTCTGCTTCGAAAACCAAGGGCGCTTCGCTAGACAAGAAACGTTTCGCCCGTATCATTCCTTTAGAATGTCGAGGTAGTTGCATCATGGAATCACTCAAAATGAATAATGGGCTCACGATCCCCCAATTTGGCATCGGTGTGTTTCGTTTGTCGCCAGAGGAGGCGGAATTCGCGGTCAAGACGGCTTTGGCAAATGGCTACCGTCACATCGACACCGCCAACTTCTACATGAACGAAAGGGCGGTGGGCCGCGGCATCAAGGCCTCTGGGTTAAAGCGTGAGGAGATCTTTTTGACCTCCAAGGTCTTCCCGGGGTATTACAAAAAGATCCCCGAAGTGGTGGAGGCGACCTTAAAAAGGCTCGACACCCCGTACTTGGATCTCTTCTTGCTCCATCAGCCTTATGGCGACATCAAGAAAGCGTGGCTTGATTTGGAGGAGATGGTCCGTCAGGGCAAGATCAAATCGATCGGCGTCTCCAATTTCCCCGCCAAACTCGTGGACAAGATGATGGAATACGCGACCATCAAGCCGGTCGTGAACCAAGTCGAGTGCCATCCCTATCACGCCCAGGACGAACTGCGCGCCCATCACGAAAAACTTGGCATCAAGCTTGAGGCTTGGTATCCGCTTGGCAGCATGAACAAAAAGCTCATCAACGAGCCCCTTTGGGAAGAACTCGCCAAGAAATACGGCAAATCCAAGGTTCAGATCATCCTCCGTTGGCACATCCAAAAGGGGAACATCGTGATCCCGGGTTCTAGGAACGAGGCCCACATCAAGAGCAACATCGACATCTTCGACTTCGCTTTGACCGAAGAGGAGATGGCGAAAATCGCTAAGCTCGACAAACACAAGAAATTCCTGCCAATCCCAAGATGGCTTGGCAGTCTCTTCATGCCGCTCATCCGCATGAACTTCGACAAGCAGAAATAAGGAACTTTATGAGGGCAGGCCGGTGGCCTGCTCTTTTTTCGTTTTGAGGAGGCGGCGGAGGAAGTAGCCGATGACGAAAAGCGCGAAAAGGAAGATGGCGCCTTGAGTGAAAAGCTGCATGAGGTACATGGCGTGATCCTCGCCGGAAGAGGCGAATTTGATGAGACGGAATTCCATCATCTGAATCGTGTAAAGCGCGGAGAGGAGGCCGATCCAAGACAAGACGTTGTCCTGGACCGATTCGCCCTTCCTTGCTTTGATGCGTTTACGGACCGCCATAACCATTTTGACCGTGCCATAGAAGGCGTAGGCGTAAATGAGCCAATCCCAAAGGTAGATCGGCGCGTCTTTGAAAAGGATCGTCAAAACGAAGGCCGTCATCATCGGAACGGAGAGGATGACGACGGAAAGAATGCCCGCAAGATAGCCGTTAGGTTTGAAGCTTCGCTTCTCAATCGCCCATTGCCAAAGCCTCGCCGGAACGATTAGGTAGGAGAAGAGGCAATAAGAAAGCGCGGCATAGTCGAAATGGATGAGAACGCTGATCAAGTGGATGGTCCCCATGGCAAAAGGCGCGAAGAGGGAAAGGTAGAATCCGATGTTCTTCGCGTCATAGAACTCTTTCAGTCGCTTAAGCTTTTCTTTCATTGGCAAAGGTGAGGCGGGCGATCAGATCGACGAGGAAGGGGATCTCTTCTTTGCAATCCTTGGCCACCCATTTTTGAATGATGGCGAGCGTGCCCTTCGTATAGAAATCAAGGATATAGTCTTTTTCTTTTTCGCGGACGTGGAAATGGTCGAGCGCAGGGTCGAAAACGTCCCGGTACATCTTTCGGAAGGCCGCTTCGGCGGAGAAAAGCTCCGGTTTGTCGTGGATGAGCCGATACGCCCTCCGATTCTCCTTCACGAACGTTAGGTAAGGCGTCAGGTATTTCGGGGAAGTCAGGATTTCGTTGCCGATGTCTTTGACGAGGTCTTCCGGAAACGAGGAGACAAAACGTTCGTTGAGCATCGCGATCGCCTCATCGAGAAGGTCGTTCAAGGATTCGTAATGCAGATAAAAGGTGGAGCGGTTGACGCCCGCTTTCTTGCAGACCTCCTTGACGCTGATAAAAGGAAAGTCCTTCTTCTCAAGAAGTTGAAGAAGGGCTTCGTCCATCAAGAGGGCGGTGTTGAAGTATTTGCTTTCGCTCCGTTTCATGCAAGATCACTCTTCGGCGATTTCCTTGGCCAAGGCAAGGATATCATTGCCATACTTCTTTTTCCCGCGTTGGATGAGTTTTTTGTAGATGGGATAGTTGATGACGACCCCGAAGATCCCGATCAGCCCGATGGCGATGCCGGCGATGAAAAGGGGCGTCGAGCCATCGCCGAGGATCTTCAAAGAAAAGCACATGCCGGTTCCAAGGGTCAACGCCATCGCGATGCCGAAGGTGTAGGCAAAGATGTTGGCTCCTTGCTTGGCTTTGCGGTCGAGTTTACGAAGAGCGACGACCTTGCTCGTTTCTTTGGGCGCGTATTCCGAAGCGACCCTTTCGGCGTAAGTTTTGTCTGTGTTCATGGTTTTTTCCTCCTGCTTACGTCCCTAACTTTAGCGGAGCGAAAACGAAAAAAGAGCAACACGAAAAGCCGTTTTTGTCGATTTGAAAAACGCCCTTTTGGAATCGGGGCGCTTTCGTTAGAAACGGATGGAGGTGATGTAGACGCGCTTTTCGAGTTCCTTCGGCTCTTCGCGGGTGAAGGCTTCGAAGGTCGCGGGGTGATAGACGTATAAATGGGCAAGGGCGATGCCGATGTCGACTTCCTGCCATCTGGTGACGGCGGGATTGTCATCCTTATAGACGTCGTAGCCATCCTCTTTGTGGAGGAAGTACCAAGGCTGGCCGTTCTTCGCGCTCGGCGCAAGACGGGCGGGCTCCAAACGCTCGTCCAAGGAATCGGAGATCTCTTCTAGCGCCTTTCGGCCATGGAAGTGGGCGGGGCCACCATCCCCTTCTTGATAGCCAAAGGAGAGGGAGATCACGTATTCGTAATCGGGATGGGTGGCGAAGAAGTCTTTGCGGAGATCTTCCTCTGGCCCGGTGATGCCAAGCCAGCAGACGCCTAAGCCAAGGGATTGCGCATAGAGGTCGAATTGCTGGAACAAGAAGCCGGCATTCACTTTCGCGAGCGGGTGCTTCTTGGCGTAGACGACGATGTAATGCGGCGCGTGGTAGTTGGCGATTGGCATCATGTCGTCCAAGCCGAGGAATTCGTAGCGGACTTCAAGCTCTGGGAAAAGAGGCTTTGCCTCTGCCAAAAAGTGCTTGAGGCTTTCGATGGTCTTTTCGTCGACCGCCTCATCCTTATAGGCGCGGCAAGAATGCCTTGTCGCGATCATTTCTTTCATGTTCATGGAGGAACCTCCTTTTATTCTTGGATGGCGGGTTCGGGGGTTTCTTCCTGCTTTTTCCGGAAGAGCTTATCCGCGAGGAGGGCGGAAACATAAGAGACCAAGCAGCCGATGAGAAGGCCCATCGAGACGTCGCTTAGATAGTGGGCGCCCGCCAAGATGCGGCTGAAGGCAACGAAGAAGCCATAGAGGGCCCCGCAGCCAAATAAGATGTAGGTGTCGTATTTGAAGTTCTTTTTGAGAACGTGGGGGAGAAGGCCAAAGAGAAGAGCTACGCCGGCGGTGGCGCTATGGCCAGAGGGCCAGGACTTGAAGTAGTCGTTGCCGGGGTTCTTATACCAGGTGAACTGCCACCAGTTGAGGAATTCGTAATGGGTGCCTTCCCAAACGCCGGGATCGCTGTCAAGGAGGTAGAGGAAGCGGAAGCGGGGACGGCCGCCGATCCTTTTCAAGAAATGGAGCAAAAGCCACTGAAGCGCCATCGCGGCGAGGAGGGCGAGGCCAACGCGGAGGAGTTCTTCCTCTTTGTTTTGGTCAACGATGAAGAAGGTGATGGCCGCGAAGATCGCGGTGAGCAAGAAACCATAGCCAAAGGCCAAGATCTTATTCTCGATGCGGAAGCCGAAATAAAGCGAACCGTCGGATTTGACGCCGCCCGTTTTTCCGACGACAAAGTCGCCGAGGAAATAGGTGCCAACGAGAAGGACGGCAATTAGAGCCACCCAGCCAAGGATCTTCATCCAAAGGGCTTCTTTCTTCCAAAGGGCCAAAAAGAGCATGGCCGCGGCAATACCAAAGGGGGCAAAGCCCAGCGTTTCGCCAAAGGTCTCGACGAAGGCACCAAGCCCGTTCTCAGTCGAGGCGATGGCCTTGGACAAAGATAGGTCGACGAAGGAGCCAACGAGGATTCCAATGACGCAGAGTCCAGCGAAGGCGAGGAAGAGCCAAGTAGGCACACCAAAGATTTTCTGTTTCATAAAATGAAGTATACCCCATTCCCGCTGTTTTGCGAAATGCGTTAGTATTAGGCGATGAAAAAATCCCTGAACGCCAAAAACATCATCTACTTCGTGTGGTCGGTGCTCTATCTTCTCACTCTTCTTGGCCTTGCCATCGCCTCTTTCTTCGTGGCGAAAGGGCCAGGCGGATTTGCCTTGGGCGCGTTGCTCCTTGTTTTGTTCATCGCCGATGGCTTCAAAAAGGCGGCGGGTTTCACCAAGATCTTTTGGAAAGACATCCCTGAGCCTTCCAACCTCCTCGCCGTGCTGCGCGGCGGTGCCTCCATCGCCTTCGCGCTGTTTTGGGCGGCGGCTCTTTATTTCGATCATTACTTCTATTTGAAGGACAACTTCTTCTTTTTCTGGATCTCCCTGCCGATCGCCTTCACGATCATCGTGCCCTGTTTCTTTAAGAACAATGGCCTCGGCATTTGGGGCGAAAGGAACCGCATCACGAAGATCCGCACGGTCGCTTTCTTCCTTCTTTTTGTCTTGGCGATCACCGCAAGCCTTGTGACCGTGTATTCGGTTTCGGGCTGGACGAGCGGCTATTTTGCCTACGTCTTTGTCCCGATGATCGTCGCGACCATCGCCTATTTCTTGCCGCACTTCACCGCGAAGCGTTGGCCAAGCACCAACTATTTGAGCCTCTTCTTTGACGTGGCGATGATCGTTCTGGCGAGTATGGCTTTCACGCTCGCGCTCGCCGCGTGATACAATACGCCCACATGGAAAAAGACGAGACGTTAAACAAAGAAAGCAAGAAGTCCCCGGTCACGAAGAAAAAAGTGGTCCGCAAATCCTCCAAGGCGAGGCTGGCGCTTCTCAACCAATACCGCGAACACGCGATCGACAACGAGATCGAAATCGTGCAGTCGAACCAATGCGGCTGCTTTTTCTGCCGCCATGTTTTCGATGCACGCGACGTCCAGGATTGGATGGATGGCGAGCATGGCGTGACCGCTTTATGCCCCGAATGTGGCATGGACGCCGTCATCGGCGATGCCAGCGGCATTGAAATCGACAAGCCCCTCATGAAAGAGATGAATCTTGCTTTCTATGGCGAGACGTATATGAAGGACAACCCCGAGGCGGCCAGGACCTATTGCATCCGATATATCGACGGCAAGATCGCCCATAAAGCGAAATCCGAAGCCCTCTTCCTCCATTATCTTTCGATTCTTGAGCAAGAAGGCGACGCGAACGCTTCGCTTGCCCTGGGCGAGTTTTACCGCCTTGGCGGCGATTTCGTCGGCCAAGACCTCAATCTTGCCCTTTCTCATTTTGAGATGCCCGCTTTGTCGGCGCACCCTCACGCTTTGTGCGCAGCCGGCGCCATCCGTTTGGAGAAGATGGACGACCCTTCCGACACTTCTTTGGCATTTGAATACTTCGCAAAAGCCAGCGCCCTTGGCTCCATGGAAGCCTCCTACTATATTGCGGATTGCTATCTCCATGGCTATTTCGTGAAGTCGGACCCCAACATCGCGGTGAGGATCCTCGAAAATGCTTACGATACCCTTTCGCGCCGTTTTGCCATTGAGCGCAACGGCTGGTTCGAATTCCCCGAAGTGGCTTATCGCCTCGGCCTTTGCTATCAAAAAGGTTTGGGCGTCAAACAAGACGAGGAGTGGGCCCTTCGCTTCTTCCTCCACGCCGACCTTGCGATGAGGATCCGCCAGAATTTCCTTGGCCAAGACCACGAATCGAAGATGGCAGAGGATTTGGCGAAGCGAATCACCGCCATCGCCCTCTCCCACAATCTCAGCCACAACGAAATCGTCTATGACGCGGACACCTTTGAGGATTCCGTCGCCGAGATGGGCGAATCGCTGGAAGAGAGGACCATCGAAAACGTCTCCTTTGACCCCGATGGCAATGAGCTGAGCTTCGACATGGTCTGCCCTTCTCCTTGCCTCATCACCGACATTGGCAACCTCTCCGCGGCCTTCATCACGGGCCCCATCACCTGGCATTTGAAAGACGTTGCCTCCTATAAGATCTCCAGCGAGAACAAATTCACGAACATCTCCGGCGATTACGATTCCGGCTTCAAATTCTTCTACACCAACGACGATGGCGACGACGTCACCGTCTTTGAGATTTACTTTGCGCGAGATCCGAGCAACGTCGAGGTCACCGATAAGAAATAGGATATGAAGCAAACGCGCGCTTTGGGACCTTTAAAGAAATACTCCGTCAAGGTCGTCTTGGCGCCGCTTTTCAAGATTTTCGAGTGCGTTTGCGAGCTTTTCGTCCCGATTCTCGTCAAGCAGGTCATCGATTACCTTTCCGCGACCGATTCTTCTTCCTACGACTGGATGGAGATCCTTCGGCCCTGCCTCATCATGCTCGCGTTGGCCTTTGCCGGCTTTGGCGTGACGATGGTCACCCAATACCTCGCTGCTCGCGTCTCGGCGGATTATGCCTATGACCTCAAGAAAGAGCTCTATCGTCAGATCAATGAGCTTTCCGATGAGCAAATCGATCGTTTTGGGCGCAGCAAAGTCATCACGCTCGTCAATAACGATTCCTTCTCCCTGCAAACGGGCGTGAATATGTTCATGCGTCTACTGGCCAGGAGCCCCTTCCTCTTAATCGGTTCGGTGGTGGCCTCCTTTTTGCTTTCGCCTTTGGCGGGCGCAATCGTCTTGGGCGTTTTGCTCGCCTCGAGCTTCGTCGTTTTCCTCGTGATGGCGCTTACGCCAAAGCGCTATGCCGCCATCCAAGCCGAATTAGATCACATTTCGACGTTAGGGGAGGACGCCTTATCTGGCGCGCGCCCCATCCGTGCCTTCAACAAGCAAGACTACGAAATCAAAAAGTTCAAAGAAGCTTCTTCCGCCTATCAGAAGAAGACGATGGCTTTGGCCAAGGTGAATGCCTGGCTGAATCCCTTGACCTTCGCCCTCATCAACTTGGGCGTAATCCTGGTCCTCTTCCTTACAGGCAACCGTGATATGGGCGCGGGCACCGCCGTCGCGGTCGTTAACTATTTCACGCAAGCTTTGACCGCCCTCATCATGTTCTCCCGGCTCGTGACTTCGCTCTCAAAAGCCTACGCCTCGAAAAAGAGGGTCGATTCCTTCTTGTCCTTGACGCCAAGCATCATGTCAGGCGACATCCAAGAAGCCGCAATCAAGAAGGGGGAGACCATCTTCGAACTGAAGAACGCCTCCTTGACGTATGGCGGCGAAGACGCGGCCCTTCAACACATCGACTTCTCCTTAAAAGAAGGGGAGCGTATAGGTGTTATTGGCGGTACGGGTAGCGGAAAATCGTCATTAATCGCCCTTTTGGAACGCTTCTACGACGCCAGCGAAGGCGAGGTTCTTTTCTGTGGAAAACCGATTCAAGACTATGACTTAGGGGCTTACCGCAAGAAAATCGCGCTCGTCTCCCAAAAGCCGCAGCTTTACAAAGGCACCATTCGATCCAACATCCTCTTGGCGAACCCAGATGCCTCGGAAGAAGAAATCGAAGCCGCCTTAAAGGATTCGCTCGCCTATGAATTCGTGAGCCGCTATGAAGAGGGCATCGATCATGAAGTCGAAGAAGGCGGCACGAACTTCTCGGGCGGTCAAAAACAAAGGCTCCTTTTGTGCCGCGCTCTTTTGAGCAACCGGCCCATTTTGATTCTTGATGATGCGACGAGCGCCTTGGACTATAAGAGCGACCTCGCCGTCCGCGAGAACATCGCAAGGCGCAATCTCACGCTGCTCATGGTCTCGCAAAGGGCGACCTCCATCAAAAACTGCGACCGCATCTATGTCTTGGACCAAGGCAAAGTGGTGGCGATCGGCAAACACGAAGAACTCCTGAAGGAGTGCGCGATTTATCGCGAGATTTATGAAACGCAGGTGGCTGTAAAATGAAGACGATCCAGCGCGTGTTCCATTATCTTGAAGGAAGCGCCTTCTTGGCGGTGCTTTCCTTCCTTTTCGCCTTCTTAAGCGTCTTCTGCAAGATGGCGATCCCTTTCTTGACGGGCCTTGCCATCCAAAAAGTGGTCGACGCCGGCGCTTCTGGCGTCATCGACATCTCGCTTTACTTGATCCTCATCGCCAGCTGCTTGGTCGCGGGAAGCCTTTTCCGTTACCTCTATGATTTATTGACCAATTATCTTGGCCAACGCATCGTCAAGAAGATGCGTGACGAGGTTTACGTCGCCATCAACGAGGCTTCGCTCTCTTATATCGACACGCATTACCATGGCGATTTGCTCCTTCGTTTGGTCAATGACATCGAAAACGTCCAAAGCGGATTGATCGCTGGCGCGGGGGCGCTCTTTGAAGGAGTCGTGCAGATCCTCTTCACTTTGGTCTTCATGTTCATCCTCAACTGGATCATGGCCATCGCGACCATCTTGTTGACGCCTCTTTCCATCGTGGTCTCCCGCTTCATTTCGCGCCAGAACTCGAAATACTACAAAGAGCAGAATGCCAAGATGGGCACGCTTACGGCCTATTCTTTGGAGTCTCTCCAGAATTTAGAGGCGTCACGTGCCTATGGTTTGGAAGAGGAGAAGAGCGCCGAGTTCGATAAGATCAACGATTCGTTGCGTCAGTCCGCTTTTAAAGCCAACTTCGCGGTCAGCTGGATCAATCCCGCCACCCGCTTGGTCAACAACATCATCTACGCCGTTCTGGCTTTCGTCGGCGGCATCCTAATCGTCTTCAAACAGCCTCAGCTTGGCTTAGGCGCCTTTGGCGTCGGCGCGCTTTCCTCGATGCTTTCTTACGCCTATCAATACATGGCGCCGTTCAATGAAATCTCGAGCGTCGCCAGCGAAGTCTCCTATGCCGTTGCTTCCTTCAAACGCATCGACGGCGTGATTCTCCATCCACGCGACATCGACGAAGGCAAAGAAAAGATCGAAGGCGGAGTCGCTCGCTTGAAGGTGGATCACATCACCTTCTCCTACGATGGGAAGCGTACCATCATCGATGATTTCGACGTCGATATCTACCGCGGACACAAGATCGCTTTCGTCGGCCCGACGGGATGCGGCAAAACGACCATCATCAATCTGATGCTTCGCTTCTACGATCCCCAGAAGGGTTCCTTCTTGGTGAATGAACTCCCGACTTCTTCCTATCCCAAAGCGGATCTGCGTTCGCACATCGGCATGGTTTTGCAAGACACGTGGCTCTTCCATGGCACGATTGAAGAGAACATCGCCTATGGCAAACTCGACGCGAGCCACAAAGAGGTGGTGGAGGCCGCGAAGAAAGCCCACGCAGACTCCTTCATCCGCCAGATGCCGGGCGGCTATCAAACTGTGGTTTCGAACGCTTCGGGGTTATCGACTGGGCAAAAGCAATTGCTTTGTTTGGCGAGAGTCATGCTGATGCAGCCGGAAGTCGTCGTCTTGGACGAAGCGACGTCCAACATCGACTTGCGTACCGAGCTATTGCTTTCGAAGTCCTTCGACGAACTCATGGAAGGCAAAACCTCTTTGGTCGTCGCTCATCGCCTTTCGACCATCCGCAACGCAGACCATATCCTCGTCCTCAAAGATGGGAAGATCATCGAGCAGGGCAATTTCGAGCAGCTCATGGCGAAAAAAGGTTTCTTCAAAGAACTTTACGATTCGCAACTCGCTTAATGAGACCAACTGGCCAATCCTTTGCGGCCGAGCTTATTGACCATCAGATAGCATTTGCGGGAGCCGATGCGTTCCATTTTGTTTAACTCGCCATTGTTGAGATAGCCATGGCGGTAAAAGAAACGCAGGGCGTGCTCGTTTTCAACGGGGATTGCGATGAGATAGGTGCTGTGCGGATAGGTTCGTTCGACGAAGGTCAAAAGCTCGTCGCCAATCTTTTGGCCCCAGAAGGCGGGGTCGACCAAGAAGGCGTCGATGACGAGAACCGCCTCCCCGGTCACACCGACGGCGTCAAGGATTCGGGCGACTCTTTTCTCGCTACGCGTTTCCGGGTAATAGGATAAACCGACATCGTGGCTGATCACCGCAAGAGCCAAAGCGCGTGCGCCTTCCTTCACGATGATGAGATGGCGGTCCTCTTGGGCTTTGCGGAAATACGCTTCGTCCGGATAGGCGTCGAAATAATCATCGCCACCTTCGCTCATCGCCGCTTGGGTGCGGCGGAAAAGCTTTAAAGTGTAATTGATATCGTTTGGAGAAGTGCAATAGGTGATGCGATGCATGTAGATATTTTAGCAAGCGGCCTTCCCTTTGTGTCTTTGTTCGACGAAATGGGTTAGAATGATGGTGTCCAACCCGGAGGATTCCTCATGGCCACGAATTTAGGCGTTTTTCGTTTTCAACCACTTACCGGCGAAGATACGATTGCCAATGACGGCTCCTCTTTTGGCGCCCCCTATTTTTCCCAAGCCAGAACCATGCTTCAGGGCATCCGCGTTTTGGCGTTGACCCCGGAAAGTGTCACCTACCCCGAGAATTACGAACTCGACGCCGTTCAAGAGGAGCGTGAAGACCATTTTGAGGCGAAGGAGTGGATCCTCGCCGCGATCACCGTCAGCGAATATGGCACGCCCCGCAAAGCGCTTTTGGTCCACTTGACCCATCATGACGAAGGCTATCTTCTCGATTTGACGAGCGGCACGGTCATCGCCCGTTTCTACCGTGGCTTTGAGATTCAGGAATTCCCTGACGACGTTTTCCAAGACGGCTCGCTCTTTTTGACTTCGATCGGCATTCAAGAGGAACAATATCGGGTCCAAGTCAGCGACGCGGACTTCGACGATTTGGACGAAGACGACGAAGAAGCTCCCGTCATCGAGATTTCAAAACCTTCTTTCGCCCCGGTCAGCAAAAAGAAAATCGTGAACCTCGGCGGCTCTTATAACGCCATCGCCGACGTCGACGAAGACGAAGATGTCGAGATCGAGGTCGAGCGTCCTGCCTTCGAAGCGAATTCCAAATCCAAAATCCGCAACCTTGGCTCCTCTGACCAAGAAAAAAGACGCCGCGAGAACAAAGAAGAGGAGGAACGTGACGTCCACATCGAAGTGGAGCGCCCCGCTTTCACGGCCTCGAACAACAAGAAGCCCCGCAATCTAAACGCGAGGCCCGACCGGCCGAAACCCATTAAGGCCGCTCTGACGTCCGAGCCTGAAGAGAAACCGGTTGAAATCACGCCGATCGCCCCAGGATTCTCACCCGTCCAAAAGCAAGGCAAGCCCCGCAATCTTGACGAGAGGAAACCCGTTAAACCAATCGCAAAACCAGTCGAGAAACCAGAAGAGGCATCGCAACCCGCTCCCAAAGGCACGTCAATCGAGCGTCCCGCTTTTTCTGCGAGGCGCGGTGGCAAACCCAAAAACCTCGACCACAAGGAAGAGCAGAGCCAATCGATCATCGTGGAGCCGATTGGCTTCAAGCCCGCAAAGAAAGAAGAAGCGACCCCCGTCGTTGAAGAAAAGAACTGGGTTGCTTTCGATGCCCTCAAATTGAAGCCACGTGTTTTCCAAGGGGAGCGTGCCGTCATCCACGAAAAGAACAACGATCATGTAAAGCCCTTCTTCGCTTCTGCTTTGGCGCAGCTACAGGAGATTCGTGCTCTCCGCATCTCTAAGAATTGCGTCTTCGTGCCGGAAGTGCTCAAGGAAAACGATCCACACGTGCTTGCCTTAAATGCCTTTGATGCGGGAAATTACGATATCCTCGCATTGACGTTGGATCGTGAGGAAAGGCCGATTTACGCCCTCCTTGCCGACAAGAAAGAAAAGAATCTGGTTCTCCAAGTTTCCTTCAAACACAAAGGGCCGCATTTGGTCGTCCATTCGCTGAAGGGTGCTTCCGTGGACGATCGCGCCTTGCCTTATTACGCCTACGCGGACTTGCGCAAGCTTTGCGGAGTAGACTAAACTAAAAAACACACAGGGGATTTATGAAAAAGAAGGAATTGGCTGTCTTCACGACTTCGGATTTCGAAAAATCCGAAGATTTCGTCATCGTTCATGACGTCGAAACCAATGCCATCATCTACCGCAACCCCGCGATGGTGGAGATGCTTTCCGGCGGCCGCCCCCTTTTCTCGACTTCCGTTTTGGATTTGACCGCTGAGCGCGCGATCTTCGAAGGCAGAGAAGTCGTCATCGAGCATTCCAGACGTTTGAAGAGGACCAACCTCGGCGTGAATGAGGCTGCGCACCAAGACCTCACCACGAAGCTGACGTTCGCGGTTAAAAACCTAACGAAGAACGACTTCATCAACATCGATCCCAAGACGGGCTTTGCCAATTATCAAAAAGTCCTTTCCTCCATGATTCGCTTGATCGGGAATTATTACGAATCCCCGGTCGCCCAGCTCCTCGTAATCAAATCACACGTGAATCATCCTTTCTTCATTCACCTGCCGCTGAATGGGAAAGACAAAGCCTATAGCAAAGAGGTTGTGATTCAAGATTATTGGTGGAGTGGCTTCGAAGCGTATTTCGGTCATGGTTATGCTTTGCTCAGCCAAGACATGGAAGGCTTCAAGGCGTTCGACGAGCACCTCTATAAGGCAATCCTCGCCAATGGCGTGCACTCCATTTTGATGATTCCGATCATCGTGGAAGGCGACCTCGTCGGCGTCGTTTCTTTCGGCAACGCTTCCAACAAACACGACGACATCTTCTTCATCGGCCGCCTTCTCAGCGAACAGATTGGCACGATCATCAACCGCGCCGAATCCTTCCATGACCTTTATTTCGATGATTTGACAGGGTTGCCGCTCGGCGAATATTTGGAGGCGAATTTCACCGCCACCCTTCATTCGTTCGGCAAGCGTCCTGGCACGCTCATTCGTTTGGACTTCCTCAAATTCCGCCTCTATAACAGCCATTATGGCATTCAGGCCGGCGATGCCTTGCTCAAAACCGTGGCCGAAGAAATCCGGGGGCTCTCGAGCGCGGTCTTTATCGCCCGCGCCAGCCATTCCGACGTCTTCTATGTTTTGACACCCGACCTCCCCGCGACGGCGCAGCGTTATTGTGACAAGCTTTTGAAGATCATCCGTGGCCGCTACCCTGGCGTCAACATCGACATGGCCTTTGGCCTTTACCAGATTTCCAATCATGACGAGCCCTTCAAAATCGCGGACGCCCGCGCCTCTTTCGCGAACAAGGTCGCCAAAACCAATCCGCTGAGCCCCATTTGCATCTACGACGATGCCATGGAACGCCGCGAGGCTTATGATCTTGAACTCACGGGCGCCTTCAACGATGCGATCAAGAACAACGAATTCGAACTCTGGCTCCAACCGAAATACGATTTGGAACAAGAAACCTATATCGGCGGCGAAGCATTGGTCCGCTGGAGGAGGAATGGCAAATTGATTCCTCCGGGAGACTTCATCCCGCTCTTTGAAGCGAACGGACAATGCCAGATGCTTGACCGCTTCATGCTCCGCAAATCCTGCGAAACGATCCGCCGCTGGCTCGACAAAGGCATCGCCGTGGTTCCGATCTCCGTCAACTATTCCCGTGTTGACTTCTTAGACGACCATCTTTTCGCCGAGACTTTGGCGATCATCGATTCCTTCCGCGTCCCGCACGAATTCATCGAAATCGAAATCACGGAGAGCGCCTTCTCGGATAACGAAGAACGCATGATTCGCTTCCTTTCGGACTGCAAGAAGCACGACATCCGCGTTTTGATGGATGACTTCGGCTCCGCTTACTCCTCCTTCAACTCCTTGAAGGACTTGGATGTCGACGTCTTGAAGCTTGACTACAAATTCCTTTCGAAGTGCAACGACTGGCGCAAGCAGCATAGCATCATCGAGACCATCGTCGCCTTGGCCCGTTCCTTGGACACGTCCTTCATCGTAGAAGGCGTCGAAACGGCGGATGAAGTTTATTACTTCCGCCAGCTGGGCGTCCGATATATCCAGGGCTTCTATTACAGCCCGCCGATTCCGGTGTCCGAGTTTGAAAAACTGAATCGCCGCGTGAAGCTCACCGATCCCACCGGGGGCAGCGCTTCCTCCCACTTGATGGAGAAACTTTTGGACAATCGCTCCACGACGAACTTCGTTTTCTATAACGCCGGGGTTCCGATGGGCATCTTCCAATATGGCTTTGGCAAATTGACCCCGCTTTTGATGAACCAAAGGCTGAAGCATTCCTTTGCGACCCTTTTTGACACGGCGGAATATGGGCAGATCAACCTTCTGGATTACATGCGTCCCGCCTCGAGGGAGAAGACGATCCAATGCCTCGCCAAATACCGGGAACCGGGCGTTTTTGGGAAAAAGCACCCCGTCGATTTCCATTTTGGGTTAAAGCGTCGCGATGTCTTGGTTTCGAGCGTCTATCTCAGCGCAAAGAACAACATCTCTTATTATCTTATTCAATTCGAGTCCATCGTTGGCGACGATTCTTATAGGTTCCTCAAAGAGTTCTCGAAGACGGATTTGCCCGCTTCCTTCGATACGATGGCCGAGGCGGTCATGTTCTTCAGCGAAGACGAAAAACTCATCTATTCCAATCCGGCGGCACGGGTCTTCTATCCGGATGCGGTTGAGGGGGCTCTTTTCGAAGATATTCTCGGCACGCGCGCCAGGATGCACATGCTCCACCGTGTGCAACGCTTCTATGATGAGCGCGTCCACATGGTCATGGAATTCAAGACCGCTCAAGTCTCCGTCGACGATGACTTCGCCTATTATTTGGAATTCACGAGGCCAACCTCGGTGGGAAATCGCCTTTTGGATACCACGGAAAAGGGTTTGGATTTCTACGACCGCATGCTGGATGCCCTTGGCTGGGTCGCCCTCTTCTATTGCGACATCGACATCGGCGAAGACCTCTATCGCGAGATTCTTCTCGATAAGCGGACCAGTCACACCGAAATTACCCGCGAAGGCAGATTCAGCGCCGATCTGTTGCCTTCCGTTCTTGAAAGAATTCATCCAAAAGACCGCGAAGAGTTGGCGAACTTCCTCTCTTTGAAGGAACTTTCGGCCGCTTCTCACGCCTTCAATAACCGCAGAATCCTCGTTCGTAGGGCCGAAGACGAGAAGAAATGGCTGGAGATCGATGTTTCCTTCGCCTATCACCATGGTCATCACCACGCCCTCGTTTTCGTCCGCGATGGGACGGAGATGCAGGAAAAGAACTGCGATCCTTTGACCGGCGCCTTGACTCGCCCGGTCGGCTTCGGCATTTGCGAGAAATACATCGAAGACAACAAACCGTTCACCTTCATCATCGCCGATGTCGACGAATTCAAGCGCATCAACGATACGTATGGCCACCCAACCGGCGACAAGATCCTTGTTTCCTTAGGAAAAGCCGCGAAAGACCTCCCGGCTTCCTGCCACGCGTTCACGAGGCTTGGCGGCGATGAGTTCTGCTTCGTCATCGACGAAACAAGGCGAGGAATCGATCGCGAGGCCGTGAATAAGTTCATGGTGGAGATTGCCGCGCGGATTTCCAAAGAAGCGGCCTTGGGCGAAGACTTCGAATTCTCCTTCGGCATGGCGCGCTTCCCGGAAGACGCCGTGACATTCCGTGATCTCTATTTCGCCGCCGATATGGAGCTCTACGAAGATAAAAAGCGGCCTGATAAGGCGCGTAACAAGAGAAAATAAGAGGGGCGTTGCTCCTCTTTTCTTTAACTGCGGATGAAGTACCAGAGCACGCTTAGTGCGGTAAGCGGCACCCCGATGAAGAAGAGGGACCAAAAAGCCCAACCGGCGTTATCGGGCAAGGTTCGACCAAGTTCTAGGTAAATGGCGGCAAGGCTCGTCCATGCGGCAATCGTGCCGACGATCATGCGGGACTTTCTTGTGCCCCAAAAGATCAAAAAGATAAGGGCGAGCAAAAAGGATAGCGGGACCGGCCAAACAAAAGCGGTCCAGATGTGTTGGTGGAAAACCGTGAAGAGAATGGTGTAGACGACGGCCGAAACAATCCAAATCGCCGATACCGCCATAAGGATCGCGAGCGTCTTGTTCCAAGCTTGCGACTTGTTGGTTGGTTGCTGTTTTTTGCGGATTTCGTCGGTGGTGGTCAAATAATCGAGGGTGACCCCATAGAAGTCTGCGATGGTGGCAAGCGTGATGATATCAGGCAAGGTTTCGGCGTGCTCCCATTTTGAAATCGCCTTGTCGGTATAGCCCAATTTCTCGGCCAATTGAGCCTGTGTGAGGCCGCTGATTTTCCGTAAATCGGTCAGATTTTTTGCAATCGTCAATTTGGAGACTTGGTTTTTCATGCTCGGCAACATCATAGGGGCAAGAGAGTGAAAAAGCAAAGAATTTATCATGCGATTCTCTTGTTGAGAGAGTATGTCTATTTTGTAACTTTAGAAGAGAGAAACTATCTTGTTTTTCAAACTAGATGAAAAAAATACCCATTTTGTTCATATCCGCGTAGTCTAAAGGCCGCCGAGAACACGGCAGGAGGCAACTATGGCCAATCCAAACTTACGCAAATCGCTCGTTCCCGTCTTCTTTGGGTGCGATGCCAGATTCTTACGCTTCACCGCGGTTGCTTTGCGTTCGCTCATCAACAATACCTCGGATGATCGTCGCTACCATATTCATATTCTCCATACGGATGTGCCCGCAGAATTGCAGCGCGAAGTCCTCAAGATGCGGAAGAAGAACGTCTCGATCACCTTCGAAGATGTTACCGCCGATATCTCGGATTTGGTCCGCGGCCTTCCCATCCGCGATTATTACTCTCCTTCGACGTACTACCGTATCGTCATCGCGAGCAAGTTCCCGCAATACAACAAAGCGATCTACGTTGATAGCGACACCGTCGTCGTCGATGACATCGCTAAACTCTATGACATCAACATTGGCCGCAATTATATCGCCGCCGTTCCCGAGGCCGTTTCCATCGCCATCCCCGAAGTTGGCCGCTATACGGAAGAAGTCCTTGGCATTCCCTACAACCGTTATTTCAATGCCGGCGTCGTCGTGATCAATTGCAAGGAGTGGAGGGAACATGACGTCCTTGGGCAGTTCATTCAGCTCTCCAATTTCTATAACTTCAGCGTCGCGCAGGATCAAGACTACTTAAACGTCATCTGCAAGAACCGCGTTTATTATCTGCACCGCCGTTGGAATATGGAGGCCATCTCGGATTATCCGAGCATCAATGAGAAGAACTATGGCATCATCCATTACGCCTTCGCTGCGAAACCTTGGCACGACATCAATGCCCCTTATGGCTTCTACTTCTGGAAATACGCGAGCCAAACCTATGATTTCGACGCCATCAAGCACATTTGGGCGGATTACACCGCCGAGCAGCTTCAGGCCGAAGCCGCGGTGGCGGATAAAGTCATCGGCCTTTGCCTTGAAGAAATCGCCAACCCGAAGAACTATCTCCGTTCCATGAAACAAATGAAGCACGGCCGCTTCGAAGCGATGTTCCCGCTGCTCAACGTCGTTTATGGCGAAGCCGTCCGGGCGAGCATCTAATCCAAAAAGAAAGAAGGAGGTTCGTCCTCCTTTTTGATAAACATGAAGAAAACCATCGAGAAAACGATTTATTACACGGATCCCTTAAACGATGAGTTCTCCGAAGCGGTCATCGAGCCGATCAAAATCGATGGGGACTACGTTTACCTCCGAAAAGGCGCGAAAGCAGCGTTTTTGCGTTTCTTTTGGTATCGGACCTTTGGTCGTCTGCTCGCGAAGATCTTCTTGAAGAGCAAATTCCGCCACAAGATTGTGGGCCGCGAGAAGCTAAAGCCTTACAAAAAGAAGCCTTATTTCCTTTATGGCAACCACACCCAAGCCATGGCCGATCCGATGATCCCCGTTTTCGTCATTTCCCCGAAGAGCATGGGCATCATCGTCCACCCGAACAACGTTTCCATTCCCCATATTGGGAAGACGCTTCCCTATTTGGGCGCCCTTCCTTTGCCGGGCGACGTCGAATCGACCAAGCATTTCTCGCATGCCATCGAAACCAAGGTGAAAAACGGCGAGGCGATTGTGATCTACCCCGAGGCCCACATTTGGCCTTATTACACGGGCATCCGTCCTTTTGTTGACACCTCCTTCGTCTATCCCGCCCAATATGGAACTCCGGTCTTCTGCTTCACAAATACCTATCACAAGCGGAAGAACCCCAACAAAGTGAAGATCATCACTTACATCGATGGGCCTTTCTTCCCCAAAGAAGAAGGGACCTTGCGCGAGAAGCGGGCGGATCTACGCGAACAATGCTACCAAGCGATGGTTGAGCGCGCGAAGCTTTCGGACCGTGAGCTCATTCACTATCTGCCAAAGGAGGAAAGCAAATGATCGACGTTTTGTATTGCGGCAACTCGGGCGTCTTCGACGGCGTCCTCACCAGCATGCTTTCCATCTTTAAGCGTTCCCGCAAAGACGATTTCCGTTTCTTCGTCTTCACGATGGACCTAACCCGTTGCAAAGAGTCTTACACCCCGATCTCGGATGAGCTCATCTCCTTCTTGGATCAGGTGGCCAAGCATTATGGCGAAAATAACGTCGTCAAGAAGATCGACGTCACCGCTCTTTACGAAAAAGAGATGGGGCGTTCCCCCAACGAAGGCGCTTATTGCTCGCCTTATACCCTTCTCCGTTTGCTTGCTGACCTCGTTCCTGAAGTCGATGGCGAAAAGCTCTTGTATCTGGATTGTGACATCCTCTTTAACCGCGACATCCACCTTCTCTATGAGCAGGATGTGGAAGGGGTAGAGTATGCGGCGGCAAGGGACCATTATGGCAAGTTCTTGCTTTATCCCAATTACATCAATGCCGGCGTCCTCCTTTTCAATATGAAGAAGTGCCGTGAGACGGGTTTGTTCCCAAAGACCAGGGTTTGGATCAATAAAAAGAAGCTCACTTTCGCCGATCAAAGCGCCTTGGTCCGTTCCACGACGAAGAAGAAGATGCTTCCCCAGAAATTCAACGATCAGAAGTTCCTCCACAAATCGACGGTCGTCCGCCATTTCTCGAAAAGGCTCTTCTATCTGCCTTATCCCCATACCGACAATATCAAGCAGTGGCACGTCGATAAGGTGCACCGCGTCTTCAAGTATCACGCGTTCGACGACATCTTAAGCGAATACCTCGCCCTCAAAGACGAATACCTCGCTGGAAAGGATGCTTATGGCGGAAAATAAACCAGTGCAATCCCCTGAGCGCCTTGCCCTCATCAAGAAGGCTGAGGAGTTGGAGCGTCAGGGCATCTTCGATAAGGACGTGAACGACGATCCGCCCAGCAAAGTCATCTTGCCAGGGACCGTTGATTACACCCAAAAGAAACTAAAAACACGAATCGCAGCCCGCTTTGCCTTCAATAAGGCCCGTCAGTTCTTGAACAAGAACCTCATAAAGACTGGCGCCTTGAAGGTGAAGGCCATTTTGGGCGCGGAGAAATTCGACGCCCTTAATAGCGGCGCCGTCATCACCTGCAACCATTTTTCCCCGTTGGATTCCTTTATGACTCAACTCGCCTATGAGGCGGCCAAAGAAACGAAGAAGAAACGGAAATTCTTCCGCGTGATCCGCGAAGGCAACTACACGTCCTTCCCGGGTTTCTATGGCTATTTGATGCGAAACTGCAACACGCTGCCCTTATCTTCGAACCCCGAGACCATGCGCGAATTCATGGAAGCAGTGGACGAGATCCTGAAACGGGGCGACTTGGTGCTGGTCTATCCAGAGCAATCCCTTTGGCCGAATTACCGGAAGCCAAAACCCCTCAAAAGAGGCGCCTTCTCCTTCGCCGCGAAAGCGGGGGTTCCCATTCTCCCGATCTTCATCACGATGGAAGATGGCGAGAACTATGACTCCGAAGGCTTCAAAGAGCAGATCTACACCATCCATATCTTCGATCCCATCTACCCCGAAGAAGGCAAAAGCCCCGCGCAGAATGCGGCGCTCATGATGCAGAAGAACTACGAGCTTTGGAAAGGCTGCTACGAAAAGACGTACGGCATTCCGCTAACCTATCTCTGCGATGAAAATAAAAAAGACGTCGAGTGAATCTCGGCGTCTTTCTCTTATTTCTTCTGCTCGGCGACCTTCTCGCGGAGGAAGTTGATCCATTCCTCGAAGCCATCGCCCGTCTTGGCCGATAGCGGCATGATCTTCATGCCAGGATGACGCATGCGTGCGTTCTTTTCGAGTTTGGCGAGGTCGAAGTCGAAGACGCTGCGGACGTCGATTTTCGTCACGACGAGCGCGTGGGAGACTTGGAACATGAGCGGATACTTCAAGGGTTTGTCGTCGCCTTCGGGGACGGAGAGGAGGCAGACGTTCATCGTCGCGCCGGTATCGAATTCGGCGGGGCAGACCAGGTTGCCCACGTTTTCGATGAAAACGAGGTCGTAATGCTTATCGCCAAAGCCCGCGAGGCCTTGCTCGGTCATGTCGGCGGTTAAGTGGCAAGCTCCGCCCGTATGGAGTTGGACGGAGTCGGCGCCCGCGCCAAGGATGGCGGCGGCGTCCACGTCGCTATCGATGTCGGCTTCCAAAACGCCGATCTTCATTTCGTCTTTGAGTTCTTTGATCGTCCTCTTCAAGAGGGTGGTTTTGCCCGAGCCTGGGCTGGACATGATGTTGATGAGAAGGGTTTTGTTTTCCTTCATTTTCGCGCGAAGCTTGTCGGCGTCGCGGTCGTTTTTGGCAAGGACGTTTTCCTTGACTTCGATGATGCGGATGGGATCCATGGTATGCTCCTTGATTGCGTTAGTTATCCTAACACATCTTAGGCGTTTGTAGTTCTAAGATGATAAACTCTATTTATGCCGATTACGCCCCCTCCAACATTTCCCAGACAAGGAAGCTACGCCATCGCCTCCAAAGGCGTCATCTATTCCCACGAAGCGGTTGTGAACTATCTCACCTACGTCGTGCCTTTGGTCATCGTCTTTTTCGTGATGATCGTGGCGACCATGATGCAGCTGACGGGCGATCTCCAAGGCTATGTCGTCGGCGGGGAAACCATCGTTTTGGTTTTGATTGCCTTGATCCTTTATGTCATTTTTGCCCTTTGGCGGAGAAGGGTGACGCATTGCCCGTCTTTGCCAGTGCTATACGATTTGGCCACCGATGAATTCATCATCACCGACGGAAAAAGAGACTCTCGTTTGAAAGCGGCCGACGTCCGCCTTGTCAAGGCGAAGCGGAACCGCTGGTTCTGCCCTTTGTGGGCCTTGTTCTGGCTCGAAGAAAAAGACTTGGGCCACTTGGTTTTCGAATGCACGATCGACGGCAAAAAGAAAACGATCGAGGTCAGGAACATCACCACCCCAAGCGTCTCAAAGGCCAGGGCGGAGATGATGCTTGAGCATTTCCAAAGGAAAGAAGAGGCGAGGATCGCCGCGGAAGAAGCGGCGAAAGAGGCCGCCCTCGCGCAAGAAGAGAAAGGAGAAAAGACGGAATAAGCACTTCGTTTGACTTCAAAGGCGATTGAACGCTTAATGATGGGCGTGAAGTCGCTTTTCGTTTACGAAGAACAAGACACCTTCTCGGTGAGCGAGTTGAATGATTTTAACTGCGCTTTGCTCGCTTATTTTGATCATGGCTTCCTCGTGCAGAAAAGGAACCTCCCCATGTATAACGCCTGGCAGCAAGAAGCCAAAGAGGCCTATCAGAAAAACCACAAGCTTCCCATCATCCTCTTGGATTCCAAGGTCGTTTTGGAGGGCCATTATCCGAGCGTGAAGGAATTGGAGGCGATCACGGGCGTCTCGCTTTCCTCGCTCCATACCCATTGCGATGGCGAATGCTGCGACGAGACGTCTTGCGATCTGCCCCGTCATCATCACTAAGGTTTTGTATAATAACGCCATATGGCGAAAGAGAAGAAGGAACACGTTTATACGCCCCGCGACCCCGCGGTGGTTTCTTTCACGATGTCGCACATCCGCGGGAAGGATACCGGCATCGAATTGAAACTACGCAAGGCCCTTTACGAAAAAGGCTTTCGTTATCGCTGCAATTCCTCCCGGGTCTTTGGCCATCCAGACATCGTGAGCCAAAAGCACAAGCTCGCCATCTTCTGCGATTCCGAGTTTTGGCATGGCTACCATTTCGAAGAGGCAAAGAAGAATCTTCATTCCCATTTGGATTATTGGATCCCAAAGATCGAAAAGAACATGGAGCGGGACGTCCTCGTCAACGAGGAACTCAAGCGCCAGGGCTACACCGTCCTCCGTTATTGGGGCTTCGAGATCGAAAAAGAGCTGGACCGCGTCGTTGACGACATCATGTCTCACGTCAAAACGTTCGAAGAAGTGGACGCGATGCGGAAGAAGGGGCTCGTGAAAACAACCCTCTGCTATCTGGAGAAAGAAGACAAATATCTGATGCTTCACCGCATCAAGGAAGAAGGGGACGTGAACGCTGGGAAATGGATTGGCGTCGGGGGCCATTTCGAAGAAGGCGAAAACGCCCGGCAATGCGCGATCCGCGAAGTCAAAGAAGAGACCGGGCTCACCCTCACCAAACTCCGTTATTGCGGTTACGTCGATTTCTTAAATAGCGAATATCCGCCCGAACGCATGTACGTCTTCAAGGGCCTTTCCTGGCATGGCGAGATGATCGAATGCGACGAAGGCGTCTTGGAATGGGTTGAGAAGAAAGACGTTTTGTCCCTCCCTTTGTGGGAAGGGGACCGCATCTTCCTGCCATTGCTCGAGAAGGATGGCTCGCCCTTTCAATTGACCCTTCTTTATCATGGCGATTCGCTAAAGGCCGCCTTTGGGCCCGCCTATCCGCCTAGGCCCAAAAAGAAAGCGAAAAAGAAGAGGCGGGCACTTCCCAAAGGGAAACAATCCAGTAAACTATCCTCGTGAGCAACGACGAGGTCATTTTCCCGAATCACGCCGAAAACATCCGCTTTTCCTGGCGGACCCGTTACTTTTTCTTGTCCCACAAAATCGCGATAAAAACCGGGACCATATTTCCGCTTGACCTCATCCGCGACGAGATCCGCCATAACGACGTTTTGGGGATGCTCCTTTTCCAAGAGCTCTATCTCTTTGGTTTCAATTTCCATAGCGAGGAGCCGTTGCCGCTATATCCCCCTGACGTCTTAAACAAAGACCGCGTCCTTCTTTCTTTGGACAAAGGGCCTTTCCTTTTCGGCCGGGTGAGGAACAAGAAGCTTCGCAAGATCTTCCGCGACCTCGACGTCATGGTGAACAGCGACCTCAACGGCATGTCTTATGAACGGCTTCTTTCCTTCACGAACATCCGCTTCTTGGCTCAGAAGATTGAGGAACTCGGCTACGCGATCGAGCCTTGGGACAATTTGGCGATGGAGCGGATCGGCTCCACCTTCCTTTATTGGCCCGAGGGGCGAGAGGGCTTGGCCACGCCCAATTTCTTTTTGCCCTTCTTGAGCGATCTCATGAGCGCGGACATCAAGCTCATCAGCCTTTACCGCCGCGTCGGCTTGAAGCGTTATGGCGACTTCTTCCATCTGAACTTCGGCAGGGTCGAATTCATCGGGAGGCTTATTGCGAAGCAGGGCATGGATCCTTATGAAGCGAGCCTCCATCAGGTGGCTTTGTGGACTTTCGTCTATGAGCTGGAGGAGGCAAGAAGGCAATTAAACGAAGTGAATCTCGACGACCGTTTCCTGTTCTATCCGATCGCCAAAGGCCATGGCGAAGAAGAACTGGCGGTCCTTAAGAAATACCTTGCGGTCAATATCCCCTTTGGCCGCGACCTTGTTTTGGCAAACGCCTATAACTACAAAGACCTGCCAACTCCCTTGAAAGGGGAGGCGGAGCGACTCAATAACCTCGAGATCCGCGACCTCACGATTTTCACCTCCGAGATCTTAAGCAAAACCATCGACACCTACCGCGTGAATGGCTCGCCTTATCTTTATGCCCTGAGCCCCGAATTCGTCTTCCATGGCGTCTTAGATTCCCTCCTTGATCTCAGCGAGCCCCATTTGGTCACCTACAACGCGTTGGATTTGACGACGAAGGTCGATCATTATCTCGCCCACAACGAACCCGAAAAGGCCTTGGACGTGCTTTTCGATTCGAAGCCCTATTTGCCGCAATCTGCCTTAAGGAAGATCCCGGGCATCTTGGCCTATATCCAAAGCGGCGAAGGGAAATACGCTTTGGACAAAGACATCAAAGTGGTGGGCCTCAAAGACTCTTTGGATACGTTGGCCAAAATGAAAGAAAGACTCTTTGTCAGGAAGTCCTACGTGAGTTTCGAAGCCGTCAAGCACTTCTATCAGAATAGCGGCGTCTCGCCTCTCCGCCACCTCCGGGAGCTTGGTTACCTCAACACCGATTACGATCCCTTCCCGATCGTCATGAAGGGCAAGAAGAAAATAGAGAAGGCGGCAAAGGCAGGTTGATTATGGAAGAGAAGCAGCAAAGAACACCCGTCATCTTGTCCGAGAAAGAAACCTACCGTGAGGAGGATTTCGCCATCTCTTTCTTATTCAAGGAAGCGGGGGCGGAAATCGAGTTCTGGGTCTTTGGAAGGACGCTCTCCTACCTTAGGAGCAGAGCGGTCGCGGTGATGTCTTTGTGCCTCCGCTTCAACAACAAGAAGAGGCTCGCCGTCTGCGAGACGATCGAAAAACAATACACAATCGAAGATCTTCTCGAATATCTCCGTGCCTTCCGAGAGGAGAACATCGAGGTGATGGCCTACTCGCCCTTTGAACGGATCCAAGCCATCTCGGCGATGCTTTTCTATAGCCCCATCCCTTTGTCCACCCATTATCTGACGACCCACGACAAAACCGACACCGCCTATCAGGCCGCGATGGCGCTTTTCTTGGCGACTGGCGAGATGAATCTCTTCACCATCTCCACTCTCGAAGACAGCGACCTTCTCAACAACAATTTGATCGATTTGCTTTCCGTCGGCCCAAAAGGTCAGGGAAATCCCAATCAAAGCGCCTAATTTCTCATTTAAAAGGCCCGTTTACGCGTTTATGATGAAAGAAAGATGGCAAACGCGTTTTTGACAACGGATCGCGTCTACCTCCGCCGCTTCGCCTTAAAAGACGTCGACGACGTTTTCGCTTACGCCTCCGTGGAAGGCGTGGGGGAGATGGCGGGCTGGCCCCATCATCAAAGCAAAGAGGATTCCCTCTATTTCGTGAAGAAGATCGCCATGCGGGGGCCGGGCAAGACCTACGCCATCGTCTCCAAATTCAACAAACGCGTGATTGGTTCTTTCTCCATTTCCCCGTTGAAGCGGGACGAGGCATATTTCCAGGGTCGCCAAGTCGGGGAGATCGGCTATGTCTTGTCCCAGGATTATTGGGGAATCGGCATCATGCCGGAGATCGTCAAGGCCTTCTGCAAGAAAGCCTTCACCTCTCTTAACTATGACGTGCTGATCCTCCGTTATTTCTTATGGAACAGCCGCTGCAGAAGAGTCGCGGAAAAATGCGGCTTCACCAAGCGTTTCGAAAACAAAGACGCCTATGTCAAGCAACTCGACAAATACCTCGATGAGGGCGTCATGGTCCTCACCAAAGAGGAGCATCTCTTTTTCGAGCAGTCCTATCTTTAGTTGAATAGATACTCCAGCAAGCCCGGAAGCCCGCCTTCTTGGAAGGCTTTTCGGAATCCCTCCAATTCGGCGAAGATCAAGCCATCGATCGTAAGCATGGAGCGGACCTCGACGTCGGCGGAGGAGTCATAGAGGCGGATGCCGCCATCTCTAACGAGATAGGAATCCTGGGCGACGCGGTTCAAGCGGTAATAAAGCGCAACCTCTTGGACGAGGGGGAGCGAGCGTTCCATCCGTTCGAGGAGCCCGTCTTCCACCGTGGCGAAGACTTCAAGATTGCTTCCGCCATAGACGCGGTAAGCCGCCACATCGCCAAAGAGCGAGGAAGCGGTGTCGCAAAGCGCGGCGTTCACCGAATCGCGCCCTTCGCTGACCATGTTGATGCTCATCGCGACCACGCCCATCGGGTTGAGGTGGCTTTTGACCTCCTCGAAGAATTCGACCGTCGTCATCTGGAAAGGGGCGGAGATGGAGGAGTAGGCGTCGACCATGATCACGTCGTATTTCTTTTTGGCTTTGTGGAGCCAAGCGCGGCCATCGTCGCAATAGACATTCATGTCTTTGGGGCAATCGAAATAGCGATAACCCAAATCGATGATGGCTTGGTCGATCTCGACGCCATCGATCTCGGTGGCGAAGGGGAAGTGGCGCTTGTCTTTCAAAAGCGAAGCATAGGTTCCCGTCGCATTCCCTAAGACGAGGACGGAGACGGGGCTATCGTCTTTCTTCGCCTCTTTGGCCATATAAGAAGCCATCAGGCAATCGTCATAATACATGCCCGTCAAACTGCCATCCTTTTTGTGGAGCGATTGGACGGAGAACATGACGTTGGTCGAGAAGTAATACGTGTCATATTTCTCTTTGACTTGGAGGTAGTTGTATTGGGATTCCCCTTCGTAGATGACCGTGCCATCGCCCCAGAAGACGAAGGAGCTACGGGCGTCGAGGATCGTCCCGCCGATCGCGGCGAACAAGCAAAGCGAGGACAAGACGAGCTTGGCGACGATCGCTTTCTTGGAAACGGGGCTTTCTTCGGGCTCTTCTTTGCCTTCCACGGGCTCTTTCTTTTTCAAGGAGGTGAAGACGCCGGTGAGGATATAGATGAGGCCAAGGAGAATCAAAATGATGCCGAAAAGAGCAAAGCTAAGCGGCGTGCCGATGAAGGGGATGGTGACGAAGGTCGGGAGCAAGGTGCCAAGGATCGAGCCGACCGTGTTCATGCTTTCGACGAGGCCGACGATCTTGCCGGAGAATCCCGAATCGCGGACCGCGAATTTGACGAGGTTCGGCGTGACCATGCCAAGGATAAGCATGGGCGGGAACAAGATGAGCAAAGAGGCGGTCAAGGTGATCCAAACGATGAGGCCCGCGTCGACGAATAAGGCGAAGAGGGCGGAGACCCCGGCGATCAGATAACGGCCCAGGAAGGCGTCGAAGATGACGTAGACCCCGGCGATCGACAGCAAAACATAAAGTCGCGTTTGGGCGCCTTTCTTTTCGCTAAGCCTCCCGCCGAAGAAATTGCCCAAGGCCATGCCCACCATGACGACGACCGTCACGATGGTCAAAACCACCTGAGAGCCGGAGACATAGGGGGTGAAAAGGCGGTTGGACGCGATCTCGACGCCCATGAGGCAGACGCCGACCAAGAACTCCGTGAGGAAGAGATAGAGCTTGCTGCTCGATAAGGGATTCGCTTTCATAAGAACCTCGCTGTTTGCTAACTATCATACGCGCGTTACGAAAAAGAAAAACGCCATGATTCATCATGACGTTTCGCATTTTCTTAGTCGATGCGTTTTTTGCCCCAGAAGAAGAGGGCGAGGGTGCCGGGGCCCGTGTGGGCGCCGATTGTGGTGCCGATGGAGTTGATGAGGACTTTGCCTTTCATATGCGGGAAGGTTTCTTCGATCATACGGGCGACTGGCTCCGCGAATTCCATGCAGTCGGAGTTCGAGATGAAGACCTTGTCGGCGTACTCTAAGCCGTTATCGCAGAATTCCTTCATTTTGTCGACGAGCGCTTTCTCGGCTTTCTTTGAACCATGGATCTTGGCCCTGGGAATCAAATGCCCGACGTTATCCATGTTAAGGAGCGGGCAGATGTGGAGGAGGTTGCCGATGAGGCCGGCGACCGGTTTGACGCGCCCGCCGCGGACGTAGTACTTGAGGTCGGTGGAGAAGAACCAATGGTGGACGTTGAGGCGGTGCTCATTGGCCCAAGCCGCGAGTTCTTCAAAGCCCATCCCTTCGTCGCGGAGGTCGGCAAGCTTGTCCATCAATAAGCCCGAGCCCGAGGAGGCGCCGAGGGAATCGATGACGATGATCTTGGTGTCGGGGTGCTTCTCCATGACGGTGGCCGCGGCGAGGGTGGCGGAGTTAAAGTCGCCCGAAAGGCCGCTGGAAAGGCAGACGTGGATGATTTGGGATCCTTTGGCAAGCAAGCCGCCGAAATAATCGACATAGTCGCCGATCGAGGGCTGGCTGGTTTTGGTCATCTCGCCTTTGGCCATGCGGGTATAGAATTCGTGGAAAGGCATGGTCTGGCCAAGGTCGTCGGGGTGGTCGACGCCGCCAAGGCTATAACGGAGGCAGATGTAATGGATTTGCCGGCCTTCCAGGTGTTCCTTGGAGAGGTCGACGGTCGAAGTACAGCTTAAAAGATAGTTTTTCATACGAGTTCAAAATAGCCATTACAGATGGCAAAGTCAACGGCAATCACCTCTAAAAGAGGTTATTCCTCGCGGAGCAATGAAATGAATTCCGGAAGGGCGTATTCGAACATCGGCCCATAGATTTTCCCGCCTTGGTGGTGGGCGAGGGTCTCATGGATCGAGGTGACGATGTAGCGGTGGGCGATCTCGATGGAACGAAGAAGCGTCTTGCCCAAGACGATTGCGGAGATGAGCGCGGAGGAGAAGAGGTCACCCGTGCCATGATAAGAGCCTGGTTCGCGGTCGCCTTCAAAGAAGGAGAATTCCTTACCATCGTAGACAAGGCAGCCAAGTTTGCCTTCCTTGGAGCTCAGGCCAGATAGGATGACGACCTTCGCGCCCAATCCATGGACTTTCTTTGCGACTTCTTCATAGAAGGAGAAGGGGGCTTTCCCTTCGTTTGGATAGGGCGTGCCCGTCAATAAGCAGGCCTCGGTGAGGTTGGGCTTGGTGAGATCGGCGAGGGCGACGAGTTTGCGCATCTCGAGGACGTGCTCTGGGCCAAAGCCGGCATAAAGCTTCCCCCAATCCGCCATGGCGGGGTCAACGAAGAGGAGCGTGTCCTTTTCTTTGTAGTCTTTGCAAAGCGCGATGACTTCGCCGACTTGTTTCGTGGACAAATAGCCGGTGTAGATGGCGTCGAAATGGTGGTCGAATTCTTTCCATTTCTCCGCGATGGGTTTGATTTGATCGGTCAGATCGAAAAACGTCCAAGAGGGATAATCCGTGTGGTTGCTAAGCAAAGCGGTCGGCAAGGCGACACACTCGATGCCCGCGCAGGAGATGGTCGGCAAAGCGACCGTGGTCGAGCAGCGGCCTAAGCAGGAATAGTCTTGGATGGTGAGGATGCGTTTCTGTCTCATGGGAATCCCTCCAATAAGCCAACATTTTAGACGCTGTTTATGCGCGCGCAAGTGCTATAATCACGGGGCGATGAAAATCTGCAAGAAATGCGGTTATATCAACCAAGATGACGCGAAGTTCTGCTCTCAGTGCGGCCAAGCTCTCCCCGAAGTGGAGGAGACGCGGGATCCGATTGAGCATGATCATTCTTACGACGCCGATTTCGGCGACCCGATGAAGGAAGAGGAGCATTATCGTTCCCCCGCCGAGCAGATGGTCGACAAAAGCCGGCAGGAGAACGCCACTTATCTGGAATCGAACAACGGAAACAGCGCCAGAGATGTCTTTGGCAACGCGTCTCCCGTTTTGCGGCATTGGGGCGCTCGCTTGACCGCTTTGATCGCCGGCATCGTGTTTCTATTGGCCGGCATCGCCTGCGTGGCCATCGTCATCGTTCGTTTTGCCCAGACGGGCACGCTGCACTTCGGGGGTTATGGCTATATCTTCCCCGTCGTCATCATCGTGATCGGCATCATCTTTTTGACACGGATCCCGAAGCACCAAAAAGCGATCAATGCGATCCTCGACAAGAATCCAAGCGCATTGGCGGATTTGAAAAAGACCCCGGAATTTACCAGGACCGCCTTAACTGCTGTCATCATGGCACTCATTTATTGCGGCTTTGCCGCCATCGTCCCGTTTTTCGTCGATGTCTATTATTCTGGCCTACCCCCATTCGCCATCGTGCCCATCTTTGTGACGGTCTTCGTCCTCGCCCTTATCTTATTGATTCTCCAACAGAAAAACCGCGGCATGAAGTAAAACCGCGGCTTTCTTTTATAACGTTACCGTGACGGGCTTTTGGTAGGTTCCGTAGCCGGAATCCTCACCATCGAAATTGGGCCCGACGAAAGAGGTCTCCGCGCTGTCTTTTCCATATTTGGCATAGCCCGTGATCTCATAAAAGGAAGAGTAGTGGTCATCGGTGAAGAAGATGCTCGGCCCGTCGTTATATTGGCTAAGCCCATCGGGGATGATGACGAGGCGTCCCGCCCCGCGGGTTATGTTGCCCCTTTTATTGACGTAGCCGCCGTTGATATCGACGTCGACTTCGAAATAAGAGTAGCGGTTCGCTTTGGGCAAAGCCCGCATATAGCCGCTATTGCGCGTATATTCTTGGCTGAAATAGCGGATGCTTTGGCCAAACACATTAAAGGCGTTGTCTTTGCAAAGCGGATCGTCCAAATCGTGGTAGAAATGATTCACGGGGAGTTCGTGATAGCCAAGGTAATAGAGGGCGACGTCTTCGTAATCGACGTACCAAGTATCTGGGTCATCGACGGTGCTTTTCTTTAAGGTCTTATTGATGGTGCCATCTAAGTTAAAAACGGAAAGCGTTTCTCCTTCCGCCTTAACGGGCGAAACGCGGTAATAGCCATCTTCGCTCGTCGAAGAAAAAGGAATCGTCTCGCTCGGATCGGAGAAGGTCCTTGTCGGCAAAGTGAAAGAGCACTCAGCGCTATTCTTATATCCCTTCTCTTTGATTTCGGGCGGGTCGACCATAATGGGCTCCTCCTTTTTGGGGAGGTTCGCCAAAACGATAGGAACTGTGATTGCCGCGGCGATGAGGATAACGCCTGTGATGGACAGGACGAGGATGGTCGACTTCTTCATGCGCTCATTATATAGGCCGCTTTGATGGCGAGAAAGATTCTTCTTGTTCCCTCCTTCTTTCTTTAAAAAGAAAAGTGGGCTTAAAAACCCACTTATTATCTACCAATTGATTACTCTTCGTCGTTGGAAGGAAGCAAGGCAATCTTCTCGGAGATTTCAGAGAGAAAATCGCCTTCAAAGCTCTCGATTTCGCCCGTGTCGACCTTGCTGGCGATCTGCGGATCGATCGGAAGCTTAGCGGAAAGCGGGATGCCATATTTGTCTTTGATGGAGAGGTCGCTTTGGCCATAGGGATAGATCTTCTCCAAGCAGTGCGGGCATTTGATGTAAGACATGTTTTCGACGATCGCGAGGATCGGGACGTTCATCATCTGGGCCATGCGGACCGCCTTCTCAACGATGAGGGAGACGAGGTCTTGCGGGGTGGTGACCACGACGATCGCGGAGACGGGAAGCGACTGGAAGACGGTGAGGGGGACGTCGCCGGTTCCCGGTGGCATATCGACGTACATCTCATCGACGTCGCCCCAAGCGACATCGCTCCAGAATTGCTTGATGAGCCCAGCGACGACTGGGCCACGCCAGACGACCGGGGCGGCGGGGTCGACGTTTAAAAGGTTGAGCGAGATGGCTTTGATGCCCGTCTTGGTTTCGGCGGGGAACATCTCGGTCTCCGAAGCATAGACCTGCTCATGAAGCCCGAACATCGTCGGGATGGATGGGCCGGTGATGTCGGCGTCCATTATGGCGACCTTCCTGCCCTTTCTTTGGGCTTGGACGGCCAATAAGCCGGTGACGAGCGATTTGCCCACGCCGCCTTTGCCGCTCATGACGGCGATGACTTTCTTGATGGACGAATTCGCGTTCATCTTCGCCGCGAATTCTTTGAATTCTTCTCGATTTGCCATTTGTGTTTCTCCTTTAGCTACGAATGCCCCTGGTTCCGGGATAGGTGCGCTCCAGCGCTTCTTTGCCTAGCTCCAATTCGACGATCTTCTCCGCGAAGGCGATCGTGTAATACATCGAATGGCCGGTGACGGTTTCTTGGCAGATGACCGCTCCTTCGTCTTGGCAGTGGCCCTTGCCTTTTTCAAAGCCCGGGAAGCAGGTGTAATCCAAGCCATCGAGGTAGCCGAGCTCCCCAAGGATCGATGGGGCGGCGCAGATGGCGTGGACGTGCTTGCCTTTTCCTTTGAAGAAGCGGATGGCTTTTATCACCCTCTCGCTTGCCTTCAGATTCTCGACGCCCCGTTTGCCGCCGGGGAGGATCAGGAAATCGAAGCCATCGAGGTCAAGATCCTCGAGGAGGGCGTTTGCCTCCACGCGGAGGAGGGAGGAGCTTTCGACCATCAAGCTTTTTGAGATCGAGGCGAGCGTCACTTCCGCTTCGTGGGTGCGGAGCAAGACGTCTTGGGTGGTCAATGCTTCGGTCTGCTCGAAGCCGTCCGCCAATAGAATCAAAGCGCGTTTCATGTTGACTATTCTCTTCTCTTTTTCCGCCGTTTTCTACCTTTCCTGTGCCTAGGTGCGCATTTTCGCCTATACTTAAGGGGTTATGGCCACGTACCGCAAAAAGTTCAAAAAGAGCAAGCCCATCCCTTTGCCAAAAAGCAACCGGACGGGGGAAGACATCGCCATGCTTCGGGAGAACAACGATCAAACGAGCAAGGCGAATAGCTCGGCCTACAAAGACCACATCGACGCCGCCTAAGGAGACATGCCATGAGAGAGAAACAGATCTTGATCCCCCGCTTTGCGGAGATGCTCATCCCGAGCCTAACCCTCATGCTTTTGGCTTTGCTTTTCGCCTTCACGGCCGCGACGCTTGACGTGGCGAAGGTCCTTTGCTTCGTGATTGCGGGCATCAGCGGCGTCATGCTCCTTCTTTCTTTGGCCGATTTCTTCCTTTATGGCTTTGCCAAAGAGGTTCCTTTCTTTGAGCCTCTTCTCCCGATCTTTGCTTTTGGTTTGGGCGTTGTCGCCGCTTCGCTTTTCTTCTTTGTTCCCATCGAAGGCACTTCTTCCTGGCGGGGCTTATTGATGGTCTTTGCCATCTTCTTCGTCATCTACGATTTCTATTACGCGATCCGCAGTTACTTCCGCTATTACCTCGGCAAAGCCAGGAAGGCGACGGAAGAATTCGTCGAGGATTATTTCGACCAGGCCCAGCCCAAAGTCGAAGCCAAGGAAGAGGAGAATCCCAACGTCATCGAAGTCGAGGCCCTCGACAAGGAGGAAGAGGAGAAGTAGTCTCTCCCTTCTTTCTTATCTTGCGTTAAAATAAAGGCACAATGTCGGCCTCGCTTGCCCAAAGAATCTCGCGCTTCCGCACCGTAATCGTCTGTGACATCACCGCCAAAAAGGACGAGCTTTTCGCTTCTCCCTTCCATTATTTGGCGGGTTCTTTCTCCTTCGCGGGCTATCCGGACTTTGTTAACCTCCAGTCGGTGATGGATGCGATCGACCCCCATGGCGAGGTCACCGAAGGCATCGGCTACGTCGAATATCTCAACGACTTCAAGGAAGCGGTGGTCACCTGCATCGAGGACGATCGTCCCGCCTCCTTCATCTTGCCGCTTGTCGTCGATGGCCAAAAAGCCAACTTCATGATGAGCATCGCCAAGAAAAAGGGAGGCTTAAGCTGCCTCTTCGTCTATTTCGACGCGAATACGGGGTTGGATGCGATCGATCAATACGTCGCGGGAACCTACAAGGATCGCCTCACGGGCCTCTTCAATTTCAATACGCTCAAAAGCCACGTTGGCGAAAACCGCCGCGATGGATATCTCTGCCTCTTCGACCTCAACAAATTCAAGACGATCAACGACACCTATGGCCATTCGGTTGGCGACGATGTATTGTCGATGCTTTCCTCCTATCTCATCGCGATTTCTTCGAGCGACGACATCTTCTATCGCCGCTCGGGCGACGAATTCATGATCCTCATCTTCCGACATGACCTCAAATTCGCGATGTCGGTCATCGAGCGCATCCAACAATACCTCATTGAGCTCCCGAAGAACTCTTTCTCCCGTTGCAAGGGGATGGAGTGCTCCGCCTCCTTCGGTTTGTTGGAACTCGTCTATCCCAAGAAGCAAAACGTGCTGGGGCTTCAAAACGAACTCGATCTCTGTGACCTAGCGATGTATCAAGCCAAGGTTGCGAAGAAGACGGTGCACGTGATTTCCCATGAAGATGCCTTATGCATCATCAAGGACGGGAACCTAGAGAGCCGCCTTGCTGAACTCACAAAGGCGATGAAACGATAAAAGAGGGGCGTGACCTCTCTTTTTTCTTGGTTTTTTGATTTTGGGAATGTCGTTTTTCGAAAAGTACCTTCCGGAACTTAAATTCGGAAGATCCGTTTCGCGTTGCCGCCCATCAACAAGGCGTAGCTTTCCTCGTCGAGGTTTTCGGCGTTATGGAAATAGTTTTGGTAAATCGCTTCGTCCAAGGTCATCTCGCCGTCTAGCGGGGTGTCGCTGCCAAAGAGGACCCGTTCTTTGCCGACTTCTTCGATCGCACGTGCGGCGTCTTTCATCTCGACCCAAGCGGTGTCGCAATAGATGTTGGGGTTCCGCTTCATGACTTCGATGGTGCAGTCGTGGTCGGTGTATAGCTCCATATGAGCGGCGATGAAGACGAGATCGGGATGCTTTTTGGCCACCGCCTCCAAATGGAGGATGGAGGAATAGTCATCGATTGCGGTATGGACGAGGATCGGAAGATGGAGCTCTTCGGCGAGAGATAAATAAGGCTCGACCTTGGGATCGTCGATCCGCATCCTGGAGCAATATGGGTGCATCTTGAGCCCCTTGATGTATTTGAGGTTCTTTTTGATGAGGTCGCAGAACTCTTTGCTCGGCGTCTCGAAGTTTGGGCGGATCCAGACGAGCAGATAGAAACGGCCTTCGTGCTCTTTGCAGAAGCCCAAGCCCTCTTTGAGGGCGCTCATCTGGTCGATGACGCGTTTGCCTTCTTCGCCAAACTCTGTCGCATCAAGGTGGGAGATCAAAGCGCATTCAAAAGGATGGTTGGCGATGGAATCAAGCAAAAAGCGCTTGCCTTTCTCTAACGTTGGGAAGGAACCTAAGTGGAAATGGACGTCGATCATGAGTTGAGATAACGCAATAAGATGGCAAGGTCCTCTTCGGGAATGCCGTTAGAGCCGTTATTTTGAAAGAGGAACTCGGCGTTCTTCCTGGAAGGGGAGACGTAACGCTCGTGCATCGGCTGGACCGATTCGGCCCATTGCTCCAGGACGGAATCGAGGGTACGTCCCCTTTCTTTGGTGTCTCTTACGATGCGGCGGTTCTTGCGCACGGCCTCTTCGGTATCGATGAAGATCGTTTTGTCGTATAAGGGGAGGAAATCCTCTTCTTCCAAGACCATGATGCCCTCGACGATCAAGGTTTCCGGCGGGTCAAGGTGAATCGTTTCCTTCTCGCGGGAATGGGTGGCAAAGTTGTAGATCGGGAGCTCGACGGAGTCCCCCATTTTTAAGGCGTTCAAATGGGCGTAAAAGAGATCCTTGTCCAAGGATTTCGGGTCATCGAAATTGACCTTTGCCCTTTCTTCCAAACTCATGCCCGTCAGCACTTTGTAATAACGGTCGTAGGAAAGAATGGCCACGTTGCCCTTAAGCTTCTCTTTTAGAGTCGCAGCCAAATAGCTTTTGCCAGAGCCAGAACCCCCGGCGATCGCGATGATGTTCATATCGACTCTCCATTATATATGAGCGCGCGGGAGCGCAAAAGGGGGGATGATCATCAACCGGTGGATGACTTACGGCGATAAGCAATCCGAAATTTCTTCGACGAAAGCGATCTCGCTCTATTTCGCCTTATTTGAGGGAATCTTAGTGGCGGTCGATGATTTTTTGAGCGCCTTTCCTCAAAATCGAGTAAAATAGAAAACAAGCAAAAATCAATTAAGGATAATTAATGATTTTTGCATTCAGTGTGGAAAAACGAGAACGGAAATAGCTCCTTCCGTCGAACGGGCGTGTAGGGCGATAATAACTTTTGGAATTTTCGAAAATGCTGGAAAAGAAATTTGCGTTTAAAGCCATTTCAATTCGGAATGGCTTTCTTTACTGTTTTATTCAGCTTCTTTCCTTGATCCCCGCGTTTTGTTTGGAGTTATTAATTGACCGGGGCCTATCGGGCGAAGAGACGACGATTACCATCACTTCGGTTGTTCTCCTCATCGCCACCCCGTTCGTTTCGATTTTGCTTAGCGTTTACGTTTCCTATAAAAACGTTTTGTTTGCGAAGACCAGAGCCAATGAAGTTTCGATGGAGATTTTCGAAAGGATTCTTTCGCAAGATGTCTCTTATTTCGACGACAAGGATTCCGCCGAATTGGCGGCTCTTTGTTCAAAAGAGTCATCTAGTTACATCTATTTTAACATCGCCGAAAAACCACGTTTGTTCGCCTTTATTGTCTCTGCAACCGTCTCTTTGATCTTGATTGGTTTCTCTTATTGGTGCGTCGTTCCTTTCTTGCTTCTCTACATTCCATTGAGCCTGCTACCAAGCAAAAATTTTGCGAAACGGATTGAACCCGAGGTGAAAGAGGTTGTCGAAATCAACGCCGAAATGCAGCAAAAGAAAACGGAAGACTTCCATTCCGTTGAATTTATAAAAACCAATCTTTTGACCAAGACGAAAAAAGAAGAGCTTGAAAGTTCGGTCGGGCGCGGGCTAGCGCATTGGGGCAAAATCGCTGCAATCGATAGCCTCTCATCATTGTGGAACACAGGATTCCTTCCGATGTTTTTTGTTGGCGCTTCTTTGGCACTGGCCATCCTTTTTCACTTTGTGAATGTGCCAGGTCAAAAAGCTTCGATTGGTTCGCTCGCTTCTCTTTTTGCTTATGCAACCGCCTATTGCGCCCATGTCAATTCCATCACTGGCCTTAATTACTCCAAAGCTAAGCATAAAGCAGAAATGGAGCGCCTCACTTCTTTCTTGTGCCTCCCTTTGGAAAAAGAGTTGGATTCGCAAACGATGTGCGTTATCAAAAATTCCTTTGGTTTGAAAAAAGTGGATTTTTCCTACCGAGATGACGTTCCAGTGTTACAAGACTTCAATTTGGATGTTCCGGTTGGCAAATGGACGGTTTTGCTTGGAAAATCTGGCATTGGGAAAAGTACAATTCTTTCCTTGCTTTTAGGCTTAAGAACCCCGCAAAAAGGCAGCGTTTATTTCGATGGGAAGGAAATCGATGTTATCGGCAAAAACCAAATACGAAAGCAAATTGCTTACGTTTGCCAAAGCCCTTTCTTTTACTCGGGAAGCATTCGATATAATTTCGGCCTATTTACCAAAAACAACGATCTCATTTCCCAAGCTTTAAAATCCTTTTCGCTTTCGGAAATGATCGAGAAGTTGCCCGATGGTCTTGACACAAATATTGGCGAAGCCGCCAAACTGCTTTCGGGAGGGGAAAAACAAAGGCTTGCGCTCGCTATGCAATATTGCAGGCAATGCGACATTTGGTTTTTGGATGAAGCCGTCTCACATCTGGACGCGGAAAGCAAAAAGGTCATCCTCTCCTATTTCAAAGAGGCGGTTTCGGAAGGAAAAACCGTGCTCATGGTCACCCATGACAAAACGGAAGCGCTTCACGCCGATTTCGTGATTCAGCTCTGAAACTTCTTGTGAGAAAAAAGTTTGCCGAATCGGTTCTGCCTCTTTTGGGCAAGAAGAAGCGTCGCTCACCAAAAGGCAATTCTTTTCTTGCCTAATGCGGTGGAATGAGTAGAATACTACTTGCTGTTGGGGTGTAGCCAAGCGGTAAGGCACGGGTCTCTGAAACCCGCATGCACTGGTCCGATCCCAGTCACCCCAGCCAATCGAAGTCATGGCGTCTCCTCGCGAGGCGCCTTTTCTTACGAAAAGATTGCATTTCGTCTTTCTTTTGCCACAATTAAGACCGCATGGGAATCAACGCGCAGCCAAACAACCGAAACTGGGGCCAAAAGGCCAATCTTTTGGCTGCCCAAGAAGCCTATAGCCATCCCGAATATAACGACCTTACAAGCGGGAAGAACTACGCTTCTCCTGATAACACCGCGATCTCCGCTTACGAAGATAGCGACTTAGGGAGCTCCCTTCAGGAAGAAAAAGACCTCGGGAACATCGCCAAGGCCTCCAAGACGAAGAAGGTCTCCGGCGCTTTGGCGGCCTTAACCATCACCACCGTTGGCGCGGTGGCGATGATCAACAACATGAATAACGCTAAGCCGAGCTTGGCTGGAGCAAGCGGGGAGATCGCCACCTTAACGGAGCGCGAAGAAGGGACCTACGTCTCCTACGATTTCTACGTGACTTATAAAAAGAGGGCCACGCTTTACATAAGCTTCGCTCTTGGAGAGGAACGCGATGAACTCACCTATGAGCTGAAGTGGAACGATGACCCTGACGTCATCTCGCTTGGCACGGAGAAAAGGATGCGCTTTCGTAGTGAAGAAAGCGAATCTCCCTTCTTGATCCCAAAGTCTTTTTCGGGACAATACGAGTTCCGGATTTATAGCCAATATGGCTATGGCAAAAATAGCCTTTATGGCTTTAAAGAATACAAACGGTAAATGAGGTAAAAAAGATGGCAGAAGAAAAGAAAACAAAAGCTTCGCCCAAGAAAAAAGGCACGAAAAGCGAGGCGCAAATCGCGGCGGAAAAGCGGCGCGAAGCCGAGAAGAAAAAGAAACTCGAAGCCGCCAAAAAAGAGGCGCAGCGCATCCTTTTGACGATGGGGCGCGAGGATGAGATCGACGAAAACGATGACACCTCCACCGAGACCTTAAAGACCATGGACTCCAAGACGAAGGGGCATCTGGCCTCAAACATCGTCTTCTTGATCATCGCTATTGTCTATTCGGCCCTGTTCCTTTTGGCCTTCTATAACCTTGATAAGATTGAGACAAATCTCCCTTGGCTTTATGAAATTTTGGAGGGCAACGTCTACTTCCAGCGGATCGCGAGGAGCCTTTTCGCTTTCTTCGTGGCGATTGGTTTCTCCTGCATCGTCCGCGTCGTGGTCTCTTTGGCCTCGATCGGCAAATCCTATAAGACCATCACCCTCACCAAATTGGCAAGTTCCGCCGTCAAATACGCCTGCTGGATCATCGCCGTTTTCGCCATCTTGGCCGTTTGGGGCGTCGACACCGCGACGATTCTAGCTTCCGCTGGCATCATCGCCCTTGTCATTGGCTTAGGCGCCCAGACCCTCATCGCCGACATCATCGGCGGCATCGAGATCGTCTTCGAAGACCAATTCCAGATCGGCGACGTCGTCGTGATCGATGATTTCCGCGGCACCGTTAAGGAGATTGGTCTTTCCTGCGTGAAACTAGAAGATGGGGCCCATAACATCAAAGTGGTCCGTAACCATGCCGTTTCAACCGTCATCAATCTCTCAAGGAAAAGCTCGATCGCCGTCTGCGATTGCGACGTCGACTATGAGACGGACCTCGATTACGTCCGCGAGGTGGTGGAGAGCCATCTTGATGAGATGAGGGTGAAGATCCCTGGCATCAAACGGCGGCCGAATTATCTCGGCGTCCAGGCTTTGGGCGATTCGGGGATCACCGTGCGCATCGTCGCCACCTGCGCCGAAAGCGACAAATTCGGCGTCACCCGCGCTTTAAACGAATACGTCTATAACCTCTTCAATGACTTCGAGATCGCGATTCCTTACAATCAGATCGTCATCAGCAAGCGCGAAGACCAAGCGCCTTCTTCCGTTTCCAAAAAGAAACGCCCCAAGTAAGGGCAACAATGAAAACGACCTTCAGAGGTCGTTTTCCTTTATTTGGATTCATCCGTTTTCTTCGGCTCTTCTTTCTTGGCTTCCTTGTCTTGGGCGAAGCGTTTCTTGATCCGTTTGAAGAGGCCGTGCATCTCTTCCTGCTCGCCCTTTTTGCGGAAGAAGGGGAGGATTGTCCGCTTTTCGTCGCCTTGCTTGACGGGGAGAGCGGCGTAGTCTTCGATGACCGCCGCGTTGATGAGGTCCAAGAAGAAGGCGTCATATTCATAATCCGGCTCGCCCTCTTCTTCGAAATGGTTCTTCACGAAGATCGTGAGGCCTGCCAACGTGTAAAGAAGGGTCGCGTAATTGACGGGGACGTCGGGGTTAGACGCGTTATGGATGACGTAAGAATTGGCTTGGAGCTGTTCGCCTAAGGGCATCGGAAGCGGCCTGCCATCGGTGAGCGCGTCGAGTTTTTGGAGAAATTCGGAAAGCTTTTCTTTGGCCAAGATTTCCTCGGCCTCTTTGACGGCTTCCTGAATGGTTTTCTCAATGCGTCTTTTGGTGAGGGCCTTCTTGCCGACTTGGACGATGAGTCTGCCTTCCATGACGGCCTCAAGCCGGTCTTCGATGCGGTTTAAGTAGGACATCCGGATCAAGGCGTCGCTCCGGCTGCGGGCAAGCGCCGCACGCGGGGCGAGCGCGCCTTTGATTTTGGTATGCTGCAGGATGCGGCCGAAGACCCCATCGACGTCATCGACATCCAAGGCGATCGCGTCCAAGACGAGCTGGTATTGATGGATGACTTCGCGGGTGATGACGTCCAATAAAATCTGTAAGACGAGGAAGATGACGGAGACCGCCCAAAGGATCTTCTCCGTGTCGGTGCTGCCTTTGACGAAGAAGAGGATCAAGTTGATCGATAAGACCAAGCCGCGGATCGCCCATCTTCCGACGTTCACGATGCGGTTGACCTTCTTGGTGGTCGGGTCTTTCCTGCCATGGGTCAGCAAGGTGTAGATGAGGCCGAAAAGCGAGATCGCGATGATGGCGATGTAGGGGTAGAAGAGGGCTGGCTCGTCGAAGTTGTCGTAAGCGAGGAAGACGAAATAGGCCAGCATCAAAGACTGGGTGATGATGTCCGCAATGCGGACCGCTCTTTCTAGGCGGCGCACCAAGTTGCGGTAAACGGCGGATAAATAACGGAAGTTGGCCATAAAACGACTTCAACCATTCTAGCAAAGGGCTAGAAGTGGGGCAAAAAGAAAACTCCCGGAGTCCGGGAGATTCCCTGTTATTCGATCTCGGCGCTCACGCAGCGCTTGACGATCTCGATCATCTGGTTGAATTCTTGGACCGAGAGGTATTCGAAGCGGCCGTGGTGGTTGTAAGAGCCCGTGCCAAGGTTCGGGGTGGGGCAGCCTTTGAAGGAGAAGCCAGCCCCGTCGGTCCCACCGCGGATCGGATTCGAGATCAGCGGGATATTGAGCGACTCGAAGACCTTCGTTATGTGGGTTAAGGCGCGGGGGTCTTTGTCCAAGACCTCCTTCATGTTGCGGTAGTCGTCGACGAGCTTGACCTCGATCTCGGCGGCCGGGAATTCTTTTTGAAGGATCTTCTGGGCTTCCAAGAAGGAGTTTTTGAGCGCCTCGAGCTTATTGCGGTCATGGTCGCGGATGATGTAATGCATCTTCGCAAAGCCGCAATCGCCGCTCATCTCGATGAGGTGGACGAAGCCTTCGCGCTTCTCAGTGTATTGGGGCCTCGCCTTTTCGGGGAGGAGGGTGTCGAACTTCGCGGCGATCGAAGCGGCATTGACCATTTGGTTCTTCGCTTCGCCCGGGTGGACGACGACGCCTTTGATGGCGATATCCGCATGGGCGGCGTTGAAGTTTTCGAAGGCGATTTCGTTGGGTTCGGAGCCATCGACCGTATAAGCGTAGGCGGCGCCGAACTTCTTGACGTCGAAGTGGTCGGGGCCGCGGCCAATCTCTTCGTCTGGCGTAAAGGCGAAGCAGATGGTGTGGTGCTTCTCTTCGGGGTGGGTGATGTAATGCTCTAAGACCGCCATGATAATGGCGTCACCCGCCTTATCGTCCGCCCCCAATAAGGTGTCGCCGCTTGTGACGACGAGATCTTCGCCGATGTGCTTGGCCAAGCCTTTGAATTCTTTCGGCGACATCGAGTATTCCTCGTTCAGGCGGATCACCCCGCCATCGTAGTTCTTTATGATCTGCGGCTTCACGTTTTTGCCCGAGGTCTCCTCGGCGGTGTCGACGTGGGCGTTTAGCCCGATGGGGTCAAGGCCTTCAACGCCTGGCAATTTGCCATAAAGGACGCCGAATTCGTCGATATGGGCTTCTACGCCCCATTCTTTGAGCTCGCGGAGGATCTCTCTCGAGAGATCGAGTTCTTTGGGGTCGCTCGGAACCGTTTGGCTCTCCGAGTTGGATTGGGTGTCGATTTTGACGTAACGCAGGAAGCGTTCGAGTGATTTTTCCATGGGTGTTCTCCTAGGTTCGCTATGTATTGTATGCGCGTTTTCTCTTCGTGCAAGCATTAATAAATGAATGGGCGTTCATATTTACCGCTTGCAAACCATTCGCACGCGCCTATAATGGGCAGGCTAAGCGGTATCTCCGCCGAAAGGAATCCCATTTATGAAGAAAGAAGTATTAGGGGCTTTGACCGAAGAGAAGGTCAAGTCCATCTGCGAGCGTTATAGCAAGGACGAGAAGAACACGATCATCCGTCACGCCCTCTCCCGTTCGACCTTGACCAACATCTCTTATCGGAGCGAATCGCTCCCCACCGTCCAGCCCCATTTCTCCGTTGAAGTGAAGACGATGCCGGTCGCCAACCAAAAGCAGTCGGGGCGTTGCTGGATCTTCGCCGGACTCAACGTCCTCCGCGAAATCGTCGCCAAAGAGCTTAAGATCACCAAGTTCGAGCTCTCTCAAAACTACATCTCCCTCTTCGACAAGATCGAAAAGGCCAACTTCGCGTTGGAAAGCGTCATCACCCTCGCCGATCGCGAGCACGATGACCGCGTCCTCCAACACATCCTCACCGAGCCGGTCTCCGATGGCGGGCAGTGGGACATGTTCGTGAACCTCGTCGAGAAATATGGCCTCGTCCCGCAGGACGCCTTCCCCGAGACCGCCCAATCCAACGCCACCCGCGAAACCGACGTCTTGGTCAACGCGGCGATCCGCAAATTCGCTCACGATGCCCACCTTTTGAAGTTGGAGGGCAAAGACGCGGAAATCCGCGCCCTAAAAGACGAGGTGATGGAGAAGATCTACGCGATGTTCCTCAATTCCTTCGGCGTGCCGCCGACCACCTTCGATTTCGAGTGGAGCGATGACAAAAAGGCCTATCACATCGAGCGTGGCTTCACCCCGCATAGCTTCTTTGAGCGCTTCATCGGCAAGAAGATCGAGGAATACCAATCCCTCATCAACTCGCCGACGAGCGATAAGCCCTTCAACAAGAACTTCACCATCGATTTCTTGGGGAACGTCATCGAAGGCAAGCCCATCAATCACTTGAACGTTCCGATGGAACGCCTTAAGGAAGCGATCATCGCTCAGCTCAAAGACGGCCTTCCCGTCTGGTTTGGCTCCGACGTGGGCTTCTACCGTGACCGTTCTTCCTTTGCTTGGGATTCGAAGGCTTTTGACTACGTCTCGACCGTCGGCTTCCCGCTCGAATTCGAAAAGGGTGCCATGCTCGATTACCGCCATAGCGCCATGAACCACGCGATGGTCATCACCGGCGTCGACATCGTCGATGGCGAGCCCACCAAGTGGAAGATCGAGAACTCCTGGGGCGAAGATAACGGCGTCAAAGGCTATTACGTCATGTCGAAAGAATTCTTCGACACCTTCGTCTATCAGGCCGTCGTCTTGAAGAAATACCTCACGAAAGAAGAAGTGGCCGCGACCAAAGCAGAAGCGACCCACCTCCCGCCTTGGGACCCGATGGGCACTTTGGCCGAATAAAGGGAACAACCGCCTTAGGGCGGTTTTCTTTTTGCGAATTGTGTGGCAGTTGCGTGCGCATCGGGTGTTATAATGCCCGCATATGGCAATCGAGAAGGACATCTTAGAGCCCATCAAGGAATACCCGCTCCTCAAAGAGAAGGTTTTGAAGACCGCCGAAAAGACGATCGAAGGCCTCGCGAAGGAAGTCAAGGTTGACAAGATGGCCAACCGCGACACCTGCGACCACCTCTACAAAAAGCAGGCGGAATTAAAGGAAGCGGAGAAGAAACTCAATGGCAAAAAAGGGCTGAGGACCTTCTTCATTATCCTCATCGTCATCCTTTTCATCGCCTCTGCCATCCTGATCGCCGTCGGCATCTCCCGCAATCAAGGAGGCCAAAGCGCCGTCGGGCCGATTCTTGGTGCCGCTAGCTGCGCCATCGTCGCCGTCATTTTGATCCTCATCACCTCAATGAGCCTTTCGAAAGCGGTCAAACGCCATCAGGCGATCGTCGATAAACTCAAGAAAGAAGAAGCGGAGATTCACCAAGAAGCCGAGAAGCAGATGGCTCCCTTTAACGCCATCTTGGACTGGGGCATGCCTCAGAAAGTGATCTCGGAAGCGATCCCTCTCCTTCAGCTGGACCAGAACTTCGACGTAGGGCGTTATGCCTATTTGGTCAGCAAATATGGTTTGTCCGAGACCGAGGACGATGACATTTCCGTCTATCATCTCCAATCGGGTTCGATCCGCGGAAATCCTTTCTTGATCGAAAGAGATTACGCGAAGCGCATGTACATGCATACCTATACGGGCTCGATCGTCATCTCCTGGACCGTCACCGTCCATAATAGCGACGGCTCGACCTCGACCCAAACCCGCACCCAGACCTTGATGGCCTCCATCGAACGCCCGGCGCCTTCTTATCACTATGTGACCTTCTTGGTCTATGGCAGCGAAGTCGCCCCGAAACTTAGCTTCTCCCGCGAGCCGCAGGTGAACAAGAACGCTTCGGAGAAAGACCTCCAGAAGATGGTCAAGCAAGGCACCAAGGCCGCCGAGAAGAAGGTGAAGCGGAGCCTTATGGACGATGACCCCCATGACCTCACCTTGATGGCCAATACGGAATTTGAGGTCCTTTGGAACGCGCTTGATCGCAACGACGAAGCCCAATACCGTCTTCTCTTCACCCCGCTTGCCCAGCAAAACATCCTCAAGCTCATCAAAAGCAAAGAGCCTTATGGCGATGACTTTTCCTTCTACAAAGATGGGAAGATCAACACCATAATGTCCGGCCATTCGCAGAATACCGACTACTACGCTTCCCCATCCGCCTTCTCCGACCTCGATTTCGACAAGGCAAAAGAGAAATTCCTCAAGTTCACCGGCGAATTCTTCCAATCGGTCTACTTCGATTTGGCCCCGATCCTCTCGATCCCGATCTATCAGCAGACCAAGCCCGCGGAATTCATCTACGACCATCCCTATCGGAGCAACGTCAGCTTCTACGAGCATGAAGCCTTGGCCAATTGCTTCCATCCGGATTTATTGAAACCCGCCGACTGCGCCACCCCGCTCATCCTCAAGACCGAGTTCGTGCAGAAGAAGGGGGCCTTCGACCAAGTCGAGATCACGGCCCATGGCTTCCGCACCGTAGAACGCACCGAATTCGTCCACAAGATGGGCGGCGATGGCAAGATGCATACGATCCCCGTCCCTTGGACCGAATACATCCCAGTCAAGAAAAAGACGATGATGGAAGTGGCGAATTGCCCAACCACGCGTCATGACTATCGGGAGACCCTTTGCAAGAACCAAGGCTTCGTCAACTTCATCGAGAAGTTCAAGGCGAGTGGCAAATGCCACTATGAGCGCGGCCTCTTCGCTTTCTTGGAAGCGAAAGAGAGCAACCCCGCCGACTTGAAAGGCTTCGCGTCCATCCTGGGCGCGAGCGAAGTGAAAGCCCCGGTGCAAGACGCCAAGAAAGACGTGGTGGACGCTCTCAAAACCATGGGCAAGAGCCTTGGCGAAAAAGCGAAGACAAAATAAGGTTAATGGTGCTAGATTAATAGCACTCTTAATAAAGGAGAAAAACATATGGCAAATGAACTCGACGAGATGACGGGTCCGGTCAACGAAGCAGGCCGCGACGTCAACGTCATCGACAAGCAGATCCTCGTCAAAGTTGGATGGGGCTCGACTTTCTTCCAGGTGATCCTCTGGGTCCTTGGCATCATCCCCGGCCTTATCTTCCTCATCATGAAGATCAAGGCCAAAGCGTATTTGGACAAGCTTCAGCAGAAGGTCCAGCACAACGCCTCCACCATCGACAACTACATGGAGAACCGCGTCGTCATCTTGAAGAATGCCGCGAAGCTCTTAGACCGCGCTGTTGACCTCGACAAAGACGTCTTCGTCAAAGTCGCCGAAGCCCGTGGCGGCAAAACCGGCGCCGCCCAAGACGCGGCCCGCAACGAAGTCAACGCCCAGCTCGACAGCATCACCCGCTCGATCAACGTCGCCTTCGAAGCCTATCCGGACCTCAAAGCCCACAACGAGATCGAGGACTGCTTGCAGCAGAACTCCTATCTCCAGCGTGAGATCACCGCGGCTAGAGAAGCCTATAACGACGCCGTCTTGGAATGGAACTCCATCATCTTCCAGTGGCCGACTTACAAGATCGTCGCTGCGAAGAATGGCTACACCACCCGCATCCCCTTCACTGCTTCGAAGGAGACCAAAGACGCGGCGAGATCCGTCCTTTTCTAAGGAAAGCAAACGAAAAGAAGCACCGGGCGACCGGTGCTTTCTTTTGCTTAGAGGTATTTGTCGAAGAAGAGCTTCGCGACCGCTTTGTGGTAAGGGAGCGTCTTTTCTTTTGCCCAGGCGTAGCTATAGCTTTCCGTTTTGCCGAGCTTTTGTCCTTGGAAGGCGGGGTAGTTGATGTCCTCTTCTAGGAGATAGCCAAGCTCTTCGTCTCGATCGAAACGGGTCTCTTCGTAATAAGAGGACTTCACGTAATATTCGCCATCTTCGCCTAAGGCGACTTCATCGTTTAGGAAGACGTTCGCGCCAAGCTGGACGCCTTTTTTCTTGCCACTTTCCGGATGGATGGCAAAGGTGGTGGGGACGACGCCCGTAGAATATCCGGCAGGGTTATCTTCGCCTTCCGCCAAACCATATTCTTGTTTGATGCTCGCCCACTGGGTGGCGTTATAAACGCCATCTTGGAAACGGAGGCCTTCGACGTCGCAATCCAGGACATAGAGGGTCTTTTCGTTTTCTCTTTCCTTCAGATAGTCTTGGAGGAATTCGGTTTCGAAGGAGGCGCAGTCAGAGCAAGTGGACCTTGCGTAATAAAGGACGAAGTCTTCTTTGCCCTTATAAAGGGCGTCCACCTGGGTTTTGTTCACATAGGTGGCCGTCGGGTAAACGATCCGCTCATCCATCCATTTGGCGAAGGCCTCTTTGGAATCGTGAAGCGCATCGCCCGTCTCAACCGAGAGGCGGTATTTGAGCTGGCCATCTTCATAGATGCCAAGCTGATTCTTGAGCCCATCCGTTGGAAAGGAGAGGGACGTCGTCTTCTCTAAGACGTCATTCATGACGAAATAGGCGTCGAGGTTATGTTCTTTTAGATAAGGGGCGATGACGTCGTTCCGCCATTCGTTCCAGCAGGTGCAGAATTCGTCGGGCACCGCGAAAAGGAGGAAGGACGATTTCTTTTGGACCAAGGCTTCCAGGGTGGTGGAGGTGGCGTGGATGTCCTCGCCATCTTTCCCCGGATGGAAGAGGGGAACCCCCTCGGAAAGAAGGCGCCCAAAAGATAGATTCACGCGCGTGGGCGCGCTGACTCCCTTTTCGCCACACCCGCAAAGAAGCGGGAGAAGGGCGAGGAGAAGGAGGGGTTTTTGGAGCCGCTTTTTCTTCATACGCGAGTAGTATAACCGCTTGCAGAAAAATGTTAGAAAAAACTTACGGATTTTTCGATGGTTTTTTCGCACGAATTTTTGAAAAATTTTTCGCGGGGAAAATCTCGATAATGCCCTTAGAAAGCCAACTTTTGGTTTTCGCGGTTTTTGCAGGGGAAATCGAGGTGAAAAAAAGTGTTTGTTTTTTACCCCCCATTCTTTATTATTTTGCTCGTAATTTTTTCTGGGGTTTTTGACCAAGGAGGAACCTTATGGAAAACGATACAATCATCTCTTTGCAACATGTCCGCAAAGAATTTGACGGAACCGTCGTCGTCGAGGACTTCAATCTCGACATCAAGCGCGGCGAATTCGTCACGATTCTTGGGCCCTCTGGCTGTGGCAAGACCACGACCCTCCGCATGATCGCCGGCTTCGAGCTTCCCTCGAAAGGCACCATCTTGCTCAATGGCGAGGACATCTCGTTGCTCCCGCCTTACAAAAGGCCGGTCAACACCGTCTTCCAGCATTACGCCCTCTTCCCGCACCTTGACGTCTATGACAACGTCGCCTTCGGCTTGAAGCTGAAGAAGGTTCCCGTTCAGGTCAAGCAAAAGGATGGCTCCTTCAAGACCAAGATGAAGCACATCCCCGCGAAGGAGATCGATCAGCGCGTCTCCAAAGCCCTTAAGGTCGTCGACCTCGAGGACATGGAAGACCGCGACGTCTCCACCCTTTCTGGCGGCCAACAGCAGCGCGTCGCGATCGCCCGCGCGATCGTCAACGAGCCGCAGGTCCTTCTTTTAGACGAACCTTTAAGCGCCCTTGACCACAAGATGCGCAAAGACATGCAGCTCGAGCTCAAGGAGATGCACAAGAAACTCGGCATCACCTTCCTTTACGTTACCCACGACCAGGAAGAGGCCCTTACCATGTCCGACACCATCGTCATCATGAACGACGGCGTCATTCAGCAGGCGGGGTCCCCAGAAGACATCTATAACGAGCCGGTCAACGCCTTCGTCGCGGACTTCATCGGCGAATCCAACATCTATAACGGCACGATGACCAAAAAGCTCACCGCCCGCTTCATCGGCGCGAATTGGGACGTCGTCGATGACTTCCCCGTCAACGAGAAGGTCGATATCGTCGTCCGCCCCGAAGACGTCATCATCAAGGCGCCAGGCAAAGGCAATGTCGACGGCGTCATCGCCTCGAAGATCTTCCAAGGCGTCCATTATGAATACGTCGTCATCGTCAAGAAAAACGAAGTCCTTTGCCGCGACACCAAAGACCGCGAAGTCGGCTCCACCGTCTCCCTCTCCATCGATAAGGAAAACATCCAGGTCATGAAGAAGGACTTCACCGTCAACCAATATACCGACGCCTGGATCAACAAAGAGAACCAGCTCGTCATCTCCGACGACGTCTACGATTGCGACATCCTTTCTCTTATCCCCGGCTCCGTCTTTGACGAAGACGGCAGGATCTACGATCCTAAGACCAAAAAGCATTACGACTTCAACGACGCCGACGTCATCGCGGAAGTGGACCTCGACAAAGTCGAGCTCTCCGACGATCTTTCGATCGGCAACGCCAAAGGCACCATCCTCTCCTCCGTCTGGATCGGCGACCATTACCGTTATTTGGTCCGCACCGAGGAGGAAGAAGATTATGTCGTTTCTTCGCCCTATTCTTGGAACGAGAACGACATCGTCTCCATCTCCATCAAGAAAGAGGACATCCGCATCCGTTTAAAAGGGAGCGCGGATCAATACGCGCAGGACTAAGAAGATGGAAAAGCAGTCCAAACTCAAGCGCTTCTTCGCGTTTAAGAGGAAATACCTGGCCATCCCTTACGCCGTCTTCCTCTTGCTCTTCATCCTCATCCCAATCGCGATCATCTTGGTCTATGCCTTCACGGATACGGCCGATAGTGGCGCGCTCTTCTTCTCGTGGAATGCCTTGGTGAGCTTCTTCACCTCGGGCACGAAGATCAACATCTTGGTGGTCTCCTTGTTCATCGGCATCCTCAACACGGCCATCTGCTTGCTTCTTGGCTATCCAATCGCCTATTTGCTCGCCAATTCGCGCTTCAACAAGAACAAGATCCTCGTCATGCTTTTCATCATGCCGATGTGGATCAACTTCGTCCTCCGCACCGGCGCGACCCGTGACCTTTTGAACCTCATGGGCCTAAAAGGCGGCCAGCATCCTTATTTGGCCACGATGATCGGCATGGTCTATAACTACTTGCCTTTCACCATCCTCCCGCTTTACACCACGATGCTGAAGCTCGATAAGAGTCAGCTGGAGGCCGCGGCCGACCTTGGCGCCAACCCCGTCCAGGTCTTCGTCCATAGCGTCCTTCCCCAGTCGATCCCCGGCATCGTCTCGGCCGCCGAGATGGTCTTCATGCCGACGATTTCCTCTTACGTCATCTCCGATACCTTGTCCGAAGGCATGATCACGCTCTTTGGCAACATCATCTACCTCAACTTCAGCCAGTCGCAGTGGAACGAAGGCTCCTTCATGGCCTTCATCATGCTGCTTCTTGTCGGTGCGTCGATGCTCATCTCGCGTCGGTTTGACAAAGGCGAAAAGAACGCCAGGGGGGCCCAATTATGGTAAAGAAGAACCTCAATCTGTCCCCGGTGGACCTAAAGCTTCGCCACAAGGCGATCCGCGCCAAAGTCATTGGCCAGACCATCATCTGGGTCATGCTGATCCTCATGTACATCCCGATCTTGATGCTCATCGCCTATTCCTTCACGGCGGCGACCAACGTCGGCACCTGGACGGGCTTCTCGCTTAAGCTATATAGCGACCTCTTCCATGACGAAGAGATCATGACTGCCTTGGGCAACACCATCATCTTGGCTTTGTCCTCCGCGGCCGTCTCGGTCATCCTTGGCACGTGCGGCGCGATCGGCGTCTTCTATTCGAAGAAAAGGACGAGGGCGGTGGTGGAGACCGTCACCCAGATCCCGGTCGTCAACGCCGAAATCGTCATCGCCCTTTCTTTGACCGTCATGTTCGTCTTCGTGGGCTCTTATCTTTTCCAAGGCGCGAACGTCTTCAGCTTCTGGACCTTATTGGTCGGCCACGTCATCCTCTCGCTTCCCTTCGTCTATCTTTCCGTGAAGCCCAAGCTTCAGCAGATGGATCCGGCGCTTTATGAAGCGGCCTTGGACCTTGGCTGCACCCAAAGGAAGGCCCTCTTCAAGGTCGTTTTGCCTGAGATCTTCCCGGGCGTCATAAGCGGCTTCTTGCTTGCCATCACCTTGTCTTTGGACGACTTCATCGTCACCGCCTTCACCCGTGGGGCGGGTTTACTTTCGGGCGAAAAGACCATCGAGACCCTATCGACCTTGGTCCAGGCCAAGATCAAGAAGGGCCCGATCCCGCCCGCGATGCGCGCTTTGACCACCATCTTGGTCCTCGTCGTCTTCATCGCGGTCGTCCTCATCACCATCTATCAGAATCGCGCCCATAAGAAAAAGACGCGCAAAGGGAGGGCTTCGTTATGAAAAAAATCGTCCGCGCTTTGTCTCTTAGCGCCCTTGCTATGCTTGTGGCGCCCGCTTTAAGCGGCTGCTCTTCCGCCGAGGAAAACGGCGTCATCCGCCTCCGCGTCTTCAATTGCGAAGACTACATCGGCGAATCCGAGCTCTCCCCCTTCTGGGAAGAGGCGGAAGAAGAAACCTACGCTGACGTCATCTCGGCTTTCGAAGCCTGGGAAAAAGAAGTCAACGGCAAGAACGTCCGCGTCATCTACGACACCTTCGACACTAACGAGACGATGCTCTCGTCTTTGAAGACCGGCAAGACAAACTACGACCTCGTCTGCCCCTCGGACTACACCATCCAGAAGATGATGTCGCAGGGGATGTTGGAGCCTTTTGATCCTGACTCCACCCCCAATTACGACGCCTACGCCTCGCCTTATTTGGTGCAGACTCTTGATTCCATCACCGCCCAAAATGGCAATGGGACGGGTGAAGAATACCCGATTTCCGCCTATTCCCGCGGCTATATGTGGGGGACGCTCGGGATTCTTTATAACCCCGCGAAAGTCGCTGCTGACAAAGGGTTAGAGGAAGACGAAGTCAAATTCGACATGGGCGATTGGGCGTCCTGCTGGGACCCAAAATACAAGTCCGAGATGTCGATCAAAGACTCGATGCGCGACACCTATTCCGTCGGCATCATGAAGTTATTTGGCGACGAGATCGAGCAGAACCTCAAGGACTCGGGCTATTTCGAAGAAGGGAACTACGCCCTCAAAGAAGGCGCGTTCGAAGAAGCGGTGTGGCGCTACCACCCCTTAATGAGCGATATCTTTAACCGCGCGGACGAAAAGACCGTCCAAGACGTCGAGAAGGTCTTATTGGACCTTAAAGGCAACGTCTTCGGTTTCGAGGTCGACTCCGGCAAAGACGACATGGTCAAAGGCATGATCGGCATGAACCTTGCCTGGAGCGGCGACGCGGTTTATTCGATGGACCGCGGCGAGAACGAAGCCGATAACTACATTTATTACTCCATCCCGAAAACCGGCGGCAACATCTGGTTCGACGGCTGGGTGATGCCAAAAAGCGACTCGCTTCATAAAGAAGAGGCCCAGGAATTCGTGGATTTCCTCTCCCATCCCGATATCGCGAGCGCCAACATGGATACGATCGGCTATACCTCTTTTATCGCCGGGGACACCATCTTGGACCTCATCCGTTCTTGGTACGATCCGCGCGCTTATGCGATGTACGTCTGGCATGACGCGACTGGGGCTGACGAAACCTGGGAAGATAGCGACTTCCTCTACGACGAGAACGACGAGATCGTCTATCAAGACGGCACTGGCGTCCATGAAAACGGCGACGACTATGGCGAGCTCGACATGACGGGCTCGACCTACGAAGAAGCGGTGGTCAATGGCGTCGCCATGTCTTGGGAAGAATACCAGGACTATTACAACGAGAACGTCGCCGAAAGCGAGGACGACATGATCGAATGGGGCGTCCGCAACCTCACCTACATGTTTGAAGGCACCTTAGAGGAGCTTTTCGTTGAGAACCCTGGCGAAACGCCGGATGACAATCCCTACCTCTTCTATACCGATGAGATCGAGGAGATCGAATCGCCTTATGGGGATGATTATTCGCTGACCGCCGGGAGGCAGTTCTTCGCCCAATATCCGGAGGAGGAGCTCATCCCGAAGCTCGCCATCATGCGGGATTATGGGGCCAACAACAAATACGTTCTCGCCATGTGGCAAAACGTTAAGGGCAACAACCTCCCGCTTTGGGGCGCGATCGTCTTCGGCGTGATCTTGCTCTCTGGCTTAGCCATGATCTTGGCCTTCTTCATCGGCAAATACCGTTGGAAGAAGATCAAAATCGCGCGGCGAAAAGAAGCCTCCGCTTCCTTAAACAAAGCCAAATAAGAAACCGAGAAGGGGACGAGCGATCGCCCCCTTTTCTTATAAAAGAAAACGAAGTCGCCAAATTCCGCGTTTGCCATTTGCTTTGCTCTTCCTAGGTGCTATAATCCTTTTCGCGCTTCCGTAGCCAAGTGGTAAGGCAGGGGACTGCAACTCCCCGACCGTCGGTTCAAATCCGGCCGGAAGCTCCAAAAACATAACGTGCGCCCGTAGCTCAACTGGATAGAGTACCAGACTACGAATCTGGGGGTTGCGGGTTCGAGTCCCTCCGGGCGCGCCAGAAGAAATTAGCCTCGTTCTACGAGGTTTTTTCTTTGCCCTTTCGGGCCCTCTTTTCTTGCTCAAACGCGCGCGTGCGCGTATAATAAAGGCAGCTAGAAAAGACCAAGGATTGCTCCATTCAAAGGGGCTTTTCTTGTCTTTAAGGAGGGAAAAATGGAAGAGAGGAAGCCACGAAGAATCCTGACCATCATGGGGCCGAGCGGGAAGCCGATGTCTTGCTATGACAAGAGCCCAGAGGAAATCAAAAAGATGCAAGAGTATTGGAAAGCGAAGTTCCCGAAATACAGGCAACTGATGGAGATGCTGGAGAAAGAGGACGAGGAAAGCGACGAGCAAGAGTGATAACCAAAACCAAGGCCGTCAAATCGCTTCGCATTCCAGCCGTGACCGAAGTCGCGGCTTTTCTTTTCGACAGACGGAGAAGAGAAGGGCAAAATAAAAGGAAGCACAGGAGAAAAAACATGGCAAAGAAGATCGTCGTCGTCAATTGCGGACCCCGTAAGGGATGGAATACGGATACGTTATTAAACGAGGCAGCGAAAGGCGCGGAGGAAGCGGGGGCGGAAATCGCTCGTTTCGATTTGTATCGCTTGGAGAAATACTCTGGCTGCATCTCTTGCTTTGGCTGCAAAAGGGAACGCTTCAAAGGGCA
>CAMGZU010000001.1 GCA_946183085.1 uncultured Erysipelotrichaceae bacterium | reverse complement strand
CGAAAGCGTCTATCTCAATTACGCGACCGCCCTTTTTGACCTCGTCGGGAAGGAGGAAAGCGCCAAATACCTCGATGCCCTTAGGGATATCAAGAAGCATTTTGACGACGATCCTGAATTCTTAGAGCTCCTCTCTTCTTATTCGATCCCGAAGGAGGAACAAATGGAGATCGCCGAGAAGGTGTTTGGCGAATACAAACTCCCGCACCTCGTCGAATTCCTCAAAGTCATCTTGAAGCATCGTCGGATGGCGCATTTTGGGGAAATCCTCTCTTGCTTCGCCACTTTGGCCAACGAAGCCAACCAGATCTCCGAAGGCTTGGTTTATTCCGCGAGGAAATTAAGCCCCAAGGACCTTAAGACATTGGAGACGACCTTCACCAAGAAGCTCGGCCACCAAGTCATCTTGAAAAACACGGTCCAATCCTCACTCTTAGGCGGCGTCAAAGTCTTCCTGGAAGGGAAGGTCTATGACGGAAGCCTCCGGGCCAAGCTGCTCGGACTAGAAAAACAACTCTTAAACGAAGGAGGCAACGCATGAAAATCGATTCCAGCGAAATCGCGAGCCTGATCAAAGCCCAAATCAAAGGCTACGAAAGCAAATTGGAGAAAGACGACGTCGGCACCGTGATCTCGGTGGGCGATGGCATCGCCCTTTGCTATGGCTTATCGAAGGCCATGCTCGGCGAGCTCCTCGTTTTCCCGCACGATGTCTATGGCATGGTCATGAACCTCGACGCCGAAGACGTCGGCTGCGTCCTTTTGGGTTCCGACAACGAAATCTTGGAAGGCGACACCGTCAAACGCACCCACCGCGTCGTGGAAGTGCCGGTTGGCGATGCTCTGCTTGGCCGCGTCGTCAACGCCCTTGGCCAGCCAATCGATGGCCTTGGCGAAATCAAAACCAGCAAATCCCGCCCCGTGGAGCGCATCGCCCCGGGCGTCATGACCCGCAAATCGGTCGACACCCCGTTGGAAACCGGCATCAAAGCGATCGACGCTATGATCCCGATCGGCCGCGGGCAGCGTGAGCTGATCATCGGCGACCGCCAGACGGGCAAAACCGCGATCGCTTTGGACACGATCATCAACCAGAAGGGCAAAGGCGTGAAATGCGTCTACGTCGCCATCGGCCAAAAGAATTCCTCGGTCGCTTCTTTCGTTGACATCTTACGCGCCAAAAACTGCCTCGATTACGTGACGGTGGTCTCCTCCTCCGCCTCCGAATCGGCTCCTTTGCAATACCTCGCCCCCTTCAGTGGCATGGCCATGGCGGAAGAATGGATGGAAAATGGCGAAGACGTCTTGATCGTCTTTGACGATCTTTCCAAGCACGCGGTGGCTTATCGCACCTTGGCGCTTTTGCTCAAACGTTCCCCGGGCCGCGAAGCCTATCCGGGCGACATCTTCTATCTCCATAGCCGTTTGTTGGAGCGCGCTTGCCGCCTCAACAAAGACTTTGGCGGCGGCTCGATCACCGCGCTTCCGATCGTCGAGACCCAGGCGGGCGACATCTCCGCTTACATCCCGACCAACATCATCTCCATCACCGATGGCCAGATCTTCTTGGTCGTCGACTATTTCAACGCTGGCCAGCGTCCGGCCGTCGACTCGGGCTTCTCGGTAAGCCGCGTTGGCTCCTCCGCCCAGTTCAAGGCGATGAAAGAAGTGGCGAAGGGCCTAAAGATCGACCTTGCCAACTACAACGAGATGCTCTCCTTCTCGCAATTTGGCTCCGATCTCGACAAAGAGACCAAGCGCGTCTTGACGCATGGCAAGGCCCTCATGGAGGTATTGAAGCAAAAGCAATACGCCCCTTATTCCTTATCGCGCCAAGTCGTCGAGCTTTACGCCGCGAAGAACCGCTACCTTGATGACCTCGAGGTCAAAGAGATCCACCCGTTCTTGGAACGGCTTTATTCCTCGATTTCCAGCAAGCACCCGGAAATCTTAAAAACCATCGACGAGACCAAGGCCTTGGGGCCTGAGCTTTCCGCTTCCTTGAAAGCGGCCGTCGAAGAATTCAAAGGGAGCTATTCCGCTTAAAAGAGGACCTCATGGCGAACGGACTCAACAAAACAAAACGCCGGATCAACTCGGTCAAATCGACCCAGAAGATCACCAAGGCGATGGGGATGGTGGCGACCGTCAAACTCAAACGCTACCGGAGCCTGTATGAAGGTTCGCTTTCCTATGGCGAAGAGCTTTCCTACATCATGGCGGATCTTTTCGCCCATGATGGTGAGGCCAAATCCCATTACGCCTACCCAAACGAAGACGCCCAAGGCTCCCTCTATATCCTCATCACGAGCGACCTTGGCTTATGCGCGGGCTATAACGCCGAGCTCTTCAAATTCGCCGACGCTAGAGTCGGGGAGGGCGATACCTTGGCCCCGATGGGGAACCGTGGCGTCAACCATTACCAAAGGAACCCCATAAAAGGCGTGAAGCTCGACCTAAGCTTTGCCCGCCTTGGCTTAGACCCCGATCCCAAAGAACTCAAGGCGGCGCTCCTTAACGTCAAGCGCGGCTTCAATGAGAAACACTACGAACGGGTCTACATCATCTACACCAAATACATCAATTCGCTCCGCTTCGAGCCGACCCTCTTGGAACTCCTTCCCATTGAGCTGAACTACGAGCCCAAACCCGAAGATCCCTATTGCCCGAAGCTTTATGAGCCAGAGCCTCGAAGGATGATCCATCTCCTCATGGGGCAATACCTCTCCGCGGTCATGATGGACCGCTTGAACGAGAGCAAGCTCAGCGAGCAGGCGAGCCGCCGCAACGCGATGGACAACGCCAACGACAACGCGGACGAATTGCTCGAAAAACTCACCATCGAATACAACAAAGCCCGTCAGGCGGGCATCACCCAGGAGATTACTGAGGTGGTGGCCGGCGCCAGGGCCCAAGAATAAGGAGGCAACTCATGGCAAAGAAAGAAAGCGTAGATTATGGCGTGATCGTCCAGGCCCAAGGCCCGGTCGTCGACGTCAAATTCGAGGAGAGCGCCTTACCGGAAATCCTCACCGCCCTCAAGATTCCTTTTGAGGATGGCCATTCGCTCACCGTCGAGGTCATGCAGCATATCGGCGATGACGTCGTCCGCGCGGTCGCGATGGGCGCCACCGAAGGGCTTGTCCGCGGCATGAAGGTCATCAATACCCATGCCCCGATCACCGTCCCGGTCGGCGAAAAGACGTTGGGCCGCATGTTCAACGTCCTCGGCGAGCCGATTGACGGCAAAGACAGCGACTTCTCCAAAGAGCCGCATCGCCCGATTCACCGCCATGCGCCGACTTATAGCGAGCAAAGCGTCTCCCACGAGATCTTGGAGACCGGCATCAAGGTCATCGATTTGCTCTGTCCTTACGTCAAAGGCGGCAAGATCGGTCTTTTTGGTGGCGCGGGCGTCGGCAAAACCGTCTTGATCCAAGAGCTCATCTTCAACATCGCGAACGAACATAACGGCATCTCCGTCTTCGCCGGCGTCGGCGAAAGAAGCCGCGAAGGCAATGACCTCTATTACGAAATGAAGGAGTCCGGCGTTTTGAAGAACACCGCCCTCTGCTTCGGGCAGATGAACGAACCGCCCGGAGCGCGTATGCGCGTTGGCTTGACTGGCCTCACCATGGCGGAGTATTTCCGCGACCACGAACACCAAGACGTGCTTCTTTTCATCGACAACATCTTCCGTTTCACCCAGGCGGGTTCGGAAGTCTCGGCGCTTCTAGGCCGTATGCCAAGCGCCGTCGGCTATCAGCCGACCCTCGCCACCGAGATGGGCCAGCTCCAGGAGCGCATCACTTCGACGAAAGATGGCTCCATCACCTCGGTTCAGGCGATTTACGTCCCGGCCGATGACTTCACCGACCCGGCCCCGGCGACCACCTTCTCTCATCTTGACGCGAGAACCCTCCTTGACCGCAACACCGCGGCCTTGGGCATCTTCCCGGCCGTCGACCCGCTTGATTCGACCTCCAATGCCTTATCGCCCGATTTCGTCGGCGAAGAGCATTACCAAGTCGCCCGTGGCGTCCAACAGCTCCTCCAGCGTTACAAAGAGCTTCAAGACATCATCGCGATCCTTGGCATCGATGAGCTTTCCGAAGAGGACAAAGCCATCGTTAACCGCGCCAGAAGGGTCCGCAATTTCCTTTCCCAGCCCCTTCACGTCGCCTCGGCCTTCAATGGCGTCGAAGGCATCTACGTGCCCGTCAAGGAGACGATCCGCTCCTTCAAGGCCATCTTAAGCGGCAAATACGACCAGGTTCCCGAATCCTGCTTCCTTTATTGCGGCTCGATCGACGACGTCGATAAGAAATACAAAGCCTTGGAGGGCGAGAAAGAATGAGCATCCGGCTCAAGATTCTCACGCCCAAAGGCGTCTATTTCGACGAAGAAGTGGACGAAGCCTATTTCCCGTCGGTCAATGGACCCTTGGGGATTTTGCCTGGCTATACCCGTCTCCTCGCCGAGATGAAAAACGAAGGCATCCTCAAGATCCTCCAAAACGGAGAAAGCAAATACTATGCCATCTTCTCCGGCGTGCTCCGCGTGGAAAAAGACGGCATGACCCTCATGACCCAGATGATCGACGAGGGCGATTCCATCGATTTGGCCAGAGCCAAAGCCAGCGAAGCGAGGGCCAGAGAGCGCTTGGAGCAGCATAAAGAAGGCTTAGACGTCACAAGAGCCCAGGCTTCCCTCGCCAGGGCCTTGGTCCGCATCGAAGCAAAGCAACTATCATCCGGAGGTAAGAAAGCATGATTAATTTCGTCTTCGTCTCTCCCAATTTCCCCGCCCGTTATTTCAAGTGGGTGGAGTCGCTTGCCGCGCGCGGCATCCGCGTGCTCGGCATCGGCGATTCGCCTTATAACGAATTGAACCCGCGCTTAATCGGCGCGCTCACGGAGTATTATTTCACCCCCGACCTCGGCGATTATCCCGCGATGGAGAAGGCGGTGGCCTATTTCGAGAACAAATACGGCCACATCGACTACATCGAAAGCGACAACGAGTGGTGGTTGGAGCAAGACGCGAGGCTCAGGGAGCGCTTTAACGTCTCCACGGGTTTCCATCCAAACGACATGCGCAAGATCAAGGCCAAATCGGCGATGAAGGAATATTTCCAGAAAGCCGGGGCCAAGACGATGCGTTATCTCGTCGTAAAAGGCAAAGAGGACAAAGAAAAAGCCATCGCCTTCCAAAAGGAAGTCGGCTTCCCGCTTTTCGTGAAGCCCGACATCGGCGTCGGCGCGAATGATTCTTATCGCTTAAAAGACCAAAAAGACTTTGACGCCTTCTTTGAGAAAAAGCTTCCCTGCCCTTATATCATGGAAGAATACATCAAGGGCGTCGTGGTCTCCTTCGATGGCATTTGCGACGACGAGAGCAATTGCCCCTTCATCGTCACCGATCATTTCCCGATCCCGCCCGAAGTGATCGTCAACGAAAATACCGACGATTACTATTACACCAACCCTTTTGAACTACCGATGCAAGACCTTGACCCCGTTGCTTTCGAAAAGACGGGGCGCGCGGTGGTCAAAAGCTTTGGAATCCGCAAACGCTTCTTCCACATCGAGTTCTTCGTCTTGACCGAAGATAAGCCAGGCTTAGCCAAAAAAGGAGAATTCGTCGCCTTAGAATGCAACATGCGACCGCCGGGAGGCTATACGCCAGACCTCATCGACTATGGCATCTCCGCCTCGGTCTATGAGATCTACGCCGACATCGTCGCCTATAACGAAAACCGTCAGGACATGAGCAAGGAGAAATATTATTCCTTCGCGATCTCCCGCCGCGACGAAATCGCCTACGTCTATAGCGAAGAAGAAGTCTTAGCAAAAGGGGGCGAGCACATCATGGCGAAAGGTCGCTATCCCGACCATTTGGCCGACGATATGGGGAACATCTATTATTTCGCCCGCTTCAAAGACTTCGAAGAAGGGAGAGCCTTCTCCGAAATGGCGCGCGAAAAGAAGCGTTAAGCGAAATAGTCTTGGATCATCGCTTTGCAGTTAGCGACATCATCCAAGGAAAGATAATCATAAGAAGCGGCTGGCGAAACGGCCGCTTTTTTGTAGGATGCAAGGCCGCCCATATGGGCGTGGTTCATCTTTTTGTCGACGAAAAGAAGGGGCTTATCGCTCTTTTTGGCGAGGGGGAGAAGCTCTTCGCGGTAGAAGGCGTCGTGCTCGCCATCGTCAAAATACAAGAGGGCTTCCTCGCTCTTGCCCAAGAAGCCATCGAGGTTCTTTTCTTCGTAGAAATGGTAGATTTCCGTGCGATTGAACTTCTCTTGGAAAAAGGCGGAGAAGTCGCTTCCTAGGTTGGCCACGCGGAAATAAGTGACTTTCGGCTTTTGATGGATGGATTCCACAAAGAAGAAAGTCGGGGTTTCGTAATGGTTGGAGATCGCGGTGAGGTCGACGTCCGAATAATGATCGACGAAGCGCTTCATCGAGGAGATGGTCGCCATCTCGTTGCGATAGATGGCGAGGTCGCTTTTCTCCAAGAAAGCGATCATCGCTTCGCTGATGGCTTGGCAATGCGAGCAGCTCTCCCTGGAAAAACATAAGAAAAAGCTCTCACCTCGCTCAACGATGGGAACAAGATCCTCGCCTTCGACAGTGATGGTCAAATCATTGACGGAGGTCCATTTGTTCGCGATGGCGTTGTCGCCATTGCGGTCAAGATAGGGGAGGTCGTCATTCTTCCAATTCCCGAAGCCCTTTTGATTGGAACAGGAGGATAAGAGCAGGGGAAGGAGCGAAAGAGAAAGCGTGATGCGTTTCATGGCCTTAATTATATAAGGGAAACGCGGGATGAAAATGCAATTGAATTAGCGGGCGAGGCTCTTCTGGATCGCGGCGCGATAGCCATAGAGGTCTTCGGGGGCCGGTTCGTTGTCCATCTCGGTGTCCACGAAGATCGGGCCTTCGTTGGCGACCTGGGTGAGAAGCTCATCGTATTCGCCGTAAGTTTCGTATTGGTTGTTTTCGAAGTTTTCCATTGTCGTTACCTCCTTGAAGCAACTGGCTTTTTGCGTTTGGTTTCCCAAACAGCCCGTTACTATAGTCCTCTTTTTTAAAAGCACAACGTCAACGATTAATGAAAACGTTTTCAGAAACCGCTTTCACAAATTAAAAAGAAAAAACACCGATAAACACGATGTTTTCAAAAACCAAAACAAGAGAAAATGTAAACGCTTTCCTTTATTTCAGGCTGATTTTCCTTGCGTTTTCAAGCGCGGAGAGAACTTTTTCGGAGACCTGCTTGACGCGGATTGTCTTGTATTCGGCGACCACGGCTTGGCCGGGGACATTGCCTTTTCTGACGTCTTTGCGGAGGGCGCACATGACGGTGCCGTCGATCGCTTCGCTTGCGGCGATGGCGATTTCCGAGGCGAGGGTGATTTCTTCCGGACTCGGGTCGTCTTTGCGTAGCATGACGTGGGCGCCGGAGTCGCCTTCGATATGGAACCAGAGGTGGGTTTTGCAGGTATCGAGATGGAAGGTTAAGAAGTCATTTTGCTTCATCGATTTCCCAAAAAGATAGGTCGTCCCGTCGATCGAGACGAAGTAGGGGAGCGAGGCGGAGCTGATGAGGGCATCGCCTTTCTTCTTGGCTTTGCTCTTCCGCAAGCCATAATGCTCCATCAAGTCGCTAAGAAAGGCTTCATCGGCATGCTCAACGAAGATGGACGCCGCTTTGAAACCTTCTAGGTCCTTTTCGGCCTTAAGGCGATTTTCTTCCGCCATCTTAAGGGCGGTCTTGCTCTTTTTGGCGCGCTTAAAGAAGAGCTCCGCATTTGCAGATGCGCTTTTCCTTGGGTCGAGTTTGACGTCTTCCCCGTAATAATCCATATGGCCCGAGGTCGGATCGATGGCGTCCATATTCATAAAGATGAAGGAGCCATAATCCCCGTCATTGAGGTGGGTTTTGGCGTTCTCTTTGTCCGATTCGAGCATCTTGAGTTTCTTCTCGCCCGAGCGGACTTTGCGTTTCAAGAAGTCAAAAAGCGGTTTGTAGAGCTCCTTTTTCCTTAAGGAAAGGATGGTCTCTTCCTTGGCTTCGGATTTGCTTTGGTATTCTTCGAATGAGAAGGGGGCTTCCGCTTTCCTCGGGGTGAATTCCATCTTCTCGGGCGGGAGGTATTTGACGCCACGGAGAATCAAATGATTCTGGCCGAATTCGCCCATCCGCTGCGCGCCGAGGATCTTTTCCTCTTCATCCAACAGGATGAGGTTCGTCTTGCCAGGAAGGAGCTCGGCGATTAGATAGCGGGCGATTGGTTTGAAGGTCGAGGAAATCGCCGTCAAGGAAAAGCGGAAGATGCGGTCGTGGTTGACCAAGGAAACCCCGTCGATCTCCGCGTTTTGAATCTCCTTGCGGAGCATCAAGCAAAACGAAGAGGGGATGCCACTTACATCCTCCAAGGTTTTGGAAAGATAGACGTAGGGGTCGTTGCCGCGAAGAGAAAACACCAGCTTCTCCCGCCGCTTCAAATGGAAATAGCAGACGTCGGAAGTGAGGTAGGTGAGCTTGGAAAGACGCTCGCCCCGCAAGGTCTCGTTTAGACGGGCGGCAATCTCTTCTTGTGCGGATACGTCATACGGCATGGCCGTATTTTACACCCTTTTGGGTTGAGCTTCTTAGCCATAGTCGCTAAAATAGCGAAAAATTATGAAAAAAGGCTTGTTGATTATTCTTTCGGGTCCCTCGGGGGTCGGCAAAGGGACCGTTCGTCAGGAAATCCTCAAAGACCCCAGCATCCGTCTTTATTATTCGGTCTCTTTGACCACCCGCAAAATGCGGCCGGGCGAGATGGAAGGACGTGAGTATTATTTCGTCACCCCGGAACAATTCGAGAAGAACCTCAAAGAGGGCAACCTCCTCGAATGGAACAAATACGTCGGCAATTGCTATGGCACCCCGCGCGACAAAGTCGAGGCCAAGCGGATGGAAGGATACAACGTCCTTCTCGAGATCGACGTCAACGGCGCTCAGCAAGTCCTATCCAAAGTCAAAGATCCCGGCGTGGTCAGCATTTTCTTGGTCCCGCCTTCTTTCGACGAGCTCGAACGCCGCATCCGCGGCCGTTCCACCGAATCGGAAGACGCCGTCCAGGCCCGCTTGGAAAAAGCCCGCCTCGAACTCAACTTGGCAAACACCTATCAATACACCATCGTCAATGACACCGTCGCCTCCGCGGCGGAGCAGATAAAAAAGATTCTTTTGGAGCGGTCCGCTTCTTTAGAAGAAATGCGCTAAAATATCCTCTGTGAAGATATTGGACGTTTATATCGAATACGGGAAGACCTCTTTGGATCGTCCCTTTTCGTATTTGTACGACGGCCCGAAGAACGTCGAGCCGCTTTTCCGCGTCCTGGTGAACTTTGGCAAACAGACGGTCATGGGTTTTGTTTCGCGCGTCCAGGAAACGAGCCAGAGCAAAGAAGAAATCGAGGAGGCCAACGGCTTCTCGCTTTCTTTTGTCGAAGAAATCATCGACGAAGAGCCTCTTCTTAATGAAGAGCTTAGCCGCTTGGCAGGCGAGGTGGCGGAATATTATCTCGCCCCGAAGACCGCCGTGCTTCAAACGATGCTCCCTTCTTCCTTACGCCCGGCAAGAAGCGCCCTCAAAGGGCCGAAGATCGCCTACGAGACGTGGGTCAGGCTCCTTGATCCAAACGAAGAGGGTTTGACCAGCGACAAGCAGGTGGAAATGCTCCGCCTTCTCGCCGAGAACAAAGAGGTCCTCAAAAAAGATCTCGGCTCCCCATCATCATTAGAAAAACTTATCGAACTCAAGAAAGCCGCCCTCTTCAAAAAGGAAAAAGACCGCTTCCAGATTCCGGAATTTGAGAAAGAGCAGGCGCATCCGCTTACCATCGAGCAATCGCGGGCCTATCAGAAAATCTTATCGACGGAAAAAGAAGTGGTGCTCCTCCAAGGGGTGACCGGAAGCGGGAAAACCGAAGTCTATCTCCACCTTTCCGAGCATTACCTGAGCGAAGGGAAGAACGTCTTGATGCTCGTTCCCGAGATCTCGCTCACCCCGATCATGGTCGAGTATTTTTCCAGGCGTTTCCAAAACAACGTCGCCATCCTCCATTCGGGTTTGACCCCGGCGGAAAAATACGACGAATACCGGAAAATCGCCTCGGGGAGGGCGAGGATCGTTATCGGCGCAAGAAGCGCCATCTTCGCGCCCTTATCCAACATCGGATTAATCATCCTCGACGAGGAGCACGTCGAATCCTATAAGCAAGACCAAAGCCCGACCTATCATGCCAGGGAAGTGGCGATCATGCGCGCCAAGCATTTCGGCGCGAAGGTGCTCCTTGGCTCCGCGACGCCCTCTTTGGAGTCCAAAGCCCGGGCGATGAAAGGCGTTTACGAATACGTCGAGATGGGGCACCGCGTGAACGAGAAGGCTTTGCCGAGCACCGAGATCGTCGATTTGTCCAAGCCATATAACCGCATCCCTGGCTATGACGTCTTCTCCAAGAAACTCATCGCCAAAATCAAGGAAAAGCTCGACCGCCATCAGCAGATCATCCTCCTCATGAACCGGAGGGGCTATTCGCCCTATATCGGCTGCCATGACTGCGGCTATGTCTACAAATGCCCGAACTGCGGCTCGTTTTTGACCTACCACAAAAACGACAACATGCTCAAATGCCACCATTGCGATTACGTGGCCAAATATCCCGACAAATGCCCCGAATGCGGCTCCACCAAGATCAAAAGGACCGGCTATGGGACCGAACGCATCGTCAAGAAGATCGAAGAGCTTGCGCCCAATGCGCGCATTGCCCGTTTAGATAGCGACGTCGCCAAAGTCCGGAACCGCCTCAACAAAACCCTAGAGGAATTCCGCCATGAGCAATATGACGTCTTGATCGGCACCCAGATGATCGCCAAAGGCCACGATTTCCCCAAAGTCACCTTAGTGGGGGTGGTGCAGGCAGACCTTGGGCTTTATAGCCCATCGTATCGCGCCTCCGAGAACACCTTCGAGCTTTTGACCCAGGCCGTCGGAAGGGCGGGGAGGAGCAAAGAGAGCGGGGAGGCCATCATCCAGACCTTCAATCCCTTTGACTATGCGATCACCACCGGGGCCAAGCAGGATTACGAAGCCTTCTACAAGAAAGAGATGGAGAACCGCAAGATCGGCAAACTCCCGCCTTATTACTATCTCGTGGTCATCAAGGTCCGCTCCAAAAACCAAGAGAAGGCCGCTGAGGCCGCCTATGACATCAAAGCCGATTTGGAGAAACAGCAATTCGACAAAGTCTATGCCATTGGACCCGCGACCCCTTATATCGCCTTTCAAGGCGGCTATTTCACCAAGACGATCCTGGTCAAATACCGTGTCCGGGACGAACTTTTCCCTTACCTCAAGGCCTTAGGCAAACGCTTAAGCGGAAGGGCGGGCGTCGAGCTGAGCTTTGACGTCGACCCCATCGATTACTGACATTTGTCGAATTTCTCGCGCGGATATATGCGCCTTTTATGGCGCGTGCTATAATTCCCGAGTTACGAAGGTTTTTTCTCTATGATTACCATCTCATTCCTCGGGCTCGACCAATTCGTGGTCGGCCATTACTCGAAAGAGCACACCGCCAACCTCGCCAACCTTTATGAAGTGAGCGAGGACGACGTCAATTTCTACGCGCCCAACGCGATGGTCTTCCATCAAGGCGTGGAACAGACGTCATGGCATTTGATCGTCACCGTCAAGGCCCCCTTGAAGGTGAAGGTTTTGGAAAGCAAGGTCGCCGAATATCTCCTCAAGACCCTAAGCGACTTCGCGATCAACGTCGAATTGCTCTTCGAATACTACGAACAGGATTCCCGTTACATCCACCTTAACGAAGCCTATCCCCGCTACATAAAATCCGACAACATCCAAGCCGATCCCTATAACTACGATGGGAGCGACTATCAAGAAGGCGAGGATCCCATCCACGATGAGGAGGAAGCCCATCACCATCATCATAACGATGATGATGAGCCCAACCCCGCCGATCGGGCCGACCTCGACCCCAACGATCCAGAGCAGATTTATCTCGGCAACGCCTTCGAAGGCTTTGAAGAGAAGATCAAGCAGCGTCAGGAAGCCGCATCCAAAAAACCTGGCGATGACAAGAAGAAATAAGAAGGGAGCCACACTATGAAACAATTTGATTTGGCCCTCGCCGTCTTCGGCGAAATCCTTGATAACGACGTCCCGTTCAACGACGCCCTCAAGGCCCACTTTAAGGACAATCTGGACGACCGTCCTTTCCGTAAGGACGTCGCTGGGCTTTTGGGTTGCGCCCTCCGTCACGAGATCCTCTTCCGCTTCCTTCTGAACGAGAAGGGCCTCGAGGAGAATGAGATCCGCGCCGCGATGCTTTTGCTCGCCAATCTCTATTATTACAAGCACTTATCCGCCGAAGCTTTGGAAGAGGCGGTCCGCGCCGTCTTGGGCGAGAAATTCTCCATCTTGGAACCGCTCATCGCCTTAAAAGACAACCCCGAAGCCTTCATCCCCGAAAGCGTCAAACGCGGCTCGAAAGAATATCTTTCCCTCCGTTACAACACCCCGCTTTGGGTTTTGAAGATCTGGGAGCATTTCGGCTATGGCGCCACCTACAAGCTCCTCCGGAAGAACATCCGCCCGCGCACGATGACCCTCCGCGTCCGCGAATCCGCCATCGACCCGGCCACCGTCCTCGCCAATTCCGATTTCCTCGGCACCTCGATCCGCAACATCGTCGCCTACAAAGGCAAAGAGCCCGTCCGCAAACTCGCGATGGTCAAAGACGGGTCTCTCTTTGAAGAAAAAGCGGCGATCAAGTCAATCCTTGACCAATACCGCGTCTCCGAGCCGAGCGAGCTCTTCCTTTATTCCGACGTCAAAGACGATCAGGTCATCAAAGAAGTTGTGGAATCCTATGGCGCTTCGATCGGCCTCAACATCGGCGTCGCCTCTTTGGATGGCCTCCACGCCGATGCCTCGCGCTTAATCCGCGCCAAAGGCCTCAAGAACGTCAACTTCTTCGCCTCGAAACCCGATGGCTTCGAAGCTTCCTTATCGCGTCCCCAGGACCTTGTCCTCCTTTTCCCGGATAGCACCAACTTCGACGCGATCCGCGAATGCCCGGACTTCTTCGTCCACCTCAAACAAGATAGCTTGGATGGCCTAATCGCCAGGCAGAAAGACCTTTTGGAGAATGCCTCCAAATTCGTCGCCTTGGATGGTCGCCTCGTCTATTGCGTCTTCACCCTCGATAAGAAAGAAGGCCACAACCAAATCGCCGCCTTCCTCCATAGCCACGAAGGCTGGAAACTCGAAAAAGAGGAACAGCTCTTCGCTTACGATGGCTTAGAAGCGACCTGCTACTACGCCGTCTTGCTCAATGAGGCTAGCGTCGCCAAAATGACGCCCTCGATCTCCGAAATCAACGCGGCTGGGCTCTCCTCCAGCACCTCCTTGGCGAAAGGCAAATAAGCATCGCCATGGAGAAGAAAGACCTTTTTGGGTATCCCTATGCTCAGCTTGAGGCTGAGATGCTTTCGCGTGGCGAGAGCAAATACCGCGCCAGGCAGCTTTATGGCTGGATCTACGAAAAAGGGGTCTACGACTTTGAGAAGATGACCGACATCTCCAAAGCCTTTCGCGAGACCCTTAAAAACGAATACGCCCTTTCCTTCCCGAAGATCTTCCAGCGCCAAGACGCGAAAGACGGCACCATCAAGCTATTGCTTGAAATGGATGACGGCGCCAAAGTCGAGACCGTTTTGATGCGCTACAACTATGGCAACGTCGCCTGCGTCTCCAGCCAAGTCGGCTGCAACATGGGCTGCGCTTTCTGCGCCTCTGGCCTACTAAAAAGAGAACGCAACCTCACGAGCGGCGAAATGGTGGGGGAGGTCATGGTCCTCAACCAAATCCTCAAAGAAGAGGGGCAGAACGTCACCCATGTCGTCGTGATGGGAACGGGCGAGCCCTTTGATAACTACGAAAACGTCATCTCCTTTGTCCGCGTCATCAACGAGCAAAGGGGCTTGGCCATCGGCGCCAGGCACATCACCGTCTCGACGTGCGGCCTTGTTCCGGGCATCAAGAAATATGGCAGAGAAGGCCTTCAGATCAATTTGGCCATCTCGCTTCACGCCCCGAACGATACGCTCCGCAACCAGATCATGCCGATCTCGAAGGCCTACAAGATGCCCGAGCTTCTCGAAGCCATCAAAGACTACGAAGAGAATGCGGGGAGAAGGGTCACCTTCGAATACATCCTCATAAAAGGCTTCAACGATTCCGTTGACTGCGCCAACGAACTCGCCGATCTGATCCACGATTCCGGCATCTTCGCCTACGTCAATCTCATCCCGATCAACCCCGTCAAGGAAAAAGGCTTCCTCCGCCCCTCGGGCGAAGCGATCCACGCCTTCCATGACCGGCTCATGAAACGGGGGATCAATACGACGATCCGCAAGGAATTCGGCACCGACATCGATGCCGCCTGCGGCCAACTTCGCGCCAAATACCAAAAGAGCACCCAATGATGAAAAAGCGTTACAAAGGAGCGATCTCCTATCGGACCGACATCGGCCGCGTCCGCATCAACAACGAAGACCAAGCCGCCGCCGCGATCAACTCGCAGGGCGAGGTTTTGCTTTGCGTCTGCGATGGCATGGGCGGGCAAAACAAAGGCGATTACGCCTCGAAGATGGCGATCGATTACGTGATCGACACCTTCAAGGAGAAAGATGGCAAAGGCTTCTCTTTCCTAAAGAAACGCTTCTTGGCCAAGATGGTCCGCTCCGCCAATAGCCTCATCTTCAACGAAGCCGACAAAAACCCGACCTACAAAGACATGGGGACCACCCTCGTCCTCGCTTTCATTAGCGGCGAGAAGCTGATCCTCATCAACATCGGCGATTCCCGCGCCTATATGCTCAAAGACGACCGCATCGTCCGCTTAAGCGAAGACCAGACCTACGTCGATTATCTTTACCGCACGGGCAAGATCAGCCGCGACGAGACGATGTCGCACCCGGACCGCCACGTTTTGATGAATGCCTTGGGCATCTATCCTTCCTTATCGATGGACGTTAAGGTCTTCCCATATCATGGCGAGCCCGTCTTGCTTTGCTCGGATGGCCTTTATAACAACGTCGCCGAATCGGAGATCGCGGCCGTGATGGCCAGCGACGAGCGTCCCGATCAGAAGGTGGGCGCTCTCATCAACGAAGCCAACTTAAACGGCGGGTCCGACAACATCGCCATCTCCTATTGGGAGGCATTCCATGATTAAGATCGGGGACCGCGTCGACGAACGCTATCGGATCGTCAGCCGCATCGCCACCGGCGGCATGGCCGACGTCTACGAAGCCAATGACCTCGTCACCCGCAAAGTGGTCTCTTTGAAGATCATGCGGAGCGATCTTTTGAATGACGAAAGGAACTTCGAGCGCTTCTCCAACGAGTGCGAAGCGGCATCGAGCCTCAACAACCCCAACATCGTTCGCGTCTATGGGCGTGGGGTGGTGGAAGGCCGTCCCTATATGGCCAGCGAATACATCAAAGGCCAGACGCTCCGCGAGAAACTCCGCTTCCAGGTCGCGCTTAATCTTTCCGACGCCTGCGAAGTCATGCTTCAGCTCACAAATGGCATCGATTACATCCATAAGCACGGCATCATCCACCGCGACATCAAACCCGAGAATCTGTTCTATCTAAGCGATGGCACCGTCAAAATCACCGATTTTGGCATCGCAAGCCCCGTCGGCACCGCCAAAGAAGGGGACAGCATCCAAGGCACCATCTTCTATTGCGCTCCTGAGATTTTGATGGGCTCGCCCGCCGAAATAACGAGCGACATCTATTCGATGGGCATTTTGTTCTATGAGCTTTTGACGGGCAGGGTGCCATTTGACGGCAAAACCCCGGAAGAAGTGGCGGTCAAGCAGATCAAACACCATCTTCCTGAGCCTTCCAAGCTCGTCCCTTCGATCCCGAAGTCCATCGACCGCATCATCATCACCGCCTGCAGGAAACGCCCGGAAGAGCGTTATCAAAGCGCCTTGGAGATGCATGACGCGATCCTTAAGGCGATGAGCGACAAAGAAAACTTCAAAGAGAAGAAAGGCTTGATCTCCAAGATCTTCGGATTCAAATGAGAAACGTGAAGGCTTTGGCGGAGCAGGCGCCCCTCATCGCGCCTTCGATCCTCGCCGCGAACAAAGAAAAGATGAACGAAGAGATCGCCCTGGCGGAAGCTTCGGGCGCTTCTTTCCTTCACATTGACATCATGGATGGGAGATTCGTCCCCGCGCTGACTTGGGGCCCGCGTTTCGTTGCTTCGATCTCGAACATCCATACTCTTGTCAACGACGTCCATATCATGGTCGAGGAGCCTTGGACCCAAGGCCCGCTTTTCGCTCATGCCGGCGCCGATATCGTGACGTTCCATTTGGAAGCCTGCCCCGATCAAGAGTCCGTCTTAAAAACCATCTCCGCCATCCATAACGCCGGAGCGGAAGTCGGCATCTCCATCAAACCCAATACGCCCGTCGAGGCGTTGAACCCTTATTTCGATTTGGTGGATCTAATCCTCATCATGTCGGTGGAGCCAGGCAAAGGCGGGCAGAAATTCATGGATTCTTCTTTGAAGAAGATCGCCTATTGTCGGAAGAAGATCAATGGAATGCCGCTTGCAAAAAGACCGCTCATTGAGGTCGATGGCGGCATCAACGCCGAAACCGGCAAAGCCGTCCGCGAAGCGGGCGTCGATGTCTTGGTCGCGGGGAGCTATCTCTTCGGTCACGAGGATTTCCAAAAGCGCTTGGAGGCGTTAAAAGAGTGATGGAGGGCAACCTTCCGCCCTCCCTTTCTTTTGCCTTTTTGGGCGCTTTTTTGCTCGTTGACGCTTTCTTCGTCTTCTTCGCGAGGCTTTATTACAAAAAGAAGAAGGGGCAGGCGTTTTCTTTTTTGAATGGCTTTCCCTTTGAGCTTGTAATGGACAAGACCGTTAAGGTCTTCTTTGCCATCGCCTGCTTCTTCGATCTTTTCGCCAACGTCCATTTCTTTGTGACGTTTTCCCATAACCCCAGGGGTCTGGGTTTTCTTGCCTTCGCGCTTGGCCTATGCGTGGTCATCCGCACGTTGCTTTTGATGTTCATGGTGGTCTTGCCCGCCTCTTACAACAAACAGCACATCCTCGTGGTTTCGCTTTATTTCGGCTTCGCGGCGCTTGTGGGGCTGCTCGGCGGCTTCTATCTCTTCCGCTTAAGCCAAGGCGGGCTTTATCCCGCTACTTTGGTCTTCGGCATCCTCTCGATGATGCTCGGGGTCTTTAACCTGCTCATCATGGCCAATCCCCGTTTCGCGTCTTGGGCCAAACTCGCCAGCGAAGAGGAAGGGGGCGAAGTGGTGGTGAAACGCCCCGCGTTCTTCCTGCTCGCCGCCTCGGAATGGCTTGGGATATTGCTTAGCGTCCTCATTAGCGTTTTCTTATCGCTCGGCGTGGCTTTCTTAGCGCTCTAACATAACAAAAAAGGAGCCCAGAGGGCTCCATTTACACAGGTGCAATGAGAAAGATTACTTGGCTTCGTTGGCCTTGCTCTTTTTGCCGGTGGTCTTGTTGAGGGTGCGATACGCTCTCGCGGACATTCTGACCTCGACCATTTTGCCGTCGATCTCGATTTTGTATTTCTGAAGATTGACGTTCCAGCGTCTCCTCGTGGCACGTAAGCTGTGGCTGCGGTTGTTTCCGCTGACCGGGCCTTTGCCGGTGACTGGGCATACTCTAGACATTCTTTCTCACCTCGTTTGCGCTAAACGCTTGAAGAATATACCACACGCAAGCGCGAAGCACAAACAAAAAAGAACGTTCCCGTGAAACTGGCGCCCTTTTTCGTGATATTTGGCCAATTTTGCCGAAAAGTTTACTTACTTAACAAATACTCACTCAAAGAGTGTTACAATACCTTAACAACGAAAGAGGTAGCAACGACATGTCAACCAAAATGGCGGCCATGATTCTTGCGGGGGGCAAAGGGACCCGCTTGAAGGCTTTGACGCGCAAAATCGCGAAGCCGGCTGTTTCCTATGGCGGCAAATACCGCATCATCGACTTCCCTTTGAGCAATTGCGCCAACTCCGGCATCAACGACGTCGGCGTCTTGACGCAGTACGAAAGTAGCGTCCTTAACGGCTACATCGGCAATGGCGAGAAGTGGGGCCTTAACGGCGTCCGCTCGCTCACATCCGTTTTGACCCCAAAGCAGACGGAGGAAGGCTCGGCCTGGTATTTAGGAACCGCCGACGCCATCTATCAGAACTTGGACTGGCTCGACATGATCGATCCGGAATACGTCTTGATCCTTTCGGGCGACCACATCTATTCCTGCACCTATAACGACATGCTCAAGAAGGCCGAGGAGAACAGGGCCGACTGCGCGATCGCCGTCTATGAGGTCCCGATGGAAGAAGCCTCGCGCTTCGGCATCTTGACGACCGATAGCAAAGACAACATCGTGGCCTTCCACGAAAAACCGAAGAACCCGGACAGCAACCTCGCTTCCATGGGCATCTACATCTTCAAATACTCCACGCTCGCGGCAGAGCTCCGCGCCGACGCGAAAGACGAGAAGAGCGATCATGACTTCGGCAAGAACATCATCCCGAAGATGCTTTCCGAAAAGAAGAAGATGGTCGCCTATCGCTACCATGGCTATTGGCGCGACGTCGGCACCGTCGCCTCGCTCCACGCGGCGAACATGGACCTTCTCCTCAAGAAAGACGACGCCACCAACCTTTACACCGTCCAAGGCGCCAACAAGATCTATTCCGAAGACTCCAATAGCGCCCCGCAATACATCGGCCGCAAAGCGGTGGTCGAGGATTGCTTGATCAACCAAGGCGCCACGATCCTTGGCAAAGTGAGCCATTGCGTCATCTCCGGCGAAGTCTTCGTCGACGAAGGCGCGGTTTGCGAAAACGCCGTCTTGATGCATGGCGTCCGCGTTGGCAAAGGCGCCAAGGTCTATGACGCCCTCGTCGGCCCGTCCAGCCACGTCGATCCGGGGCAGGTCGTTAACGCCGAACACGATGGCATCGCGCTCGTCGCCAATGCCAGCAAGGAGGATTTATGAAAAAGAACGAAGTCATCGGCCTCGTCGATTTCTATAACGCGCCAGAACTTGGCGAACTCACCGAAAACCGCTCGTTGGGCAGCACCTCATTCTTGGGGCGTTATGCCTTCTGCGATTTCGCGCTTTCCAACTTCACGAACTCCGACATCCCGACCGTCGGCCTCTTGATCAAGAAGCACCAACGCTCGATCATGAAGCACCTTGGCTCGATGTCCAGCTGGATCACGAACACCAAAGTCGGCTCCCAGCGCATCTTGGTCAACGAAAACGGCGTTTTGAACCCTTTGACGAACACCGACGTCGCCAACATCCGCGAGAACGACTGGGTGCTTTACGATTCCAACGCCTCTTATATCGTTTTCCAATCCGCCCATATCGTCGCCAACGTCGACATCCGACCGATCCTCAAAGAGCACATCGCCCGCCACGAGAAGATCACCTCGGTCTACACCAAGATCAAGGACGCTTCCCAGGAATTTGAGCGCGGCACCTTGGTCCGCGTCGACGGCGATGGCTACATCACTTCCGTCAAGCAGAACGACCACCTCAAAGAGGAGGCGCTCGCCTCGATGGAGATCTGGATCATCAACCGCACGGTTTTGGCCGAGATCATCCAGCGCCGCGCCGTCTGGAACGAGAGGGCTGGCATGCAGGAGATCTTAAAGGAACTCCTCTACGATGGATCCTACAAAGTCCATGGTTACGAATGGAAAGGCGACTACGTCAGAAGCTTCGATTCCTTCGACCATTACATCCGTTATTGCACCGAGCTCCTCAATCCGGAGGTCGCCGCGAAGCTCTTCGATCCCGAATGGCCGCATTACACGCTTACCCATGACACCCCGCCCGCCCTTTATGGCGAGGATGCTCGGGTCGTCAATTCCTTCGTCGCCAACGGCGCGGTGGTGGAAGGCACGGTCGAGAACTCGATCCTCTCCCGCGACGTCCGCATCGCCAAAGGCGCGACCGTCAAAAACTGCATCATCTTCTCCAACGTCAAGATCGCCGAAGGCGCCCACCTCGAGAACTGCTTGATCGACAAATACTCGATCATCCAGAAGGACGTCGAATTCCATGGCGATCCCATGAAGTACGCCTATCTCAAACAGGGGACCATCTTATGAAGATCGCAATGGTCGCAAGCGAAGCCAATCCCTTTGTCAAAAGCGGTGGCTTGGCTGATGTCGTCTATGCCTTAAGCAAAGAACTCGTCACCTTCGGCCACGAAGTGGCGATCTTGCTCCCTTATTACAAATCCGCCGAAGCGAGGCTTGTGAAGAAGCCGATGTTCAAAGGCGCCCTCCATTTCAATATGTCGTGGAGGGATTGCTATGCCGAGGTCTATGAACTCGTCCAGGATGGCATCACCTATTACTTCATCAAAAACGAGCAGTATTTCGGCCGCGATGGCCTTTATGGCTATGGCGATGATGGCGAGCGCTTCGCCTTCTTCACGCTTGCCGCAAGAAACGCTCTCCCGCTCGTTGGCTTCCAGCCAGACATCATCCACGTCCATGACTGGCAGTCGGGCATGCTTCCCGCCCTCATCAAGGTCCAGAATCATAACGATCCCTTCTATCAGAAGACCAAGTTCGTCATGACGATCCATAACCCCGCCTTCAAAGGCATGTTGGATCCCTCGGCCTTGGATAACCTCTATAACCTGCCCTATTCGATTTATGAAGACGGCTCGACGCGTTTTGAAGGCCGGGTATCGACCCTAAAAAGCGGCATCGTCTATGCCGACAAGGTCACGACCGTCTCGCCCAATCACCGCAACGAGCTCCTCACGCCAGAGGGCTCTTGGGGCTTAGAGGGCGTCCTTCATACGAGGGAATATGACTTCTGCGGCTTCGTCAATGGCATCGACTATGGCGAATTCGACCCGGAAAAGGATTCCTTCATCACCAAGACCTTCTCCGCGAAAACCATCGCCTCGGGCAAAAAGGCCAACCGCGAAGCCCTCTTCAAGGAATGCTTCTTGCAAGATCGCGGCGGACCGTTATTTGGCCTGGTCTCGCGCCTTACCTTCCAAAAAGGCATCGACCTCGTCTATTCGATCATGCCAAAACTCTTGCAGCAGGGGGCGATGTTCGCCGTCTGCGGCTCGGGCGAGCATGAGCTAGAAGAGGCATTTGAAGACCTCCGTAGGCGCTTCCCAAGCCAGGTCTCCATCTACATCGGCTATTCGAACAAGCGCGCCCATGAAATCTATGCGGCCAGCGACTTCTTCTTGATGCCAAGCTCCTTTGAGCCATGCGGCATCGGCCAGATGATCGCCCAACGCTATGGCACGCTTCCCGTCGTCCGTTGGACTGGCGGACTTGTCGATACGGTTGTTGGCTACAATGGCCATAACGCCGATAAAGCCGACGGCATCGGCTTCGATTCCTACGATTACGGCGGCATCGACTATGGCACTGGCTTAGCCATGGACCTCTACAAAAAGAAAAAAGACTTCGAGAAGATGCGGAAAAACGCCATCACGAAGGACAATTCGTGGGCGAAATCCGCGAGGCTCTACGAAGGGCTCTACAAAGCGATTCTTTGATGATTTGGAGGCGAAACCGAAAGCGTTCCGCCTCTTTTTCTTTTTGCGTCGGAGACGACGGTATGCTTATCCACCCATGATCGATGCCGTCATTGATAGACGAGACAACGTTTCGAGCCAATAGCGGTCCCTATCGTAGGAGAGGCTGGCCGTGCTCGACCACGTCCTTGATGAAAACAGCATATCTCCGAGAGATTTGTGGATTTTAAACCGAGAATATTGTGTTATTTGCTCCGAGAGATTTGTGCAAAGATTCCCGCATCGTGCTCCAAAACGTAAAAACACTCGATGGCAATGAGTGTTTTCATTTTCTTGGTTTACAGTCAGCCTACGAAAAATCGACGTTTTTTCTGGAGACAAAATCGGGCTTCAAAGAACGAGGGATGTAGGATCGCAATCGTGTTCCCAAACAATCGGACACAGGATGTTTTTTGTTGCGACAATATAGTGGCTTGTCGCGGAACAGATACCTTGCGTTTTAAGGAAAGAATCATAATTAGATACCTTGCGTTTTAAGACGATTTTCGATATTATTACTTTGCGTTTTAAGGAGAACCCCATGGAACCGGAAATCATTTTCAAAAGAAAAATCACCGAAAAGCTCCTCCAGTGGAAGAACGAATCAAAAGGCGAGAAGGCCTTACTCATCGAGGGGGCCAGGCGTATCGGCAAATCCACGGCGGTCGAGGAATTCGCCAAAGCCCATTACCGTTCCTACATCCTCATCGATTTCAACAAGGCCAGCAGCATCGTATTCGATAACTTCCGCGATAATCTAGAAAAGCTTGATACCTTCTTCATGGTGCTTTCCGCCGCCTATGGGAAGACGCTCTATCCGCGTGAGAGCCTTATCATCTTTGACGAGGTTCAGGCTTACCCCAAGGCCAGAGAGGCCATCAAATACCTCGTCGCGGATGGACGCTATGACTATATCGAAACAGGCTCTTTGATCTCCATCAGGCAAAACGTCCAAGGCATCACGATCCCCAGCGAGGAAAGGAAGATCAAGATGTACCCCATGGATTTCGAGGAATTCGCCTGCGCCTTAGGGGAGGAGCAATTGCTTCCCTATATCCGGGATTGCTTTGAAAAGAGAATTCCATTGGAGCGCGGGCTTCACGAAAGGGCCATGATGCTGTTCAAGCAATACATGCTGGTAGGTGGCATGCCCAAGGCGCTATCCAAATTCCTGCTCGCCCGCAAGCAATTCGCCGATTGCGACGCTGAGAAGCGGGACATCCTCGTGAATTACCGCGATGACATCATGAAGATCGACGCCCAATACAAAGCCAAGGTCCTTTCCATATTCGATCAGATCCCCTCGTTCCTCTCGATGCACGAGAAGAGGGTGAGGCTTCGCAGCATTGAATCGGACACGAATTATCCCGAATACGAGGAGACCTTTTTCTGGCTTGCGGATTCCATGGTCTGCAATGAGTGCTTCGCCTGCTCGGACCCCAATGTCGGGTTGTCCCTCAACGAATCCCGGGCGGCGGTGAAATGCTATATGGGGGATACCGGGCTTCTCGTCTCCCATGCCTTTGGCGAAAACGAGCTGATCGCGGAGGAAGTTTACGCATCCATCTTGTCCGGAAGGCTGTCCGTCAATGAAGGCATGCTTTACGAGAATGCCATCGCCCAAATGCTCGTCGCAAGCGGCCATAAGCTTTATTTCTACACCCATTACAGCGAGGAGAAGAAGCGCAATGACATCGAGATTGACTTCCTCCTATCCAACGGAAGCAAGACAAAACCCAAGATTTTCCCCATCGAGGTGAAGTCCTCGAAGAATTACGCGAACGTATCCTTGACGCGGTTCGTCGATAAATTCAAGGCGAGGATTGGGGGAGCCTTCATCCTGCACCCAAAGAACCTCTTCGTCCGTCCCGACGGGATCGTCGCGCTTCCGTGTTACATGGCGTATTTGCTCTAGGGGAGAAACGCAATGCCCGATTTTGATTATCACGCCTCATTCGATTCTTTGCGCCCGGAGGCTGGGCTTGTCTGCCGCCTATCTTTTGACATGCCCAAGGGTTACGAGGAAGCAAACGGCATGTATGACCCGGAAACAGATACCGTTTTCGTCAATGCCGCATTGCTTAAGGGGTGCCCCGATTCCGAGAAGGCGTTCTATCTTTTTCACGAGCTTCGCCACGCGGAGCAATACGCCCATCCCGAGCGTTTTCCTCCCGCCATCCGCAAGGCCTTGGATTACGATATCGCCTACGATGGAAATTGCTCGAAAAGGGTCAATGGGCAATGGATTTCATGCCGCCTCGATGGTGGAGAGGATCGCTTCACGAGGCTATACCTTTCCCAACCACACGAAATCGATGCGAACCAATTTGCGTACGCCAAAGCAAAAACGTTATTTGGCGGCGGTGAGGCGTTGGAGAGCCTGCGCTCCTTTTGGATTCCGTCCGTTATCGTATCTACAGAGGAGTACGATGCCATCTATTCGGAGATTGATGAAGCGCTCATAGGTTTGAAGGATTGACCCATTTTTTTTTCGGGAAATAATGATTACAAAAATAAACAGTTAGCGACCCGCATCGCACCCTAAGTATGCAAAAAGGGGCGTAACCCCTCCTAACCAACGGGAGGTTCCGTTACAGCTCCTTTGATGATTCGAAGATGGTTTAGGCCAGGATAGAAAGGCGCAGGGCGGGCATGATGAGTGCGTCTTGGCAAGTCACGGGCATGCCACGGTTATAGATGTCGCCCACATCGCCGACGTAGACCGCGTTGGCGGCGTTATAGCCGTTGGTGCGCAGCATCCAGAATCCATTGCCGTTTTTGCGCGACCTCCAAGCGCCTCGAGCCAGGGCGTAGCGGGTTGGCTTGGCGCAGCGGTTGGGATCATTGGTGGCATCCGAGCAGGCAAAGCCATAGTCAGAGGCTTTTCCGGAGCAGAAGACTTCCTCTTCGCCAAGGAGGAACACTTTGTCTTCCGTGGGGTTCCCGCAGGGGGTGCCGAAGTAGAAATTGTCCTTGTTGTCCACCGCGGTGCCGAGGATGGATCCCGCCTCCTGGCCAAACGCAGAGCGCAGGAAATCTTCGTTAAGCCATTTCCTTAAGGAAGAATCCTCCCAGCATACGCTTTCTAGGGCGCTATGGTAGGGGACGCAGTCTAAGCCTTTGGCGGGGAAGAGCAGTGCGCTTCCTTCCCGTTGCTCCAAAATATTCCATTCGATGGGCTCCAAGGCAAAATAACGGTCGTTGAGATTGCGGTATTCCACCCCGTCGATCGTGACTTCATGGCTCCAATCGGCGTTTTCTAGTCGTTCGTAGAGCTCGGGGTCTAGGATGATGCCATCCTCATCATCGTTTGGGATGCTTGGCAATACTTCGTCTTGCGGGTATTCGCCGAAGGTCATCGTCAAGCGCTGCTCGGGCTTTTCATCGACGTCGCAGGTATTCTCCTTCCCTTCGCCTCCGCCAGGCTTGATGATGCTTAGGGAAGAGACTTCGTCGATGGCGGAGAAAGATGAGGCGTCGGCTTCGACTTGGATGACAGGCAAGATGCCGGCGTCATCGCAATGGTTGGCGGTGCCGCGGTCATAGATATAGCCGAAGTCGCAGATATAAGTGACGGTGCGACGCGTATAGCCCGAGGTGCGCATGAACCAGAACGAATTGCCGCGGTAGGGCGCGACGGGGGAATACCAGGTGCCATGGAATTTGGCGTAGATCGTCGAGGCGAAGCGCTTGGCGGGGTCATCGTAGCCATGGCCGGCGTAGAAGCCATATTGGTCGGCTAATTCGCTGGCGAAGACCTCATCGTTGGAAAGGATATAAACCTTATCTTCGGTTTGGGGGCCGCAGTAGGTTTCGTAGGCATCGTTATGCGTGTTGGCGTTTTTGGCCGTGACGATCCGCTTTTTCTCGTCGTCGTCAAAGGCTTTGGCGTAGAAGCCACCTTTTTCGTCGTTAAGCCATGCCCTGAGGGAGGACTTCGACCAATCGGTTTCTTCGTCGAGATCATGGAAGGGCTTGCAATCGATGGCTTTGTCCGATAGCAAGGTGTAGCGGCGCCCTTCTTTGGCGATGACGCGCCATTTTAGTGGCTGCAGCGAGAAATAATGGTAGCCGCCTTGGTCGCGGTAATGCTGTGTTTCTTCGCGGGGAGAGCCCATTTCGCGGATATAGGAGACCCCATCGAGGGTCAGTGCGTCGTTATTCCAAGCGGCGCTAGATAAGGTATGGTAGAGGGCGTCATCTTTCATTACGTCGCCTTCTTGCAGGGCATAATCCTCGACCCCATTCCAACGAGAGGGGACGATCTCCTGGCTTGGATAAGAGCCGAAGCAGACGCGCGACCAGCGGGTCTCTTCGCCGGTTGAAGCAAGTTCGGAAGGGCGTTTTTCAGGCAAATGGATCGATGGGGGATTGGAACAGCCAGAAAGCAGGAAAAACGAGATCGATAACGACGCCAGGAAGGGCTTGATGGATTTCATGATGCCGATATTGTACTTCCATACGGGAATTTGTCGATGAAGGAAAGATATTGTGTAGGAAAGTTATTGAGTTTCTAGGTTTTTTGCAAAGCAACCCCTGACGGCTAGAAGAAAACGGCATCCCATCGGATAATTTGGTGGAATCTCCCCAGATTCATCAAATCACTCCGGAAAGGGGGCCGCTTTCATATGAGTTTTAGCTACGCGAACAGGGTTTTGAAAGCCGAACTCCAACGTTTCCTCGACCTCATCCGCGAGAACGCGAAGAGGTCGGCCTTTTCTTAATGTGTCCTTGACATGGGGTCCACATTAGATCAAGTTCCCTCCTTTTTCTTTTCATCATTCCACCCAATATGATGAAACTTAATGAAATTTAATGATTTTTGTTGTTTTGTTCTCAAAGCGCTTGTATAGTTTGTGTAAGGGCTTTCATACCATGTTGAAAGAAGCAAGGCAAAACGCGATTGCCGCGTTCGTCCGCGAACGCTCTTTCGCCACCCTCCACGAGCTCATGCAGCTTACGAATTCAAGCGAGTCGACGATCCGCGCGGATTTGGTGGAGATGGATAAGGACGGGCGCATCTTGCGCCTACGCGGGGGCGCTCAGTCTCCGAATTTCGATTCTTCTTCCTTCGAGATGACGGTGACCGACAAAAGCAGATTGGCGGTAGGGGCAAAGCGGAAGATCGGCGCGTTCGCCGCTTCCCTCATCCAAAACCGCTCCATCGTCTATATCGACGCTGGCACGACCACGGCGGCGATCCTCGATTCTCTGAGCGCCAAAGACGTCGTCTTCGTAACCAACAGCACCTCCATTGGCCGCCGCCTCACCGAATTGGGTTATGAAACCTACCTCACGGGCGGCAAAATGAAGCTTTCCACCGACGCCTATGTCGGTTCTTACGCGTTGGATTCTTTGTCGCGGTTCCATTTTGACCTCGGCTTCTTTGGGGCCAATGGCGTCGATCTTAACGAAGGCGTCACCACGCCGGAGTACGAAGAATCCATCATGAAGAAAAGCGCGATCGCGCGCTGCAAAAAGGCATATATCCTCGCCGACTCTTCGAAGTTCGGCCTCGTTTCCGCTTGCCGTTTCGCCGAACTCGACAAAGTCGAGATCATCACCGACAAAACCCCTGAAGAATATCGACGCAGCACCATAAAGGAGGTCAAAGCATGATCATCACCGTCACCTTCTCTCCCTCCATCGACTACGTGATGGACGTCGAGAACCTGCGCCTAGGCGAAATCAACCGCTCCTCGAAAGAGGTGTCGATGCCAGGCGGAAAAGGCATCAATGTCTCAATCGTCTTATCGCACCTGGGCAGGAAGTCTTTGGCGACCGGCTTCGTGGGCGGCTATACCGGCGCCTTCATCAAACAGGCGATGCGCGAAGAAAACATCGAAGCCGATTTTGTCGAGCTAAAAGGCGATTCCCGCATCAACGTCAAAATCCGCGGCGGGAAGGAAACCGCGATCAACGGCCAAGGGCCTAAGATCGAAGAAGAAGACATCGAAGCCCTCATAAAGAAACTCGAGGGGCTGACCAAAGACGATGTCCTCGTCATCTCGGGCGCGATTCCCTCCACCTTGCCAAATGACGTCTACGAACGCATCTTGGAGCGCCTCGAAGGGAAAGGCATCCCGACCGTCATCGATTCCACGAAGGAAGTCCTCCTGAAGACCCTTCGCTTCCATCCCTTGCTCGTTAAGCCAAACGACGAAGAGCTCGGCGAGATGTTCGGGGCCAAGATCGAAAACGAAGCAGATTTAAGAAAATATTCCGACCGCCTACGGGAAATGGGCGCGGAAAACGTCATCGTGAGCTTGGGCGGCAAAGGCGCCTATCTCAATGCCAAAGGAGTGGACCCGCTTCTTTTAGAAGCCCCCAAAGGGCACGTGGTCAATACCGTGGGGGCGGGCGATTCTCTGGTCGCGGGCTTCCTCGATGAATATCTTAGGTCAAACAACGTCGTGAGAGCCTTCAAATGGGGCATCGCGACGGGCAGCGCGTCGGCTTTCTCGGAAGGACTTGCCGAGAAAAAGGACGTCGAGACGCTGTTTGAAACAATAAAGTAGTAGAGAAAGGAGACACTTAGGATATGAAAATCACAGATCTACTATCCAAAGCGACGATCGATATCAAAGTGACCGCTTCTTCCAAAGAAGACGTCATTAAGAAAGCGGTCGCCCTCATCGCGAAAAGCGGCGCAATCACCGACGTAGAAACCTACGAAAAGGGCGTCTTCAAACGCGAAGAAGAATCCACAACCGGCATTGGGGAAGGCATCGCCATCCCGCATTGCAAGAGCGAGGTCGTCTCAAAACCCGCCTTGGCGGCCATGGTCATCAAAGACGGCGTCGATTACGCCTCCTTGGATGGCGAACCCGTCCAATTGCTCTTTTTGATCGCCGCGCCCAACACCGAGGACAACGTCCACCTCGACGTCCTCGCGCGCCTCTCCAATCTCTTGATGAACGAAGACTTTAAGAACAACCTCCTCGCCGCGAAGAGCAAAGAGGCCTTCCTCAAAGTCATCGACGAAGCCGAAGGCGAAAAGCTGGAGGAAGCGAAGAAGGAAAACGGGCCGGAATTCCCGCGCCTTCTCGCTGTCACCGCCTGCCCAACCGGCATCGCCCATACCTACATGGCCGAACAAGCCTTAAAAGACAAAGCGAAGGAAATGGGCATCTCGATCAAAGTCGAGACCAATGGAAGCGGTGGCATCAAAAACGCGATCACCGCGGAAGAGATTGACCACGCGGAAGGCGTCATCATCGCCGCGGACGCCGCGGTGGACGTCGATCGTTTCGCCGGCAAGCGCGTCGTAAGGGTCGCGGTCGCCAAAGGCATCCACGAACCCGAACGCCTCATCAAAGAGGCCCTCGATCCTTCTACCCCGATCTTCAAGGCGGGCGAAGAAAGAAAAGTCGCTCGATCCGAAGGCAAAGAAAGCGTCGCCCACCAGATCTACCGTCATTTGATGAACGGCGTCAGCCACATGCTCCCCTTCGTCATCGGCGGCGGCATCTTGATCGCTCTCGCCTTCTTGATCGATACCATCGCCGGCAATGCCGGAAGCGCCGCTTTTGGCTCGGTCAACCCGGTCGCCGCTTGGTTTAAGAACATCGGCGGCTACGCCTTTGGCTTCATGGTCTGGGTCCTCGCTGGCTTCATCGCCCACTCGATCACCCATCAAAACAAAGGCGCCCTCGCCGTTGGCATGGTCGGCGGCTACATCGCGACGACCACCAACTTCAACATCCTCGCCTCGATTCAGGGCGAGAATTACGCCTTGAGCGCCTCGGCTGGCTTCTTGGGTGGCATCGTGGCGGGCTTCGCCGCTGGCTACATCGTCATCGGCCTCAACAAGCTCTTCTCTTTCTTGCCGAAATCCCTCGAATCCCTCAAAGCCACCCTCATCGTGCCGGTTCTTGGCACCCTCTGCATCGGTCTCACGATGTACCTCGTCAACACCCCGCTCATCTACGTCAACATCGGCTTCTCCAACATGCTGAATTGGCTCGCGGAGCATAACCTCACCATCCTGCTTTGCGCCCTCTTAGGCGCGATGATGGCCATCGACATGGGCGGCCCGATCAACAAAGCCGCTTACGTCTTCGCCGTCGGCTCCTTGGCTTCGGCCTCCGCTTCGGGCTACATGATCATGGCTGCCGTTATGGCGGGCGGCATGGTGCCGCCGCTTGGCATCGCCATCTCGGCTCACCTCTTCCCGCAGAAATACAGCAAAGCCCAGCGCCGCGACGCTTACGTCAACTACGTCATGGGCGCCTCCTTCATCACCGAAGGCGCGATTCCCTTCGCGGCTTCCGATCCTTGGCGCGTCATCCTCTCTTCCGTCGTCGGCAGCGCCGTCGCCGGCCTCTTCTCGGGCCTCTTTGGCTGCCAGCTGTTGGCTCCCCATGGCGGCGTCTTCGTCCTCGCGACGATTCAGCCGAGCGGCTGGACGATCCTCCTTTACCTCCTCGCTATCGTCATCGGCTCCTTCGTCACCGCCTTCATGCTTGGCTTGTTGAAGAAGGATGCGGAGAACCCTGAGCTTGGCAAATGGAAAGGCATCCACTTCCCTTGGAAGAAATAAGCATTAATCTATAAGAAACAAGGAGATTATCACATGAAGAGTTTCACCTACGTCATCAAAGACAAAGAAGGCATCCACGCCCGCCCGGCGGGGATCGTCGTGGCCGAAGCGAAGAAATTCGCCTCGACCGTCTCCATCACCAACAAAGGCAAGACCGCCGATTTGAAGCGCATCTTCGGCGTGATGGGCCTTTGCGTGAAATCTGGCGAAGAGGTCAGCGTCTCCATCGAGGGTGCTGACGAAGAAGCCGCCGCCACCGCGCTTCTTAAGACCTTCCAGGAAAATCTCTGATGAAAACCTACTCCGGCACCCGCGTCTTCGAAGGCTATGCGCTCGGCAAGATCGCCGTTTATAGCGCAAAAAAGGTTGAGAAGACCGCGGGGAAGGGGAAGGAGAAGGAATTCGCCCGCTTCGAGAAAGCGCGGGAAGAAACCGTCTCCGCCCTGGAACAATCCTTCTTGGAAACCTTGGCCAAGCTCGGCGAGAAAGAGGCGCAGCTGTTCGAGACCCACAAACTGATGGCCCAAGACCTCGACTTCGAGGACGCCGTCAAGGGTGAGCTTGAGAACGACGTCTCCGCCGAATACGCCGTCATGGCGGCCGGCGACAACTTGGCGATGATATTCGCCCAGATGGACGACGAATACATGAAGGCCCGCGTCAACGACGTCAAAGAAGTCGCGAGCCGCATCGTCTCATTCTTAGGAGAAGAGGAAGGGGGCTTCGTCTTAAAAGAGCCCTCCATCATCCTTTGCGATGACCTCCCATCCAGCGAACTCATGAAGCTCGACAAGGAGATGATCCTCGGCATCGTCTTTGCCAAAGGCTCGCCCAATTCGCACGTTTCGATCTTGACCCGCATGATGGAGATTCCTTCTTTATGCGGCATCGAGGGGCTTGAAGTGACGCCTTCTTTGCAAGGAAGCTTCGCGATTCTGGACGCCTCGAAAGGCGACTTCATCGTCTCGCCCGAAAGCAAGACGGTCACCGCCTATTCCAAAAAGAAGGACGAATACGAAAAGAACAAGGCCAAACTCCAGGCCTACAAAGGCAAACCCACCCTGACCAAGGATGGGAAGTCCGTCCAAATCTACAACAACATCGCCTCCTCCTTCGAGGTGGAAAACGCCCTCAGGAACGACGCTGAAGGCATTGGCCTCTTCCGCAGCGAATTCATCTACCTCGAAGCGAAGGATTACCCAAGCGAAGAGGAGCAGTTCGAGCACTATAAGCGCGTCGTCGAGGCGATGGGGGAGAAGCAAGTCATCATCCGCACCCTCGACATCGGCGCCGACAAGAAGATCGATTACTTCGACCTCCCCGAGGAGGAAAACCCCGCCCTCGGCTTCCGCAGCATCCGCATCTGCAAAGCGCGGCCCGAGATCTTCGCCGCCCAGCTCCAAGCCCTTTACAGGGCTTCGGCTTACGGCAACCTCGCGGTCATGGTCCCGATGATCATCTCGGAGTCCGAGATCAAATGGATCCACGAGATGGCCAAACTCGCCAGAGAGAACCTCGCGGCGAGGAAACTGCCGTTTAACAAAGACATGAAGATCGGCATCATGGTGGAAACGCCGGCCGCCGCGATCATGTCGGACGTCTTCGCCAAAAGAGTCGACTTCTTCTCAATCGGCACCAACGACTTATCGCAATACACCCTTGCGATCGATCGCGTGAACCCAAATCTCGCCTCCTCCTTCAATCCCCATCACCGCGCGATCTGCCGTCTCATCAAATTGGCGACGGAAAATGCCCATGCCGCCGGCATTCCCATCGGCATCTGCGGCGAGCTTGCCCGCGACGAGAAACTCCTGCCGTTCTTCTTAAAGATCGGCGTGGACGAACTCTCGGTCTCGCCGGCATATACGCTTTCGCTTCGCGCGCAAATCGCGACGATCGACACCAAAGACGTCGACGTGGATTCCTTCATCAGTTAAGCAATGGCTTACCGAGCGCCTTTTTCGGAAGGCGCTTTTTTTTCGATGTTCCTTCTTATCCATCCATTCCGCTTAGGAAAAAGAATCAATTGTTTTAAAATTTGACACAAAACTAGTATAATGTGTTCGGAGGTAACACAAATGACTACTACGATTACAACGCGTTTGGATTCCGAAGACAAAGCGGCGTTTGAACGTTTTTGCCAAGCGGTAGGCATGACGCCATCCACGGCGATCAACATGTTTGTCAAGGCCACCTTAAGGGGCGGTCAATTGCCTTTTGCCGTCAAAGCAGACCCTTTTTATTCGGACGCCAACATGGCGCGCCTTGAAAAGAACGCGGCAGAAATGGAAGCGACTGGGGGCACACCCCACGAGGTGAATCTCGATGATTAAGCTTTTACGGATGACGCTTGGGATGATTATTGCCATTGGGAACAGTTGGACAAGAAAACATTGAGGCGTTTGATTCCTCTTAATAAAACTTTATTACCAGAAATGAAACGCTTCTCATAAGCGAAGATCGATTCCAAGAAACTGGGTACCTCTCATCCTAGGGTACTTTTCTTTCCCCTTTTCTCTTATTTCTTCGGAAGCTTGAGGGCGATGGTGAGGCGGACGCCTTTGGGAAGATCGAGGGATTCGGTGGTACGAAAGCGCCCGAATTCGTCCACATAAGGCATGCCGCTCTTATTGCTATAACTGCCATCCAGCCAATAGTCGCGCGAGGCCAAGCCCGGCCCTCCGTCGATGGCGTAATCGGTTTCGGTGAAGTCTTCGATGGCGGAACGATACGAGGCATGGAAGAACTGAGATTCGCCAAGGCACCTCACCGAGGCGAGGAGTTTGGCATTCTCTCCGAAAGCCTGCTCAATAAAGACTTTGCGTATCCAACGCCCCAAGTCATAGTCAAAGAAATTCCCTCGATGGGAGGACAGGCTCGATCCGCTATATCGGGCGAGCATGTCGGCAACGCCATGGAGACTGCTTCTATCTGGTGCTTTTTCTTGCATTGGAAGACGGCGGAGCCCTTTTTCGCTGAGGGCCAAGCTTTCTCCGGTTTCATATTGATCGAGGACCTTCCAACGGATGGGCTCGAACAAGAAATAGGAATCTTCGGACTTGCCTCCCTTATCGTGGGTCGATACCAGGTAGAACTTGTTGTCGTAGGTGACGATCCTTTCGTCTTTGAAAGCGGGGTGATAGCACTTCGTGAGGCCATTCAAAATCGCTAAAAGCGATTCGTCTTCGACCTTGCTTTGTGGATACATGCCAAAAGAAAGCGTGACGCCATCTGCTTCGAGCTTGGGTGTGGCTTTGGCGATCATGCGGTTGAAAGAAGGAACGAATTCTTCCTGCGCTTTGGCTTCGAGAAGGCGTTTTTCTTCCTCTTCCTTCCGCTTTCTTTCTTCTTCTTCTTTGCGACGTTCTTCCGCGGCTTTTCTCTCGGCTTCCGCTTTCTCTTCGTCGCGTTTCTTTTTTGCCGCTTCCATAGCGGCAAGAAGCGCTTCGCCATCCACGTTTTGGGTGGTGGAGGAGCGGAGCCTTTCTAGCTCAAGCTTCTCTTTTTCTAAGGCAAGCCTTTGCTTCTCCAATTCGAGTTCTTTCTCTTTGGCGCGGCGTTCTGCTTCTTTCCGTTTGGTTTCTTCTTCTTGGCGGCGTTCCTCTTCCTTTTGCCTGAGTTCTTTTTCTTTCTGTTCCGTCTCTTTCAAAAGGCGCGCTTTTTCTTTTTCCCAGGCTTTTCGTTCTTCTTGGAGTTTCTTTTCTTCCAAAACGCGCTTCTCGTATTCGCCTTTATCCAAAGGATAACCGCATTTGTGGCAATGGGTGGCGGAGGAAGGATTCACTTCGTGGCAATGGTGGCAGATTTTTTCGCCCGAAGCGACATAGGAAAGGATACGTTCCAAAAGATCCTCGCGGTCGGTGCACCATTCCTTGCCTTTGAAGACGGATTTGAGCATGACCTTGGCCGCCAGAGGTGTTTTGGAGCCATAGGGGGCGATCAAGTATTCGATCCTGCCGACATCGGGAAGGTTGTCTCTTGCAAAAGGCAGTTCGACCTTCAACGCGTCGCATTGGAGGTTACGGGAGTATTCGGAGGAGAGATAGACGATGCAGCGGCAGTGGGCCATCGCGTCGAACAAGGCCTTCTCGTAGTTCTCTTGGGCGCCTTTGCCATGACGGAGGTTTCTTGCTGCGACGAAGACGCGAAGGCCATTGGCTTCGAGGTAATCCGCGACTTCTACGACTTGGTCCATATCCATGCTGGAATAGGCGAGGAAGACGTCGCGTGGTAATGATGTAAGGTAAACGCCTTCGTCAAGTTTCTTGGCTTCGTCGGAAAGGGTGTTGAGGTATTTCTCCGCTTCTTTATCGACAAAGCTCCGCTCAACGAACTCTCGCAAAGCGAGGATGTTGCGCGGCTCAAGGGATAACAAGCAAAAACGAAGAACCTCTCTTGCTTGATATAGGCCAAAGGGTTCGGACAAAAGAAGCGAATTGAGTTCGGCGGGATCTTTGCTTAAGGCAGCGATGTAAAAACGGGCGAGGGGATCCTCCGCAAAGAGAGCGAGCACATCGTGGGCCGCGCGAGCAAGCCTCTTCGACGAGATGTTGGCCTGGTGGGCGGCATCCCAAAGGACCCTGCGCCGATTGGCGAGGTCCTCAATCTTGGCCTCTTCGAGAATCGAGCGGACGATTTCCTCGGTCTCTTGGCTTTCCTCTTTGCTATAGATTGCTCCGCAATAAGCGCAACGGTAATCGCCGTCTTTCTGCTTGGATAAGGGCTCCCCGCAACGGGGGCAAATGAGTGCTTTCATTGTTCTTCTCATTATAACGCGCGAGCGAACGCCAAGAAACAAAAGAGCACCCTGTTTAAAAAGGGAATGCTCTTTCGTTTACTTAAGTAACCGGATTAGATTTCGATGTTGTTGTCGTTTTCGATGACGTTCTCGTTGACCGGCTCGTCGCGGTGGTGGGACGGCTGCTGGATGAGGTTGTCATCGTTAGCGATGTCGTTGCCGAGTTGGTCTTGGAAGCTTTCTCCGCGATGGAGCCTGGTTTCCAGTTGGTCGAAGCGGCGGTTGGCCTGCTCATAGATCGCTTGGTTTTCCTCTTGCTCGGCGGCGAGCTTCGCTTGAACGAGGTCCACGCAGAAGAGACCTCTATGCCTGCCCGCCCCACGGAGATCGTTCACCATTTCGGGGGTGACGTCTTTGGGTTCGACGTTTGGGAATTTGTGGCGGAGGTATTTGTCCGCGAGATCGGCGGCTTTGTCGAAGTCTTTCTGCTGGCCGATGTTCTTCCAGCTATCGATGTAATTGGAGAGCTCGGTCCATTCCTTGGAGGTGCGGCCGAGGAAACGCTCGAAGGCGTTGCCCGAATAGTTGTATTTGAAACGGTTGGGATCGAAGTTGGGGTTGTTTTCGGAGAAGATGGACTCGAAGCGCCGCTTGCGGTTCGCCTCCATCTGGGCGTAGCGGTCGACCTTTCCTTCGCGGGCGTTAGTGTAGTGGCCACGCTCTCTGGCGATTTGCTGTGCGTTGTCGCGCGCCATCCGGTTGCCATTGCGGTTGATGTCCGCTTTTTCGTTATAGTGGTTTTCCATCGCGGAGATCGGGTCTTTCATGAAGTCTTTGAGGAACTTGCTGTCGGCATCATCGCCCAAGACGATGGCATGGTCGAAGTAGGAGTCGTCGATGCGGTCTTTGACGGTGGAGATGAATTCGCCGAGGGAAGGATCGTCTTTCTTCTTTTTCAGCTTCGCGTATTGCTCGATCGATTCCTTGATGGCGGCGGAGAGGCCTTTGGGGTTCCATTTCGCCTTGTGGATGGGCTCCAAAGCTTTGGCGACGGGGTAGTGGGCCATGACCTCCTGGGCCGGAAAGTCATGACCGGAATTCTGATTGAAATCGTTCACGATGTCCTCCATCTCCTCGATGTAGTCGTGCTGATCGCGAACCTGGAGGTTCTCGCCATGTGCCTTCACCATCTCACGGATGGGTTTTTCAAGGAATTGGTAGAGGTTTTGGTGATCCGGGTTATTTGGATCGAAGGCGAAATCGTATTTAAAGGTGCTCTTGACGAGCTCTTGGTGGGCCGAAGCGACCATATAACCGAAACCGTTGGCGGTGATGCCATAATTCTCGGTCCAAGAGATGTTGGCGAGGTCGGTTAAGGTTTGGTTGACGTATTCGTAGTAACCGGTGGGGTTATGCGGCGTGATCTCTGGGACATAGGCTTCCGCTTTGCTTTGGAGGCTAAGGTGATTGAGGGCGTGATCAATCTGCTCTTGGCCCATCGCGTCTTCCCATGCTTCGGAGAGCTGCTCGAGGTTTTGGGGGACGAAGAAGTTCTCAAGATTCTCGTTGTCGTGCCCGACCATGTTTCCGAAAGCCTCTGGAACTTCCTCTTCCGCGTAAACGCAGACGTAGCGGAGTTTTTGCAAGGCGATGTCGGCGTCAAAGACTTCGTCCATCGTGAGGGGTTCCTTGTTTTGGATCTTTTGATCGATCCGACGGAGTTTTTCGATGTCTTTGCGGATTGCTTCGTAGATTCTGCCCATAATTGGCCTCCTTGGAATGGTGATGCTTCTATTGTAACGGGGCGGGCGCACAAATATGCCACAAGGAAAAAATGAGGTTCCGCCTCCTTTAGGAGGAGAAAAGGTTGCTTACTGCGCAATCTAGGGTAAAATCTTGTCGCTATGTACGATTTTAAGAATTTCGAAACCAAGTGGCGCAAATACTGGGAAGAGCACGATACCTTCCATTGCGACACCCATGACTTCTCCAAACCCAAATACTACGCCCTCGACATGTTCCCTTATCCTTCGGGACAGGGTCTTCACGTCGGCCACCCCGAAGGCTACACCGCGAGCGACATCATCTCGAGGATGAAGAGGATGCAGGGCTATAACGTCCTTCACCCGATGGGCTGGGACGCCTTTGGCCTCCCCGCGGAGCAATTCGCGATCGCCAATAACCAGCATCCTTCCATCTTCACCGACAAGAACATTGCCCACTTCAAAGAGCAGATCCAATCTTTGGGTCTTTCCTATGACTGGAGCAAAGAGATCAAAACCACCGATCCCAGCTATTACAAATGGACGCAGTGGATCTTCCTCCAGATGTATAAGCATGACCTTGCTTACGTCGATAACATCCCGGTCAACTATTGCCCAGAGTTAGGCACCGTCTTGGCCAACGAAGAGGTGATTGACGGCAAGTCCGAGCGCGGCGGCTACCCCGTCATCCGCATGCCTATGCGCCAGTGGGTCCTCCGCATCACCCGCTACGCCGACAAATTGGAGCAGGATCTCGCCTCCTTGGATTGGCCCAAATCCACCTTGGAGATGCAAAAGAATTGGATCGGCAGGAGCGAAGGCGTCCAAATCACCTTCCAAATCGCGGATTCGGAAGAATCGTTTGACGTCTTCACCACCCGCGTCGACACCCTCTTTGGCTGCACCTATTGCGTGCTCGCCCCTGAACATCCGCTCGTGAAGAAGCTCGTCTCCCCGGAACAGAAAGAAGCGGTGGAGGATTACTGCAAGAAAGCCGCCTCCAAGAGCGATTTGATGCGCACCGGCACCGAAAAGGAAAAGACCGGCGTCTATCTTGGCGTTGAGGCGATCAACCCGATCAACGGCAAAAAGATCCCGCTTTTCGTCGGCGATTACGTCTTGGGCTCTTATGGCTCGGGCGCCGTCATGGCGGTTCCTTGCCATGACACCCGCGACTATGCGTTTGCGAAAAAGCACGGCCTCCCGATGATCCAGGTCTTGGAAGGCGACGTCTCGAAAGAGGCGATGGTGGAAGATGGCAAGCACATCAATTCCTCCTTTGCCGATGGCCTCGATATCGAAGGAGCCAAAAAAGCGATCACCGAGAAACTCGTCGAGCTTGGCAAAGGCAAGCGCGTCGTCAATTACAAACTCCGCGACTGGATCTTCTCCCGTCAGCGTTATTGGGGCGAGCCGATCCCGATGCTCACCTTGGAAGATGGCACCGAACTCCCGCTTCCCGAAGACCAGCTCCCGCTTGTTCTTCCCGAGATGACCCAATATGCGCCATCTAAGGATGGCCGCCCGCCGCTTTCCCAGGCCCCGAGCGCTTGGCTTAACGTCGAGATTAACGGCAAAAAGGCGACGAGAGAGACCAACACGATGCCCCAATGGGCCGGGTCTTGCTGGTATTACCTCCGCTACATCGATCCCCATAACGACAAGGCGCTTTGCGAACCGGAGCTTTTGAAGCACTGGCTCCCGGTTGACCTTTATATCGGCGGCGCCGAACACGCGGTCCTCCACCTTCTCTACGCCCGTTTCTGGCACAAATTCCTTTATGACATCGGCGTCGTGCCGACCAAAGAGCCGTTCCAGAAGCTTTATCACCAAGGCATGATCTTGGGCGCCAATGGCGAGAAGATGTCCAAATCGCGCGGCAACGTCGTCAACCCCGACGACATCGTGAAATCCCATGGCGCGGATTCCCTCCGCCTCTTTGAGATGTTTGCCGGCCCGCTTGCCGAGAAGAAACCTTGGTCGACCACTGGCTTAGACGGCGCGAAACGCTTCATTGAGCGCGTCTTCCGCCTCGTGGACGAACCTTCGATTTCCGAAAGGATCTCCGACGCCAATTCGGGCGAGCTCGATTACGCCTTCCATTTCATGGTGAAGAAGTGCACCGAGGATTACGAAAACCTCGCCTTCAACACCGCGATCGCGGCCATGATGGTCTTCGTGAACGAAGTCTACAAAGCCAAATCGATTTACAAAGCCTACTTGGAAGGCTTCGTCCAAATCTTCTCCTGCGTCTGCCCCTTCACGGGCGAAGAGATGTGGGAGAGGCTTGGCCACAAAGAGTCGATCGCTTATGCCCCATGGCCAAAGTTCGACGAAAGCAAACTCGTCAACGAGACCGTGAAGATCGCCCTTGCCATCAATGGCAAAACCCGCGATGTGATCGAGGTTGCCAAAGACATCGCTGACGCCGAGCTCCAGGAAAAGGCGCTCGCCAACGAGAAGGTCAAATCCTTCTTGGAAGGCAAAGTCGTCCGCAAAGTCATCGTCGTCAAAGGCAAGATCGTCAACATCGTCGCCGCTTGATTCCTCCAACGAAGAGACCGGGAAACCGGTCTTTTCTTACGTTAGTTCGTGCTCATTCAACAAACTTTGTTTGTTAAAAGGATGTTTCGCGTTAAGATATATCGGGTTTTGATCACAAGGAGTTTTTTGCCTATGCTTCTTACCATTGATATCGGCAATAGCCGCACCGACGTCGGCTTATATAGCGGAAACGAGCTCGTCCGCGTCTTCCATTACGAAACGAGCATCTATTTAACCGCCAACGAATACCGGCACCGCCTCTCGCGGCACCTCGATGAATTCCAGGTTTCCCCGGAAGACATCCGCGAGGCGATCGTCGCTTCGGTGGTGAGTGACCTAAACCCGGTTTGGGAACGCGTGGTCTTCGACCTCTTCGACGTCCGTCCGCGCTTCGTGAATCTTTCCCTCTCCGGCGGCTTAGGAATCGCCGAGAGTTTGGAGGCTTCTGACCTTGGGGCGGACATCATCGCCGCCTGCGTCGGCGCCCTCTCCAAATATGGAAGCAATTGCGTGGTGGCAGATCTAGGCACCGCAAGCAAACTCATCCACATCAACGAAAAAGGCGAATTCGGCGGCTTATCCATCGGCCCGGGCTTAAGGATGTCGAGCCGCGCGTTGCGCGCCGATACGGCCGCGCTCCCGGAGGTTCGCCTCACCAAACCCGAGCGCGCGATCGGCAAAAACACGAAAGAATGCCTGCTCTCGGGCATCGTCTATGGCGCCGCCATGGCGGTGAAGGGGCTCGCAAGTGCCTTCGAAGAAGAAGCCGCTTCGCCCTTAACGAAGATCCTAACGGGCGGCAATGCGCCACATGTCGTTGACCTCCTCCCCGAATTCAAATTCGACGAAACCTTGGTTCTCGATGGCTTACGGGTCATCAACGAACGGAGCAAATAGATAAAATGACCGGAAATCTCTACACCATCTTCTTCCTAGTCATGCTAGGAATCCTCTTGGTCCTCACCGGACTGATGTACGCCGACAACCAGCTCTCCCACAAACAGGAAGACAAGCATCGCCACATCCTCAACATGACCAATGACGCGATCTTCATCGCCATCATCATCGTCATGACCTTCACGCCCAACATCGGCTATCTCTCGATCGCCGGGGGCGTCATCACCTTCACCCTCCTTCACCTTCCCGTCTTGTTGGGCGCAAGCCTCATGGGTTGGAAAAGAGGGGCCCTCTATGGCTTCCTCTTCGGCTTATCGAACTGGATCCGCGCGCTTACCGCGGCCACCAGCGCCTTCGATATGCTCTTCATGAACCCCCTCATCTCGATCTTGCCGCGCTTCTTGTTCGGCTTGATCGCCGGGCTCTTGTTCGAGATCCCGCATCACTTCAGGAAAAACGCCAACCAAAAGCTCCTCTTGGGGGCTCTTGCGGCGGTATCGACCGTCCTCCATACCATCTTGGTCTTCGGCTCGATCTACGTCTTCTTAGGAGGCGAGACCGCTTGGCTCTGGGCGTGGCTCTTCGGCGGCGATGCAAGCGCCCTCGGGATGACCGCTCTCGCCTTGACCGCCCTTGGCGCCAGCGGAGAGGCGATCCTCGCCTCCCTCTTCACCCCAACCCTCAACATCATCCTCAAGAAGGCTTTGCCGAAAGCGTGGCCTTCCTACGTTAAAAAGGCATTAAAGAATTAGCAGTTAGGAGAGAAAACATGCCCAATTTCAAGAAACTGGCCAAATCCTACGAGACCAACGCGATCATCGCGCTTCAGGAATTTGTCCACAAAGAATCCGTCTATGACGAAAAGACCATCGGCCCCAAGGCCCCTTATGGCAAAGGCGTGAAAAGCGCCCTCGACTATGTCGCCAAGCTCGGCAACGACTATGGCTTCAAAGTCGACACCTGCGATGGCTATGCCACCGAGCTTAGCTTTGGCGAAGAAGGACCGCTCATCGGCATCTACGCCCATAGCGACGTCGTTCCCGTTTCCGGCACCTGGAAATACCCGCCTTTCTCCGCGAAAGTGGAAGGGCAGGGCAAGGAGCGCATCATGTATGGCCGTGGCACCAGCGACGACAAAGGCCCGCTCATCGCCGCGCTTTACGCGATGAAGCTTCTTAAAGACAATGGCTTAATCAACGGCTATCGCGTCCGCCTGGTTAGCGGTGGCGACGAAGAAAGGGGCTCGAGCTGCCTCCATCATTATTTCCACGTCCTCAACAAGGAAGCGAGCGACTTTGGCTTCACTCCGGACGCCGACTTCCCGCTCATCTACGCCGAAAAGGGCATCGCCCATTTTAATGCTTCCAAGAAAGTCGACCTTTCCCCGATCGTCGCGATGGATGGCGGCTTCGTCACCAACGCGGTTTGCGACAAACTCGTCGTCACTTTGCCGTTAGATAAGAAATTCGAGGCTTTCTTCAAAGAGAACAATGTTGCGGGCGACATCAACGTCGCCGGCGAATGCATGATCGTCTCCTTCAAGGGCAAAACCGCCCATGCTTCCACCCCGGAAATCGGCGAGAACGCGGCCGTCAAAGCCTTCCAGATCCTTGGCAAATTCTATAAGAACGAATTCTTAACGAAGTTAGGCGAGCTTTTCAGCGAATGCCATGGCGAGAATTTCGGCGGCCTCGTCGAGAGCAAAGAGCTTGGCAAGACCACCTATTCCTATGGCATCGTGAAATATGGAAGCGGCCTTTTCTCGACGACCGTCGACTTCCGCTATGGCGAATCCGCCGACGCGGAGGCCCTCCTCGAGAATTTCAAGGAAAAGACGGGTTTGGACGTTGCTCTCGTCAGCGTCTCCAAACCGCTTCTTTACGACAAGAAGAGCCCGCTCGTCGCGACTTTGATGAAGTCCTACAAGCGGATGACCCACAAGTTCTTCGATAAGCCGCTCGCGATCGGCGGTGGCACCTACGCCAAAGAGGCGCCCAACTGCGTCGCCTATGGCTCGGCCTTCAAAAACCACCCTGGCGACATCCATTCGCCCAACGAATACATCTACATCGATGACTTCCTCGCCCAGATCGCCATCTACGCGGATGCCATCTACTCTTTGGGGAAGATCAAGAAGTGAGAGCCCGTCATAAAAGCTGGACGACGCCCTACATCGATAGCCATCGCTCTTTGGTGAGCGAGAACCTCGGCGAGGAGAAAGAATTCCTTGTCAAAGCCCCTCTTTACCTTGAGATCGGCATCGGCAAAGGCGACTTCATCCTCGGGATGAGTTCCCTCCAAGGCGGGTATTGGGTTGGGGTGGAGCGCGAGAAAGACGTCCTGGCGATCGCCGCGAAGAAAGTGGTGGAGGCCGAGAAGACGAACATCCTCCTCCGCGATGGCGACTTCGATTCCGTCTATGAGGAGATCAAGGACGTGAGATTCGACGCCATCTACCTCAATTTCTCCGATCCTTGGCCCAAAAGGCGGCATTGGAAACGGAGGCTCACCACGAGGGAACGCCTCCTTAAGATGAATTCCCTTCTGAAGGATGGCGGCAAGATCGTCTTCAAAAGCGACAACCGCGACCTTTATCAATTCACCCTCGAAGAAGCCAAAGAAGCCGGCTTCCCCATCCTCTTTTTCACCGAGGAGTATCCCGGCGGAGAAGACGATGTGATGAGCGAATACGAAAAGAACTTCCGTTCAAAGAATAAGCCGATCACCCGCGTGATCCTCGGCAAGAAAGGAGAATAGCAATGTATCGTCTCTTCTACGATTTCAAAACCAATGGCGACGTCCTTTTCCTGGTCTATGAACCAGAGACGGAGCCTGACACCATCAAAGAAGGCAATAATGTCACCGGCCTTTTCAAAGAAGGCCGCTTCATCGGCGCGAACTTCTTCCAGATCGGCGAGGTCGTCAAGCTCAAGACGAGCGGGATGATCGTCACCCCGGACGACGCGCTCATCGATGTCCTCAACACCATCTTGAAGCAGAATGGCTTGCCAGAGCTTCCTTATTGCCGCGACTCGGGCTACAAGGTGGCCAAGATCGTCGCTTTGGAAGAGCATCCTTTGGATGAGAAGGCGCAAATCGTCACCCTCTCCTTGGGCGAGAGACAGATCGAGACCTTCTCCCGCTACCCGAACCTCGAAGTCGGCAAGAACGTCGTGGTCGCCTTGGATGGCACCATCAAATTCGACGGCACGACTTTCCACGCTTCGATCATCCGCAACATCCACCATGACGCCGACATCGCAAGCGGCAAAGAGCTCCATCTTAACGAAGACTACAAAAACGCGTTTGTGGTGGAAGGCGAAAAAGAGGGGAACGACTTTTTCTTAGCCAGTTTTTAAAAAACGTTTAAGAATTGGGGCCGATGTTAATACATCGCGCCCTTTTTTAATCATATTGTTTGCCTTTTCTCTTGTGGTCAAAGACAATTTTGGTATGAGAACTGGAATGTCCCGAAAAAGCACCAGCACGCGTGCGATCATCAAAAAGGCCCTGCATACTTCCGTTGCCAATAGCACCGCCACGGGGCCGGTCTCCATCGTCGAGATTGCGGAGGCGAGTGGCATCAACCGCGCGACTTTCTATTATCACTACAAGGATCTCAAAGAACTCCTTGACGATGTCGAAAGCGATTTTGTGCAAACCATGGCCGATGGCTTGAAGCGCGCGATCAGCGAAGGCGAGTCTGCATTTGGTCCCTTGATCGATGAAGCCGTCTTTGATTTGAAGAGGAACGAAGCCTTCCTCTCCAACTTCGCCCACCGCATGTCCGATATGCTTTTGGGGGATGTCCGCGTCACCATCACCAAGCGCGTCGCCGAATTGCTCCGTCCTTATTATAAGGAGGGACCCGATAGCGGCCTCCAGATCGAGATGCTGATCGGCGGCTACCTCGCCAGGCTTTTCGCGGATTATTACCGCAGCCGCATTCCGAGCGAAGAAAAAGTCCGTCAGGAACTCCGCCTTTTGCTTTCCGCCCTTCGCCTTTTTGTAAAAACGGCCTAAATGTAAATCAATGAAAGACCTGAAAATTTTTTCAGGTTTTTGTTGTCTTTTTTCCAAAACCCCATTACATTAAGCGGAGCAATAGGGGGAACCACATATGAAGAATCTCAAAGACCGCGTTACGATTTACCAAGTCGCCCAAGCCGCCGACGTCTCGCTTGCGACCGTGAGCCGCGTCATCAATAAGCAGGGCAACGTCACCGAGGCTACCCGCAAGAAGGTCGAAGACACCATCGCGAGACTCGGCTATAAGCCCTCTGGCCTCGCCCAGGCCCTTGCCACCAACAAGACGACCAACATCGGCATCGTCATCCCCAGCGCCAACTACGTTTATATCTCGAACTTCTTAAATGGCATCACCCTCGCCGCGAAGGACAAAGGCTTGACCTTGACCTTATTCACGACCTCCCATTCCCACGAGGAGGCTTTGACCGCGATGGAGAAGGTCATCTCCTCCCACGTCGATGGCGCCATCGTCTTTGACGATGAACTCGACGCCGACGATGTCGCGAAGATCACCTCCTACAACGTCCCGATCATCGTCGTCAACAACAGGATCACCGGCGACCGCATCGGCTGCGTCGAACTCAAATACCAGGATGCTTTCAGCGCAATGATCCGCGATTATCAGGAAAAGATCGCCAAGCATGACCTCACCTTCCTCCACGTCCACAATTGCGGCCGATTGCTGGCCCGCTGCGAGAAGACCTTCGTCAACACCAACGAGCAACTCAACAAACCTTATAAAGTCATCAACTGCGATGACTCCTATACGAGGACTTATAACGAATTCCGCGAATTCTTCCAGACCAACCGCTCGGGTTTCTTCATCGCCTATCGCGACTCCATCGCGATCGCGGTCATGAATGCGGCGATCGACGCCGGACTCCGCGTCCCCGAAGACGTTGAAGTCATGGCGCTCGTCGGCACGAAATACTCCTTCATCACCCGCCCGACCATCACTTCGATGTCGATCGATATGGCGGAAGTGGGGAAGCGCGCGATGTATATGTTGATCGATCTCATGAACCATGAGCTCCGCGACAAAGTCAACCACTTCGACGCCCAGCTCGTCACCCGGAACTCCACGCTCCACGAAATGAGCAAATAAGAGGATGAAAATCATGGAAAAAAACGCGCAAATGCTCGAAGACGTCAAAGCGATCCTCGACGAAGGGGAGCACATCGTCGTCTCCATTAAGCCCAACAAGAAGCGCTTTGTGACCCTTAACATCCTTTTGATCTTCTTCATCACCGGCATCCCGATGATCCCAAGTTTCCTTATTGGCTTACTCAGCGCCATCGACGTCATCCGCGTCACCGACGAATCCGGCAACAAGGACTGGGTCCTCCCGATCGGCTTATTCGTTTTCGCCGGCGTCGCTCTCCTCATGGCCCTTTCCTTCATGATCGTCGGGAGCGTCCGTTACACGAAGACCCTTTATATCGTCACCAACAAGCGCCTTATGGTCCGTAGCGGCTTCATTGGGGTGGATTACAAATCGCTCCACCTCGAAGACGTCTCCGCCTCCGCCGTCCGCGTGGGTTTATTGGATAAATTCTGCCACCCCAATACCGGGACCCTCATCTTCGGCTCGGCCTCTAGCCCGATCTACGATCAAAGAAATGGGCATGCGTTGGCCTTTGGCTTCTACCACGTGGATGAGCCTTATGAGCTATATAAGCAGGTGAAGACCTATCTAAAGCCGAAAGGCGAATAAAGGAAAAGCGACGGATCGACCTCCGTCGCTTTTTTGTTTGCTTCTTACTTGCCGCGACCCCGATAGATGCGAAGGGGCTCGAAGTGGACTTTGCAGGCGGCGCTTAGCTTCTCGCTATCGCCATTATAGGTAGCCAAGTAGGGGCGGTGCTGGAAGTAGTTGGCATCGTAATCGCCTTTGGCGACCGATTCGTTTTGCAACGTCCAATCCAAGACGGTGACTTCAAGGCGGTAGCCTTTCTCAGAGACGTAATCGGTGACGGCGGAAGAGGTGAGGATCTCTTTGTGAGGGACTTCCGAAGCGCAGACTTTGATGACGCCATTTCCCGCTTTGGAGGCGATCTTATCGCTTCTTAAGTCGGCCTGCTCGCTTTTGACGACGCCAGAGTACTTCGTCTGGATGAAGTCGGCGGTCTCTTTTTGAAGGAGGGCTTCGGTCAAGACGGCGATTTTGTTCGCGTATTCGGGGTCGCTCAGTCCGGCGGTGCGGCATGCCAAGACGTTGGCCCTTAAATCCGCGACCTCATCGGATTCGGAGGGGAGCGAAGTATCGGCGACCAAACGGCCGGTCAAGGCGGTGTTGCAGGGCAAAACGCCATAATCGAAGTCCGGAAGCGCGGAGACGAGGAGCGATTCATCGATCAACGAAATCCGGAAGGGGAGGTTGATCGGCGTGCCGTCTTGCTTGGTCTCATAGGACGAGATGACGCCGCAATTGACCAAGAGGTCGAGGGCGCGGACTTCGTTGGAGACGTCCGAGCAGATGCAAAACGTCGCGTCTTTATCAAGATAAGAGGAAGCGGGTTGCTTGCCACACCCTGATAGAAGAAGCGGGGTGAGCAAGAGGAGATACAGGGATTTTTTCATTGGGAGATGGCCTTTCTTTTGTCGCTCTTTTTGACGATGCGGAGCCCGACTTCCTGGATGAGCTGAACCAAGAGGACGGTCAAGAGGATGAGGATCCAGAACTCCCAGGATTCCTGGAAGGAACCGGTGTTTCTGGTGTAGTAGCTCCAAATGTAGGCGATGATGCCACCCGCGCCGATATTATAGGCGAAAGCAGTGTAGCCGAGAATGTTGACCGCGGTGACGGTCAAGCCCGTTAGGAGCGATACCCTGGCTTCGGGGAGCAAAACGTAGAAGATGTTCTGCCAGGTGGAGGCCCCCAAGCTCTTTGCGGCCTCGATTTTGCCACTATCGACTTCGCCAAGGGATTGCTCGACGACGCGGGCGACGTAGGCGAAGCTCGAGAAGAAGAGGGGAATGAGCATCGTATACCATGCGCCCGTGCCGCGTCCGAAGAAGACGCGGACCATCGGAAGGCACAAGACGACGACGATGAGGCAGGGGATGGAACGCAAGACGTTCACGAAGAAAGAGAGGATGGCGTTTAAGACGGGGAGTGGCTTTAAGCCATTTCGCTTCGTCACATGGAGCAAGACCCCAAGCGGCAGACCCACCAAATACGCTAGCGCGGTGGAGAGGAGGACGACGAGAAGGGTCTCGCCGAGGGCAACGAAGACTTCGGACCAGTTCATTGGATGCCCACCTCCTCGAATTTCACCTCATGCAGGGTGAGGTATTTCTTGAGCTTCTCAAGGTCTTTCTTCTTCGAAGGCGCCTTGATGATCGTTTGCCCATAGACTTTGCCATCGATCACCTTGGTGTCCGCGTAGACGAGAGAGACCAACAAGGAGCAGTCTTGGACGATGTTGGCGATTAAGGGTTCGTCGGTCGTGCCATCAAAGAGCAAGCGGATGCCTTTTTGCTCTTCCAAGGCCGTATTGACGTGATTGGAATAGATGAGCGATTTCCCGATCTTGGTCTTCGGGCTAAGGAAGACGTCGCTCAAAGACCCGGATTCCACAAGCTTTGCTTGGTCAAGGATCGCAACCTTGTTGCAGATGGCCTCGATGACGTTCATCTGATGGCTGATCATTATGATCGTGATGCCAAGCTCGGCGTTGAGCTCTTTTAAGAGAGCGAGGATCGAGGAAGTGGTCTCGGGGTCGAGGGCGGAAGTGGCCTCGTCGCTTAATAAGACTTTCGGTTTTAACGCAATGGCTCTTGCGATCGCGACGCGCTGCTTCTGACCGCCCGAAAGCAAGGAGGGGTATTCGTTTGCCTTCTCGCTTAAGCCAACGCGCTCTAAGGCTTTTAAAGCGATTTCCCGGCGTTCTTTGCGCGGAACCCCTTGAATCTTTAAGCCAAGCTCGACGTTTTTGAGAACGCTCGATTGCTCCAAGAGATTGAAGGATTGAAAGATCATTTGGATGTCTTTGCGTTCTTCTCTTTCAATCGCTTTGCTCGGGGAGGAAAGGGTCTTTCCTTCGAAGAGGACTTCGCCTTCGTCTTGACGTTCCAAACCATTGATGATCCGGACCAACGTGCTTTTGCCCGCGCCTGAGAGGCCAAGGATCCCATAAATGTCGCCTTGCTCAATATTGAGCGATACGTCATCAAGGACCGCTTTGCCGTCAAAGGATTTTTTGATGTGGCGCAGTTCGATCTGATTCATCCTTTCTCCTTTCTGGGAGGGTAAAGAAAACCCGCCCTTGTCGTTACAAGGACGGGGCATTGCCACGTGTTACCACCTTGTTTCATTAAGGCGTCGCCGCCTTAACCTTATTGAGTGCCATCACACTCCTTCGCGATTACGGGCGAACCCGAATCCGACTACCTATCGCCGGATCAGCTCCGGGACCATGTTCGGCCTTCTTCCACAACCCCGCTTCCACCGTCCGGGGCTCGCTATGCGCTTCGTAAGGCTTACTCTTTCCCTTCGTTGCTTTTGACGTGACTATTTAAGCAAGATTTCAGCTTTTTGCAAGAGCGAATCATTCCGCGTCGAATTCGCCATATTCGCAGCCGACGTTCTTGGCTTCGATTTCATCGACGAGCCGCCATTCTTTCTTTTCCTTTTTATACAGTTTTACGGTACCATAGCCATTCCCGCCGTTATAGAGGTGGTGGAAGCGTTTGACGCCTTCGGGGTCTTCGTAATTGACGAAGAGCATATCCTTTACCTTGCAACGGATCTCGGTCTCCATCGCGCGCTTATGGTTCTCTTGACGGACGTGCCAGACGAACTCTTCGCCTTCTAGATTTCCAGAGAAGACGGTTTTGATCCCCATCCAGAATTTGGCGAAGTTGAATTCGTAAGACTCATCCCCTTCGTAATAGAAGACGCCCAAGAGTTTTCTTGGCAAAGAGATGCCAAAGGCTTTTGGTTTCCCGCCCCCGATATCAAAGGCGGAGTTCTCTAGTTTCTTTTTAAGTTTCTTCGAATAAAGGTTATTGGAGGCGAGCCAGACCCAGGGGGTGGTGAAGCCATTGCCCCAGTTCTTGTCGGCATAGCCATAGCAGGAATCCTTGCTGACGATGTATTCCTCGCCATCGAAGGTGATCTTGCCCTCGTAAAGCGTCTTCATCCCTTCGGCGTGCCAATACATCTGGAAGGCCTTTAGGAAACGGAAAAGCGAAGAGGCGCCATAACCGACGTTAAAGGCGATCTTCTTCTCGACTTTGAGGTCGAAAGACATCTCGCCGACGTCACTCATCATGCCAGGATGGGCGGCGAGGTCTTCCTCACTCACTTTGACGTGGCCATGAAGCGAGGTCTCGGAGGCAAAACATTCTTTCGCGTTCACCGAATAGGGTTCTTTGGCGTGGACTTGGATTTCTTTCCAGGAGTAGAAGCGGTGAAGCTGCTTCTTTCCTTCGCCCCATTTGCCGCATTTAACCATCAAATAGGATGGCTTTTTGCCTTCCGGATCTTGGCCAAGGGTCGGAGAAGTTTTGGCAAGCTTAGGGTTGATCAAGAAAAACTCGATGAAGAAAGGGGCTTCTTCGCCCGTCTTCTTGTTGATGGCGGTAAAGGAATGCCACCACCAGTCATAGCCTTTTTTGGCGAAGCGGCCAGTCAACATCATCTGGTCGCGCTTCAAATCGTGGATATTGAACATGGTTGTTATCTTTATGGACATACCAAGGATATCACCTTTTTTATTAAGGAGTTACGAAGTCCATTTTTTACTGCCATTACCCCGTTGGTCGAAATTCAATCCTCATCTAGGCCCTGGTTTTCCGGGGCTTTTTTGCTGGAATCCTAAGAACAAAAAATTTTTAGCACTCACGTGTTGACAGTGCCAAAAAAGAGACTACCATATTCCTTGCAATCATCCGAAAGGAGAAAAAATTCATGATCAAACCATTACATGATTACGTCCTCTTGGAGAAAGAAGTCTCTGAGAAGAAGGTGGGAGCGATCCTCCTCACCAAAGAAGAGAAGAAAGGCAACGTTGCCCGCGTCCTCGCCTTAGGCGAAGGCGAAAAGAAAGAGGGCAAACTCTTCCCCATCGAAGGCATCAAAGTCGGCGATGAGGTCATCTACCGCGAATACAGCGGAACCGAATACGAAGAAGGCGAGAAGAAATACCTCCTCATCAAGAGCGAGGACATCATCGCCGTCGTCAGCAAATAAGAAAGAAGGTAGTTTGAACTATGGCAGCAAAAGAAATCATCCGGGGCAAAGCCGCCCGCGATGAAATGCTTCGCGGGGTCGACGAACTCGCCGACACCGTCAAATTGACCCTTGGCCCAAAAGGCAGGAACGTCGTCTTAGACAAAGGCTATGGCTCGCCGCTTATCACCAATGACGGCGTTTCCATCGCCAAAGAGATCGAACTAAAGAACAATTTCCAGAACATGGGCGCGAAGCTCGTCTATGAAGTCGCGAATAAGACCAATGATTTGGCGGGCGATGGCACGACCACCGCGACCTTGTTGGCCCAGAGCATGATCCACCGTGGCGTCCATGCCGTCGAGCATGGCGCTAATCCGGTCTTCGTCCGTCAAGGGATGGAAAAGGCGGGCAAAGCCGTTGCCGCGAAGCTTTTGGAGAAATCCCGGCAGATTGACACCAATTCCGACATCGAATCGGTCGCGACCATCTCAAGCGGCGACCCAGCGATCGGCAAACTGATCGCCCAGGCGATGGAGAAGGTTGGCAAATCTGGCGTCATCACCGTCGACGAAAGCAAAGGGATGGACGATGAACTCTCCATCACCCAAGGCCTTGAATTCGATAAAGGTTACCTCTCGCCCTACATGGTGAGCGACCGCGAGAAGATGGTGGCGGAACTCGAAGACGCCTATGTCTTAGTCACCGACATGAAGATCTCCTCGATCAATGACATCGTTGATCTTCTAAACGGCGTCGTCGAAGCCCATAAGCCGTTACTTATCATCGCCGAGGACCTTGATGGCGACGTCACCTCGACCTTAATCGTCAATAAGCTCCGCGGGGCGCTTAACGTCGTCGCGGTCAAGGCTCCGGAATTTGGCGATGCCCAGAAGAACGCCCTCCAGGATATTGCGACCCTTACCGGTGCCCGTTTCATCTCCAAAGACCTTGCGATGGCCATCAAAGATGTCACCATCAATGACCTTGGCTCGGTGAAGAAGGCCACGGTCAAGAAAGATAGCACCGTCTTAGTCGGCGGAGCTGGATCGAAGAAAGAAATCAACGACCGCATCCATGAGTTGGAACAGCAGCAGATGGTCGCGACCTCCGAATACGACAAGAAGAACCTTGCCAAGCGCATCGCGAAGCTCTCCGATGGCGTGGCGCTTCTAAAAGTCGGCGCCCTCACCGAAAGCGAACTTAAGGACAAGAAGCTTCGCATCGAAGACGCCCTTAACGCGACCAAAGCCGCGGTCAGCGAAGGCATCGTCGTCGGCGGTGGAGCCGCTTTGTGCGAAGTCTATAAGGACCTCAAGAAGACCCTTAAAGACGAGAATGTCGACGTCCAACGCGGCATCGACGCGGTCTTGGAATCCCTTTATGAGCCGCTTCGCCAGATCGCGGAGAATGCGGGCTATGATCCTAACGAAGTCGCCGAGCTTCAAAAAGAAGCGGCGAAGGACCATGGCTTCAACGCCAAGACGGGCGAATGGGTGAACCTTTTCGAAAAAGGCATCGTCGACCCGACCAAGGTGACGCGCTCTGCGGTGCTTAACGCCGCTTCGATCGCTTCCTTGTTCGTCACGACCGAAGGCGCGGTGAGCGAAATCAAAGAAGAAAAGCCAGCCGCCCCAGCCATGCCTGCCGGGATGTATTGATCGAATCGAAGGCGCCTCGCGTGAAAACGCGGGGCGTTTTTCTTTCTCCAAAGATGAAATCTTCATCTTTTCGGCCACTTTTTCTTGCGTTGTGGTAGAGTAAGCGGGCGCAAGTAGGAGTTAACACTTATGGAAAACGTTATCGACGATCTCAATTACCGTGGATTGATCGAACAATATTCAAATCAAGAAGCGGTCCGCAAACTCTTCGAGAGCAAGCAGACCATCTATTGCGGCTTTGACCCATCGGCTTCTTCGATGCATCTTGGCAACTTCGTCATGATCTCGATTTTGATGCGTCTCCAAAGAGCGGGGCACCGCATCATCGCGGTGGTCGGCGGGGCGACCGGCATGATCGGCGATCCCTCGGGCAAAAGCAAAGAGAGGAATCTCCAAACCAAGGAGACTTTAGCGGCCAATACCGAATCGATCCGCAGACAACTGGAACGCTTCCTTGATCTTTCCGACCCCGAAAAGGGCTTGCTGTTAAATAACTACGACTGGCTTGGCAACATGCAGACCATCGACTTCCTCCGCGACTATGGCAAGTTCTTCTCGATCAATTACATGCTCTCGAAGGAAATCGTCTCCTCGCGTTTGGAGGCGGGGCTTTCCTTCACCGAATTCGCTTATCAGATCCTTCAGTCCATCGACTTCTACCGTCTGAACCACGAATACGGCTGCAAGATCCAGATCGGCGGCAACGACCAGTGGGGCAACCTCACCTCGGGCATGGAGCTCATCCGCAAAATCGACGGGGAAAACGCCGAAGCCGAGGCGATGACCGCCCATTTGATCACGAGGGCCGATGGCAAGAAGTTCGGCAAATCCGAGCAAGGCGCGCTTTTCCTCGACGAAAAGCTCACCTCGCCCTATGCCTTATACCAATACATGGTGAACACCACCGACGAAGACGCGGTCAAATACATCAAGGTCTTCACCTTCCTTTCCCACGACGAGATCGAAGACATCGCCAGGGAGCATTTCGCTGCCCCGGGCGCGAGAATCGCCCAGAAGAAACTCGCCTTTGAAGTCGTCAAGGAAATCCATGGCGAGGCAAAGGCCAACGAAGCCGTCAAGATGAGCGAAGCTCTTTTTAGCGGCAACGTCGCCGAGCTCAGCGAGTCCGCGATCGAGGAAGTCCTCGGTTCCCTCAAGAAGAAAATCGAAGGGGAGATGCTCCTTGAAGAACTCCTCATCGCCTTAGGCGGGGCTTCCAGCAAGCGCGAAGCAAGAACCTTCATTACCGGCAACTCCGTCTCCTTAAACGGCGTGAAGGTCACCGACCCTGCCAGAAAGATCAGCAAAGACGATGCCCTTTATGGCAAATACATCGTCTTGAAGAGAGGCAAAAAGAACTACTATCTTGGCGAATTCTAATCGCAAAAAAGCAAGCGGGTGGCTTGGCCATCCGCTTTTCTTATAAAGAAAAACTGGGCGAACCCAGTTATTCGACGAAGATGGAGGAAGCGGTGGAGCGGTCTAGCGCCAAGCGGCTTTCTAAGATTTTAACGACGACGGCTTTGCCATCTTGCTGCAGCACCTCAACCTTTTGCCCGCTTGTGAAGCCTAGGGTATGGAGGTGTTTTGCTCGATCGGGCGAACCGACGATTTTGATGATGGTGAGCTCTTGCCCAACCGGGGCGATCATTAACGGTAACATTGTGGGAAGTTAAGCGTGCCTAACACGCTTTGCCTAATCATACTAACACGCGCGCGTAGACGCAAGAAAAGAAGTGTCAAAAAAAACAAAAGAGGAAAGAAAAGGCCCCGATTGCTCGGGGCCATACCATAGCAGGGGATTAGAGTTTCCTGTTGTAGTATTCGATGATCTGGGATTCCTGGATGTCCTGGGAAAGCTCGTTGCGTTCCGGAAGACGGGTGAAGGTGCCAGAGAACTTCTCGGCGTCGACGGTGACGTAGCCAACGGTCGCGGGTTTGGAATCGAGGGATTCCTTGACGACTTTGAGCGGGGAGGTCTCCTTGAGGGAGATGACGTCGCCAACGTTGCAGAGGTAAGAAGCGATGTCGACCTTCTTGCCATTGACCAAGATATGGCCATGGTTGACGAGCTGACGGGCACCAGCGCGGGTGCGGGCAAAGCCCATGCGATAGACGAGGTTGTCAAGACGGCTCTCTAAGATGCGGAAGAAGGCGAGACCGGTGACGGTCGGGTCTTTCTTCGCGAGCATGAAGAGGCGGCGGAACTGACGTTCGTTGACGCCATAGAGGGTGCGAAGCTTCTGCTTTTCGAGAAGCTGGATGCCGTATTCGGACGGCTTCCTCTTGCGATCCTGGCCATGTTGACCCGGGCCATACGGGCGCTTTTTGAGCTCTTCGCCATTTTCGAGGACGGAGAAATTGAGATGACGGCTCTTTTTCCAGATGCTGTCGGTGTACCTAGACATAGTTATGTCTCCTTTCTTTGCGTTCCAAAGATAGGTGCCTCTCCCATCTTCCCGGGTGTTGGATCGTTTCGGCCAAGGAGCTCTAGGCTTACTTTAGATTTGTCTCCAACGTCGGACGGAAGCGTAGGGGCATGCTGCCTTTTACGCGAGTGAAAGTATACGTAGTATAGGGAGCCAATGCAAGAGTTTTCTTTACGCGAGGTCGATCACGAAAGAAGCCAGAAGAGAAGCACTCTCTTCGATCTGGGTTAACGTGAGGAGCTCGCCATCGCCATTTTGATGGCCATATTTGGCAAAACCCCCATGATTGCCGCCTTTGATGATGTGTTCTTCGGATTTCGCGGGTAGGTTCTTTTTGCAGTCTTCGTAACGGTCTTTCTTCATGACGTTGTCGTTTTCTCCATAAATGGAGATGGATGAAAGGTCGCTCGAAGAGAAATCATCGACGGTATAGGAGGCTAGAAACGCCATGCCTTTGATGCGTTCGGGGTGGGATTGAACGAATTTGGGCATGACGGCCCCGCCCAAAGAGTGGCCGCCCATCACAAAAGAAGTGGTTTCCGGATAAAGGGGAAAAGCCTTGAGGGCTTCATTGATGTCGAAGAATTGGAGATGGAAGGGCGCTTCAAAAAGGAAAGAAGAGATACCATCTTTCGCGAGCTCATACATTAGGGGCGCATAGGCGTCAGTTTCTACCTTCGCCCCGGGATAGAAGAGGAAGACGTTTTCGCTCTTCCTATTTTTTGCCTCAAAAGACAAGCCGAGGTCATTCACCTTTTGAAAAGTGACGTATTCATCGCTTTTCTCGTAGGAATAAGCGGCTTCTTCGGCGTGGTAATAGATGGAGGTATAGAGGAAGAAACCACCGACGAGGAGAGAAAGGACGCCAGTGATGCTGAATCCGATGATCCAGCCTTTCTTGCTTTTCTTTTTCATTTTTTCTTGCGGTAACGCTGGTTGGGGGAGTGGGGTTTGTTGGGGAGAAGCATCTCGATGTAGCCGCCTTTTAAGGCAGGCTCCAAGTAGTTCCGTTTGACGGCGACTCTGCTTTTTAGGCCAAGCTTTTCCATGATGGCCTTCGAGGAGTATTCGCTTCCTGCCCGCATCACGTCAAGGAGTTTGCGGATGCAAGGGGTCTTTCTGCCTTCAAAGCCTGTCGTTTGTTCTAAGGATAAGGCCATCGCGTCTTGAATGAGCTTCAGGCAATAGAGGATGAAGGGGCCGATGTCGCCCTTCTCCAAGGATTGGGCGAGGGCTTTTTCGATCTTTTCGTCCGGCTGGATGGCGATACAAGAGAAGATGGGGCGGTATTCGGCGAGATAACCCTTCATATAAAGGAAAGCCTTCTCGTATTCCTTTTCCTTCAAAGGCGTCATGACGATCAGCGAATAGCAATAGACCGAGGCGGCAAATAGAGGATGAAGCTTTTTCTCTTGGCGTTTGAGCCAGGGGAACATCCGCTTCGTATTGGGGCCGATCTTCCGGTTTACATGGAAGGAAGAGACATAAGCTTCGTAGTCATAAGGGTCAGGAAGAGTCTCTTTCTCCTTGCCATAGCTTAGGGCGGTCATCGTGTGGGGATCGTCGAGTCTTCCGACCTCTTCCATGATGGTGGAGAGGAGGGTGACCATCTTGTTGTTTATCTCAAAATTCGTCGCGTATTTCATCATGAGAAAACCTCCAGAATCTATCGAGATTATTATAGCATAGTCTAGTATATAAAGTGATATATAAATTCTTCCTTTTTTCTCTTAAGAAAAGTAGAGGGAAATTCGGTTGCACCTCGTATGCGCGTCGTGGGCGTGCTATACTCATGCATTATGAAAGATTTTGCCCCAACCGTACTTCTTGACCTGCCGGGAATCATCGCGATCGTCGCAGTCGTCGTCATCGCGATCCTCGGCGTTTTGACCATTCTTTATTTCACCCTCTTCCGTCATTTCCGCGCCAAAAAGCAAGTCCGCGAATTGGTCCGCCGCTTCGAATACCTCCACGCCTTGGTCTTCGGCCAGGACGCCCAGTTCGTCAAGCGTCTTGAGATCATCGCGAGGACCAACCTCCTTTACGTCGACATCCACATGACCTTCGCCAGGAGGTATCGCGAGATCAAGGACAAAGACGACGCCTCCATGACCGCCTCCATCAACCGGATCAAGGACATCGTGAGCGACCGCAAATGGAAGGATCTCAAATCCTATTATCCCGAAGTCAAAACCCAGATCGCCGAATATGACGCGAGGGTCAACGCTTTGAACAACGACTTGATGAACGTCATTAAGCCGGAGGAGGAGTGCCGTCAAGCCTCCCTCGCTTTCAAGGAGAAGCTCCGCAAACTCAAACAGGATTACTACGTCAAGCAAGCCGATCTCACCTTGATGACGGAGAGCTTTAATTCTCTCTTCGCCAAGATTGAACAGCTCTTCAATAAGTTCGAAGCCTACGTCGAAAGCGCCCAATATGAGGACGCCAACGACCTTTTGCCGACCATCCAAACCGTCATCGAGCAGCTTGCGAAAGTCTTCCCAGACCTTCCAAACATCTGCACGACCATCCAAACCGTCATCCCCGATAAGCTCGCTTCGCTTAAGAACCGCTACGAGGAGATGATGCGGAGTGGCTACCCGCTCCATCACTTGATCACCAACGATGATTTCGAAGAAATCAAAGCCCGCCTTGCTGACATCACCAAGCGGTTGCAGGCCTTTGACCTTCGCAACGTCCAAGCTGAGCTAGACGGCATCCTCGCGGAAATCGACGATTACTTCGAAGGCTTCAACAAAGAGAAAGAGGCCAAGCGCATCTTTGATGAGGAATGCGAGTCCATCTACCGCTCCGAATCGCAGATCGAGAAGAAATACATCAAACTCTGCAACTCGCTCCCTTCCGTCAAACGCATCTTCGTGATCACAGGCGACGAACAGGCGCGCATTGACGGCATCAAAAACCAAATCAACAAAGCCGGCGCGACGAAGCGCAGCTTGGATACTTTGATCCATTCGGGAACCCGCCAGCCTTTCACCCTTTTGGTGGAGCGCATGCACCAACTCCGCGACGAGGCTGAGAAGACCCATCAATCCATCGATGATTTCGAGCATTATCTTCTCTCCCTCAAATCGGATTCCGAAGCGGCCTTAAAGACGATCCGCGACTTCTATGCCGAACTCCGCCAAGCGGAGATCTTGGTCCGCCAAATCGATCTTGAATCCGTCAACAACCGCTATGGCCCGATGATCGATTCGCTTTACGAGACGGTCGACCGCGCCTACAAAATCCTTTCGCATACCCCGATTGACTTAACCGCGCTTTCGCTGCAAGTCGCGGAGCTCAAGGGGAGTGGCGAAGAGACGATCCGCTCGATCCGTCACGACCAGCAGGAGATGATGCTCGCGGAAGCGGCCATCGTCTTCGCCAATCGCGACCGCAATCACTTCGGAGAAGTGAACACGCTTTTGCTTCAGACCGAAGGCCTCTATTTCTCTGGCGATTTCGCCAGGAGCTACGAAGAGACCCTTCAAGAGCTCAAAAGGCGCCACGCAGGGGAATAAGGGATGATTTATCTCGATAACGCCGCCTCCAGCAAACCAACGCGGCTTGCTTTGGATAGTTACGCCAAGCTCGCCGAGCTTTCTTTTGCCAACGCCTCCTCGCCCCATAAGGCGGGAAGAGAAGCGAACCGCTATTTGGAAGAAGCGAGGAAGAGGATTCTCAAAGCCTTAAGGTTGGAGAAAACCCATTCGATCCTTTTTACTTCCGGAGCGACCGAAGCCAATAACCTCGCCTTGAAGGGCGTTGCTTTCCAATACGCGAGCCGCGGCAAAAAAATCGTCTCTTGTCTGGCCGAGCATAGCTCTGTCAAAAATGCGCTCAAAGAACTCCAAGACCAATTTGGCTTTGAAGTGGTCTATCTCCCCGTCAATTCGGAAGGGAAGGTGGACATAGAAGAACTGAAGAAGGCGATGGACAGCCAAACCATCCTCGTCTCGCTTATGGCGGTCAATAACGAAATCGGCTCCATCAATGACGTGAAGACTCTTGCCTCGATCGTCCATCAATACCCCAAGGCCTATTTCCATGTCGATGCCACCCAAGCGATCGGCAAAGAGGCATTTGAGTATTCTTGCGCGGATTTGCTGACCTTCTCCGGCCACAAATTCGGCGGGCTAAAAGGCAATGGGGCGCTTTGCTACAAGAAGACCATCAAATTCCTCCCGCTTGCTTCGGGGGGCGATCAAGAATACGGCTACCGCTCTGGCACCGTCGATATGCCAGGGGCTTACGCGATGTCTTTGGCGCTTGAAGAAGCCTTAAAAGAGCTTCCTGCCCATAAGGCGAAGGCGAAAGAATTGATGAGCGCCTTGGAAAAAGGATTGAAAGAGAACCCGCTTCTCGCCATCAATTCCCCGAAGGACCATACGCCATTCTTGGTGAATTTCTCGCTTTTGAAACACAAAGCTTCGGTTATCCTAGAAGCCTTGAGCGAAAAAGAAATCTACGTCTCTTCGCATTCGGCTTGCGACGAAAAGAAAGTCGATCCTTCGGAAACACTCCTTTGCATGGGCTATGACGAAGGAAGGGCCGATAACGCGATCCGCGTCTCTTTCTCGCCCAGTAACACCGTGGAAGAAGTGGAAACCTTCCTCCAAACCCTCTCCCAAATCCTCACGGAGGTCAAAACCCGATGACCGGCAAACATTTCATGATCCGCTTTGGCGAGCTTTCGACCAAAGGCGACAACAAAAAGCAATTCATCCAATCCTTAGGCAAAAACGTCCGTCATGCCTTAAAGGATTTCCCTTCTTTAACCTTCCAGGTTACCCACGACCATATTTTCGTCGGTCTTAACGAAGAAGACGAAGAAGCGGTCCTCTCCCGCCTTCAAGAAGTCTCGGGCATCCAAAGGATCTCTTTGGTTTTGCCGGTTGAAAAAGACATCGATAAGATCGCCGAACTCGCCTTGGAGCTCGCCAAAAAAGAAAACGGCAAGACCTTTAAAATCGAGACCAAACGCATCGACAAACTCTTCCCTTTGAAGTCGTACGAGATCTGCGTCAAAGTCGCCGATCACATCTTGGAGAATTCCTCTTATGCGGTCGACGTCCATAATCCCGACGTCACCATCCACGTCGAGATCGCGGAAAGCTCCGCTTACGTCTACGCCCACGAATATCCAGGATGCGGTGGCTATCCCTTAGGGATGAATGGCAAAGTCTTGCTTTTGCTTTCCGGTGGCATCGATAGCCCGGTCGCCGCTTATTCGCTTCTAAGAAGGGGCATCAAGGTCGAATGCATCCATTTCGCCGCGCCCCCTTATACCTCGGAAGCGGTCATCGATAAGCTCAAGGATCTGATCGGCGTGCTTAACGTCTATCAGCCCAAAATCAAAATCAACGTCGTTGCTTTCACCAAACTCCAGGAAGCGATCTACAAATACGTCGCCGAACCCTATTGCATCACGATCATGCGGAGGATGATGCTCCGCATTGCTACTAAAGTAGCAAAGAAGTGCCGGGCCCTCGCTCTTGCGACGGGCGAATCGATCGGCCAAGTCGCTTCGCAGACCCTCGTTTCCATCCAGACGATCAATGACGTCACCAATTTCCCCATCTTGCGCCCTTTGGCGGTTGAGGATAAGGTGAGCATCATGAACACCGCCAGGCGGATCGGGACCTACGAGATCTCCATCCGTCCCTATGAAGATTGCTGCACGATCTTCAAGCCGAAGAAACCCAAGACCAAGCCGAAGATCGAGGAATGCGAATTCTTCGAGAAGAAGTGGGATTGGGCCTCACAAGTCGATGAATGCGTTTCTTCCATCACTTCGATCCTCATGGAAGATGGCATAGAAAAAGTTGAAGAAGGAGAAGCCTTATGAAAGACGACATCATCTTAAGCCGTACCAGCTGCCGTGATTTCTTGCCTACCCCCGTCGAAGACGAGAAGATCACCGCGATCCTTAGGGCCGCCATGCAAGCCCCGAGCGCCCTCAACCAACAGCCTTGGGAATTCTTCGTTGTTAAGGATTCCTTCCTCAAAGGCGAGATCGCCGCGATCACCCCATATTGGGGACCGGCGAAGGAATGTAGCGTCCTCCTCGTGGTCTGCAAAGACATCAAGAACCTCAAATCCAATTCCTTCTCGGACATTGATTGCGCGATGGCGAGCGAAAACGCGCTCCTTGAGGCCCACGCCCAAGGCTTAGGCGCCGTTTATCTTGGCGCCGCGCCGAAAGAAGAGAGGGTCCGCGATCTTGCCCTTGCCCTCGACATCAAAGCTGGCCTTGCTCCCTTTGGGCTCATCTGCCTTGGCTACCCCGCCAAAAAGAAAGAGCCGGTCATCCGTTATCTCGCAAACAAAGTCCACGTGATTGACTAAACAATTATCCCGTCACCATCATAGATAATCGGTCTCATTTGTACACTGTATAGATTCGTTTTCGTAACATTGGAGACGAAAAAAGAGCAACGCTTGCGCGCTGCTCTTTTTTGCGTTTGGTTTTGCTTACTTGGAAGCTTTCTTCGCACTCTCAACGAGGGAGGTGAAGGCCTTCGCGTCGTTGATGGCGAGCTCGGAGAGCATCTTGCGGTTGATCGCGATGCCGCTCTTCTTGAGGCCATCCATGAATTTGGAATAGCTGATGTCGTTGAGACGGCAGGCCGCGTTGATGCGGCGGATCCAGAGCTTACGGAAGTCGCGCTTGATCAAGCGGCGGGAGATGTAAGCGTAGCGATAGGAGTGGAGGACCTGCTCTTTGGCGGTCTTGAAGAGAAGATGCTTCGAACCGAAGTAACCTTCCGCTTCCTTAAGGATTCTCTTCCTGCGGGCACGGGTAACGGTGCCACCTTTAACTCTAGCCATGGTGTTTCTTTCCTCCTATTACTTCGAGATGACCAAGCGGATTCTCTTGTAGTCCGTCTTGTCGACGAGGCCAGCCTTGCGGAGCTGTCTCTTCTGTTTGTGGGTTTTGTTCGGGGCGAGGTGGCCTTTGTAGGCGTGCTTCCTCTTGATCTGGCCGGAGCCAGTCACTTTGATGCGCTTCATCAAAGCGCGTTTCGACTTCATTTTGGGCATAGTCTTTCTCCTTTATTGTTTCTTCGCTTTCGGGGCGACGACAACGCTGTACCATTTGCCCTGCCAAGCGGCGGGCTTGTCGGAACTTGCGATGTCGGAGAGGATGTCGACGAACTTATTCAATAGATCTTCGCCGAGTTCCTTATGGGCCATTTCGCGGCCTTTGAGGACGACGCAGATTTGGACTTTGTTCCCGTCTTCGATGAACTCTCTGGCGTGGCGAGCCTTGGTTTCAAGGTCGTGCTGGCCGATGTTCAAGTGGAGCTGGACCTGTTTCGTCTCAACGACGTGCTGATTGCGCTTGTTGGCTTTCGCCTGCTTCTGTTGTTCGAAGCGGAACTTGCCATAGTTCAAGATCTTGCACACTGGCGGGTTGGCGTTGGGGGCGACGCAGTAAAGGTCGAGGTCATAGCTCATCGCGAGGCGGTTGGCCTCTTGCGATGACATCTTGCCGAGAGATTCGCCATTGGGTCCAATGACAAGGACTTCCGGGTAGCGGATGTGCTCGTTGATGGGGTCGAATCTTTTCTCGGGGCGAGAACGGTCTTTGAAGTAAGCGATAGTGGAATCCTCCTTATCAATAAAACCGGATGAAGGCATGCTCCATCCGGTGATTGTACTTGCTTGATGTTTGAGTAGTACAGGGGCCAATTCCCTAGGGGAATCTGGCGAGCTTTCGGGATGGAAAACTGCTTTCTACGTCTTATCGACAGCGACTATTATCCCCATTTGGGGATGGAAATCAAGCGTTTTGTTTCTTTTTGTATGCGATTGCCCCGTTTTTCAAACGATTGAGGCCATCTTGAAGCCTCGAAAGGGGGCAGGCGACGTTCAGACGGATGAAGTGCTCGCCGCCTTTTCCATATTCGGGGCCGGGGTTCACGATGAGGCCGGTCTCTTCTTTTAAGAAGGAAGCAAAGGCTTCGCCTTCGCCTAGTTTGGAGACGTCGAGCCAAAGCAGATACGTCGCTTGGCCATGGATGACCTTGATGTCGGGGATATTGTCTTTGACGAAACTCTCGGTGATTTTGCGGTTCCTGGCGATCACTTGGTTTAACTCTTCTAACCAATCCTCGCTTTCCTCAAAGGCGGAGATTGCGGCAGGGAGGGAGAAGACGTTAGGCTCTGCGCATTCGTCGGTGTTGAGCTGGCGCAAGAAGGCCTTGCGGATTTCTTCGTTCGGGATAACGACCGCGCTGGTTTGGACGCCCGCAAGATTGAAGGCTTTGGTCGGGGCGATCGCGGTGATGGAATTCATCCGGTTCACCTCATTGACGGAGGCGAAGGGGATGTAACGCGTTCCCGGCTCGCTGATCGGGCCATGGATTTCGTCGGAAACAACGATGACGCCATGCTTTTTGGCGAGTTCGCCAATCTTGGCCAATTCTTCTTTGCCATAGAGTCTACCCACGGGATTTTGTGGGTTGCAGAGGATCATCAAAGAGCATTCGGGGTCTCCCATTCTCTTTTCGAGATCTTCGAAATCGATGGAGTATTTTTCGCCATCATAGAGGAGTTCCGAGCAAGAAGGGGTCCTCCCGTTATTGACGATCGAGTTGAAGAAGATGTTATAGACCGGCGTCATAATGAGGACTTTGCCGTTTGCTTTGGCGAGTTTGCGGACGGCGCTAGAAAGCGTGGGGACGACGCCGGTGGCGAAAGCCATCTCCTCTTCGCTGAAACGAAAATCATAACGGCGTTCCCAGAACTTGATGTAGCTTTGCTTCCAAGGAAGCGCTTCGCTTTGATAGCCATAGATCGGGTGGGCGACGCGCTTAAAAAGGGCCTCGGTGATTTTGGGGGCGACGGGGAAATCCATGTCGGCCACCCACATCGGAAGCTCGTTTTCTTTGGCGACGTCCCACTTATAGGAACCGGTGTTCCGCCTGGAAATCGGGGTATCGAAATCGTATTTCATCCGAGAATGATCTCCGTTTTGCTGGGGTCGATCTTCGTTTCTTCGAGGATCAATTCGCCACACCCTTTGGCGACGATTCTCCCCGAAATCGGGTTCTTGATCGAATCGACTTCGTCGAGGATCTCGGCGTCGATGTCTTTGCAATATTCAAAGGAAAGCGAGGTCCCCTTGAGTTTGCACCCTTTAAGGGTGAGGCCTTCCATGTAGCAGAAGCCTTGGAGGGAAGAGACGGTGCAGTTGATGAGGGTGATGTTTATGGAGTTCCAGCCAAAATACTCCCCCTCGATCACGCAGTCTTCGAGGACGATGTTCCCGCTGTTCCAGAAGGAATCTTTGGAGTGGAGAACGCTATGGCGGATCGTGACGTTTTTCGCGCCATCGAAAGGATAGTTGCCATCGAGCTCAAGGTGCTCAATGGTCATATTCTTTGCATTCATGGCGAGGTAATCGCCTTTGGCTTTGACGTTCCGCAAGCTGACGTCTTCGCAAGCCCATAAGGTCTCTAAGGCATTGGGGAGCGAAACGTTTTCGAGGCTTAATCCTTTGCAGCGGCGGAAGTTCTTCGGACCTTCGATCAAGGAATCCTTGACGGTGAGGTCGTTGCTATACCAGACGCCCGCTCTGCCGGTTTCCAGCCAATGGCAGTTTTCCACGAGGACGCTTTTGCAATACCAAAGGGGATATTTCCAGCCGAAGGTGGAGGAGCGGACGATGAGGTTCTCGCCTTCTTTTAAAGGCGACTCGCCATCGGTGAAGGTGCAGGAGGTAAAGGAGGCGTCTTTGGCAAAGAAGCAAGCGCGCTCCCCAGTAAAAGTCTTGTTGATAAATTCAGTCATGGCAGGATTATAGACCCGCTTTGTTCCTTTAGGAAAACGAAGTGCAACGAAAAAAAGAAGGCCGAAGCCTTCCTTATTCCTCGAAGAAATGGATGTGATCGTCGCTATGTTTGGCAAGATAGAGCGCCTTATCGGCTTTGCGGATCGCGTTGCCATCCTGATCGCCTTCCAAAGCAGCGATGCCAAAGGAGACCGAGATGTCGCTATTGGGATAGAGGTCATGGAGCGCTTTGTTGATGGCGCTTGCCTTTTCGACGAGTTCTTTGGAGTCGCTTGATTTGCTCAAAGCGACGATTTCATCTCCGCCATAACGGTAGACGTGGTGGCCGAATTGCTCGCGGAAGACATCCGAGACATCTTTGAGCACCTTATCGCCGAATTCATGGCCGTTTTCGTCGTTGATCTGCTTGAAGCGGTTGACGTCGGTCATCACGACGAAGCGGACGCCATGGCTATAGGCGTCGTTCATGACATAGTCAAGGGAGCGGCGGTTCCTTAAGCCGGTCAAGCCATCGTGGGTCGAAAGCTTCCGGTATTTCTCCTCGGCGATCGAGGTAGTGACCTGATAGAAATAAACCTCAAGGCCGAGAGCCATCGCCAGAAGGGTATAAATCGCGACGATCGGATAAATAAGGCCAAGACGCTCACCCGCGCCATTGAGGGATAGGGAAAGCATCAAGATGGCTTCGGAGATCAAGACCATCCCGATGTAAGAAAAGGGGTCAATCGTGCAGAAGGCCGTCAAAGAGAGGCAGATGATGACGTAAATCAAAAGGGTGTTTCGGTTGGCGATGAAATCGCGGTAGGAAGTCGTCATCGCGAAAAGGATGCAGACGAAGTTCAAGACATAGCCGACCTTGAGATAGGTTTTGCCGTGCTTTTCGGCTTCCTTCCGGGTCAGCGTGAAGTAAAGGAAGCCAAGAAGGGCGGTCAAGAACAAGCCACCATGGCTCAAAAAGAAGAATGGCATATCCCAAAAGGTGGTATGGAAGCGGGAAAGCTGGGTGAAGCCGAAAAGAAGATAGGCCGCTTCAAAACCCATCGTCAAAAAACACACCGCGATGATGACAAAGGGGTGGTCGGTCATCTTCTTCGCCAAATAGTCGAAGCGGATTGGGAAGAGATGCATGCGATTTTTCTCAGTCGGTGGGAGGGGCATATCGTTCGCATTATACGCGCATTACGAAAAAGCGCAAAAATGTATACAAAGAAAGCCCGGTTTTGACACCGGGCTTAAGCTTTGGATTAATAACGGGCTTTGGTCTTGATGGAGGTTAAGATCAAATCCTTGAATTCCTCGAGGGGAATGGAGATTTGCTCTTGCTTGCCATAGACGCGGTAAGTGACCGATTTGCTCTCGACTTCCTTATCGCCGATCACGAGGGTGAAGGGGATCTTGTTGACCTGCGAGGAGCGGAGGCGATAGCCCAGCTTGTCGTTGGAATCGTCGAGCTTGACGCGGACGCCGTTTTCCTCAAGGAGCTTGGCGACTTCTTTGGCGTATTCGCCATGCACCGAGGCGTTGACCGGAAGCACCGCGCACTGCACGGGGCTAAGCCAGGTCGGGAAGGCGCCGCCATAGTTCTCGATAAGGATGCCGATGAAGCGCTCGATGGAGCCGAAGACGACGCGGTGGAGCATGACCGGCTCAACCTTCTCGCCTTTTTCGTCCACATAGGTGCAGCCGAAGCGGTGGGGGAGGTTGATGTCAAGCTGGATGGTGCCGCATTGCCAAGTACGGCCCATGGAATCCTTGAGCTTGAAATCGAGCTTCGGGCCATAGAAGGCGCCGTCTCCCGGGTTGATCTGATATTCGTGGCCCGAGTCTTTGCAGGCTTCCGCCAAGATGGCTTCGGTCTTGTCCCAGAATTCGGGCTCGCCGATGTAGTTGTCCTCGGGCCTCGTGGATAAGACGATCTTATAGGAGAGGCCGAAGAGGGCATAGAATCGATCAAAGATCGACATGATGCGCTTGACCTCGTCTTCGACTTGGTCGAGGCGGCAGAGGATGTGGGCGTCGTCCTGAGTGAAGGCGCGGACGCGGAAAAGGCCATTTAAGGCGCCGCTTGCTTCGTGGCGGTGGACGTGGCCAAGTTCGGAGATGCGGTAGGGCAAATCCTTATAAGAATGGATGGAGTTGTTATAAACAAGCATCGCGCCGGGGCAGTTCATCGGCTTGATGGCGAAGTCTTCTTCGTCGACCTTGGTGGTGTACATGTTCTCTTTGTAGTGATCCCAGTGGCCCGAGACCTCCCAAAGCTTGCGGTTCATCATCGTCGGGGTGATGACTTCGTGGTAACCCTCTTTGGCATGGACTTCACGCCAATAATTGATGAGCTCGTTCATGATGATCATGCCGTTAGGCAAGAAGAAAGGCATGCCAGGCGCGTAGTCGCTGAGCATAAATAAGCCAAGATCTCTACCAAGGCGGCGGTGGTCGTTGGCCTTGCGGCGCTCCAAGATGTCGAGGTAATTCTTTAAGGCTTCCTCGCTCTCCCAGCAGGTCGCGTAAATGCGGGTGAGCTGCTTGTTTTTGGAGTCGCCCCTCCAATAGGCGCCGGCGACGGAAAGAAGCTTAAAATGCTTCAAATAGGAAGTGTTGGGGACGTGGGGCCCACGGCAAAGGTCGATGAAGTCGCCTTGCTTATAGCAAGAGATGACGCCTTCGAGCTCTTTGATGTGCTCGACTTTGTAATGATTGGCCTTGAAGACCTCGCAGGCATCGTCCATCGAAAGCTCTTCCCTCTGATAGGGGATCGCTTGCTTGGAGAGCTTCTTCATCTCCGCCTCAATCGCGGGGAAATCCTTCTCGGTGATGACGCGGTCTCCGAAGTCGACGTCGTAATAGAAGCCTTCTTCGATCGCCGGGCCAAAGCCAAAGAGGCAGCCGGGATATAGATGCATCAAAGCCTGCGCCATCAAGTGGGAGCAGGAGTGGTTCATCATCTCGAAGCCTTCTTTGCTCTCTGGCATCACGAAAGAGATTTCGCTGCCGTCAGCAATCGGCGTCCTCATGTCGAAGAGCTTCTCGCCGATTTTGTAGGCGAGGGCTTTGTTTTTCTTCTCGGGGTCGAGGGCTTTGGCGGCGTCAAAGCCGTTGGCGCCTTCGTTTAATTCCTTCTTCTCGCCATTGTAGACTACGAACATAAATGTTCCTCCTGGGCAATAAAAAACGCCCTTCCATAAGGACGCATTTGGCGCGGTACCACCTTATTTCGGAGAACGATTCTCCGCTTCTTCTCTTCTCCCTTAACGCGGGATGGGACGCCTAAGTTATTTCCCTAGGGGCTCCGGAGTGGTACTTCGTGGCGTTTGCCTTAAGCATGTCTCCTTCAACGCAATGACAATTCTACCCTCCCTTTAAGGGAAGTCAATCAGAAAGGTTTTGCTTCAATAAGAGAGCCATAGAAGGTGATGGCATCGTCGGTGAACACTCTTTTTGTGGTGTCGATC